>DASVUQ010000081.1:0-6877 GCA_036386975.1 Flavobacterium sp. | reverse complement strand
CCATGAAGAACGGTACTCAGCAATAATACAATTCAGAATATTATTTCAAAGTATGGGGACATAATCGACTTTAAGCTCTTCTCAGATATTTCATTAACAATTACAATTGAAATTGATGAATCTAAAGTAGAGAGTTATATTGGCAAATTAAAGCTATTACACTAATTAGCAGGCTGTGGCCAAAACTCGCAGACAAGATTCTAAGAAATGGTTAAATCCTTATTTATTTGTCCAATACTTCATTGATTAGTTACGATAGTAAAGGATGGAATTAAAAATACAACTGCTTTTTTATTTCAAAATATGAGATATTTTTGTGGCACTCAAAATTATAGGTCATCTAATTTAATAGGTGATTATTATCACGAACATTCAACTACTGTAGCGCTTGAAACAATTCACAATATATACCTAAATAGAATTTTGAAATAAAAGCTTCTACAAAAACAACAACCGGTGAATTGCGGTCGTTGTTAGCTTATTATTGTTCAAAAGAAAGTGTTGGTTTTGGAGTAGGTTGTATAGCTTTTTCTTGTATTAAATTTTGTTACTTTTGTGATGTTTAATTTTTTACATAAAACGGTATAGTAATAAAATGCTAGCTATAGCAAATAATATTTAGCCGTATATCTTAAGAAAGCAGATAGTTTTTATAACTTCGCTTTAGGAAGTAGCAGATGCTATAATTTTACATTAGTCAGACCTATACAACACTTTTGGATGGATATGTCTGATATCGTCAGACATATAAACAAGTTGTGCGATATTTTGACCGAAAAACACGAAAAATGAAAAACATATTAATTATTGCTCTAATTTTTAATCTTTTATCTTGTAAAGCACAAGAATTTGAAAAATTATCCGTTTCAAAAACAGATAATTCCGAACTGTACATTAATGATGAAAATTCTACAGAATTATTTTATTATAAATATTTACCAAAAATTAGTATTAAAGGTGTTTTAGTTATTATTCCTTCTGGTGGAGAACTCGTTGAAAATACATTAAAACAAATAACTCTTCAAAAAATAGCAGTTGAAAAGGGAATTATGGTAATTGTTCCATCATTAAATTGGGGAACAGATAATCGAGAAGCAGAATTCAAATTACTAGATAAAATTTTCAGTGAAATTGTTGTAAAGCATAATGTATCGAAAGATAAATTTATAATCGGTGGGCTTTCAAGTGGTGCAATGATTTCTTTAACTTACGCTGAAAAGGCAACTAAAAATCCTGAAAAGTTTTTTCTAATTCCAAAAGGAGTTTTTGCATTAGACGCACCTTTAGACCAAGCAAGATTTTATAAATATTGCGAAAGAGAAATCGAAAGAAATATTTTTAAGCCTGCAGTAGATGAAGCAAAATGGATGAAGAATAATTGGGACAGTATTTATGGAGGATCTCCAGAAAAATTTCCTGAAAAGTATATAGAAAATTCTATTTATTCTTACGGAGCAAAAGATGGCGGAAACGCAAAATATTTAAAAAAAATGCCTCTTTTAATGTTTACCGATTTGGATACAGATTGGTTAATTAACCAAAGACATCGTGATTTAAATGATTGGAATGGAATTGATATAATCTCAATGATAAACCAATTAAAAATAATGGGAAATGAAAACGCTAAAGTAATAGTTAGCCAAGGAAAAGGAGTTCGATTAGACGGAACGAAAAATCCACATTCTTGGTCAATTATGGATTCCGAAGTTTGCCTAAATTGGATAATAGAAACATTTTAAAAATAAAAAACATCGCACAACACACGCTATAAGCAATTTGGGTTTAGGCTTAATTTTAAGATGGTTTTGTGTCAGATAAATTTTTGTTTATCCGAAGATTAGGCTTACTTAATCCCAAACTGCTTGTAGCGCGAGAACGTTATAGGCAAGCGTATCAAAAATCAACTAGACAACCAGACTATGCGCATATCGATTTTAGCTTTCCTCCTCATTTTCTGTTTGAGTTGCAAGAGGGAAAGTATCCAGTCAGAGAAGAAAAAAAATCTCTCTAAAAGTATCGAGATAAAAAATTTGTCTGGATGGTGGAAATTAACCAATGCTACATATAAACCAGTTCGATTAATAAATGCTGGTTATTCAAATAATTTCACAATTCACTTATCAACCGACGGAACTGCGAGGATTTTCAAAGAAAATTATCTTGACTCAATCATCCAGTACAATTGGAAACTAGAATCCAGCACATTAAGTTTTGGGAGAGGGTGTATCGCAGGTTCAAATTCTCCAGTTTATTTTCTTAGCGATAAAAAACTAATAATGTCATTTGACGAAAGAAAGATGGATACGCTGTATTTTGAAAGATGTGAACCGTTAGCTAATAAATAATCAACACCTGCTATAACACACGCTAAGTGCAATAGGGCTGTGTTTAGGTCGCCGGTACATTTTCTTTACGAAAATGTTTATCAGCCCCAACCTCGCCAAGCGTCATAAGCTTCTAACAGAACAACAAATAATGCTAGAAGAAGAGTTGTTCATCTCGAATTTAGTAATCAGGAACTGCCAAAAGAACTTCAGTGGAGCGAGCGATTGCAACTTCCGTAAAGAATATCTACAACTTGAACAACAAATTCCCCAATATTACGTTGCATCTTATCTCGGTATAACGCCAACCCAACTAACCATATATGGAGAAAGTTAACCCAGTTGTATTTATTGACCTAAGTCAAGTGATTCCATCACATAAAGCACTAGTATCGTATGTTTTTATCGAACATCTTCAATATATTAATTTTAATTACAACGTATGAGACATAGCGTTTTACAAATCTGTATAATAATAGGTTTAATTGGAAATGTAAGTAGTTCAAACGCTCAAAGTTTCTTTAAAAAATACTTTGATAATCTCATTAATAACAAAAGCCCTATAGAACAGCCACAGCTTTTAGTATATCCTACTTTAGCTTATGCACCGGAAACAACATGGGAAATAGGCTTAAGCTCTTTGTATGTTTACTATGCGAAACGCGATACTACAAATAGGTTAAGCGAAATCAATGGGTTCACTTTTTTTACTTTAGAAAATCAATACGGTTTGTGGTTTGACCATGCCATCTATACCGATAAGGATCGTTGGTTTTTATTAGGCAAATTGCGTTTTCAAAGTTTTCCATTATATTATCACGGTATGGGAACAAATACACCCGAAGATTATACCGCAAGGGTTGATGCCACTCAAATTTTGATAAAGGAACGTGTTCTGAGAAAATTAAAGAAAAATTTATTTTTAGGTTTTGAAGTAGATTATCAGAGTCTGTCTGCCGTTGATTTTGTTGTAGCAGATCCTGCTAATACTACTTTTGAGCTTCCGCTGGGTAGTAATGGATCTAATAATTTGGGTTTTGGGATAGGTTTGGTTCAAGATAACAGACATAATGTTTTAAATGTTCGGGACGGATTTTTTTCGGAGTTGGCTTTTTTACATTCTAACCCAGCATGGGGAAGTACTTATAAATTTACCTCAATCTATTCAGATACCCGAATTTATAAACCCATGGGTAAGCGCAATGTATTCGCTGCCCAGCTCTTGGGACAGTTTAATTTTGGGGATGTTCCATTCAATCAATTGGCACAATTGGGTGGCGAAAGTATAATGCGGGGTTATTATTATGGTAGGTATAGGGATAATCACCAATTGGCTGCTCAGATGGAATATCGTTTTTTACCCATTCCTCTTGGCTTTACAAACAGAATTGGAGCTGTTGCATTTGCAGGTACAGGGACTGTTTTTAATGAAATTAACAAATTAGCTGTTCCAAATTTAAAATTTTCTGCTGGTGCTGGTTTACGTTTTTTATTGTTTCCCAAAAAAGATATCTGGACACGGTTAGATTATGCAGTTACTAAGGAAGGTGGCGGCTTTTACTTATTTATTGGTGAGTCTTTTTAAAGCAAATAGCGATAAGGGCAATACTCCGTTTAATTCTCAACTTGAATATAACTCTAGTATGTCAAATATATGATAATAAACTTTATACAAATATTACTTCTCTGAAATAGTATTTTTCGACGGGTACGTGGATTGCATAAAAGTGCATACGCAAAAGCAAATACAATAATGGTACAGATAAATTATGCGAATTGGAAGAAAAATTACCTTCCAACAAATTTATTAAGGTCCACACTATTTATAGTTAATCTATCCCATATAACAATAATTGAAGGTAATATTATAAAAGTGAAACAAAAACAAATATCTGTTTCCAAAACAGATAAAGAGACATTAATGAATGCATTGAGTGCCAAATAAGCAAGGAAGAATTAATTAGAGTAGTTATATGAGAAATATTCTTTGGACGGCATATAGCCATGAAGAACGGTACTCAGCAATAATACAATTCAGAATATTATTTCAAAGTATGGGGACATAATCGACTTTAAGCTCTTCTCAGATATTTCATTAACAATTACAATTGAAATTGAAGAATCCAAAGTAGATCTCTTGTATGATGAATTGAAGGATCATATCATAATTGATAAATTCGAATATTTGAATTCAACTTCTCCAAGTGAAAGAACCCTTTATTTTAACATTACATTTGCCAAAGGAACAGGAGATAGGAGGATCGAAATTCCTTCTACGCCGGATTAAATAACGTGAGTTCGACCTAAGCAGCCTTTCTTTTGAGGTCAACAAATTCGTGACTTAGGTTGATAGAAGGTTTTTTGGGGAAGAATGAGTATGCAATAAGCCCTGATAATAGATTTGTTATAAAGTTATGGAATGATCTGTGTCTTGTATGTTCTATCTGGCATATATTTTTTAGTTCATCATTTACAGTTTCAATCAAAGCTCTTTTCCTTAATGCTATTTTATCATGCATTAGCATCAGGGCATTTTTCATATTCTTTCTGATCTTTGTTATTAAATGTACCCCATCTACAAATAGTTTTTCAAACAAATCTTTGCTTATATATCCTTTGTCACCATATAGTTTTCCAAAAATATTCTTGTGTAGTTTCATGTCTTGCAATGGTTTTCTGTCATCTATATTTCCCTGAGTGATGATAAAATCAAGGATTTCGCCTTTATCATTAATGACCAGGTGCAATTTAAAGCCAAAGAACCAGCCTATGGAACACTGCCCTTTTTGTGCTATGGCTTTAAAGGTTTTATGCTGTTTTTCCCTTTTAATATGGCAAACCCTCAAAGGTGTGGAATCAATAAAAGAAATACCGGTACATTTCCCTAATGCCAGTGTTTTTATAAAAACCCCTAATGGGATAATGGCTTTTTTTTGTAATTCTACAAAGCGGTTGTAAGAGACTGTTTGTGGAAACTCATTTTTCATATGCTTTTGAACGTAGTGGAGATAAAAATGCTTTAAGTTGTTAAAACTTCCGTAGTGAAAAAGTACTAAAATGGTCATCACTTCACTTTGAGAAAGGGTAAAGGTCCTGTTTCTTTGTCTTTTAGTTGTATTAGCTTTTAAACTATGATCAGAGATTACTTTGTCAAAATCCTTGCAGAATTCGTCGATAATAAAGTAAATTTCAGTAATTTTAGCTTCAGATAACATAGAGATAGATTTTATATATACATTTGGTTTTCAGACACTTAAATGTATTAAATCTATCTCTTTTTTCAAAGGAAATACCTCGATTTTTTCAGTTCTTATATCGAACTCACGTTAAATAAGTTATTCTACAATCCTTATTGCTTCTACTCTCCGAGACCACTTCAGCCGGATCAAAAAAAATCGACAATTATAGTTCTTTTATTTAATGTACAAATAACAGTTTGATAATAGTAATAATAAATTATCATAACATGCTAAGGATAAATTTGTCAGAAATTTAAAAGACATATAGATGAACAGCAACTACTTAAAAAAGCATTTGTTATTACTATTATTATTTAGCTTTTCACAAACATTTTTTGCCCAAATTTCGCTGCAATGGACAAAGCCGACTTCACTAAATACTAATTTACCAAATACTGTTGAAGTATACCAGACAACTACAGGATTACCAGGCGGATCCCCATTGAAAGCATATTATATGATTGCTAATCTTGCTGATGGAGATATCGAATTAAAGGCCGTCTCAGGAAATGGAGCTTCAAAGACACTGCCTCAATTTGTGCAAGATGAAACAGAACCTGTTTTTGCTATTATCAATGGAGGTTTTTTCTCAGGAAATCAAAACTTAAGTCTGGTAAGTAATAATGGTTCTGTTATTTCACCCAATATAAAAATAGTTAACCGCACCTATAATGGGACATCAACTCCCTATTTTCCTACTCGTGGTGCTTTTGGTATACTTAATAACAATCAGCCGGATGTAGCGTGGATCTATAATGTCGGAGCACTAAATACTACTTATTCTTACCCATCACCAAGTCAAAATTCTGGCAATGGGACAATAGGGAATACCGCGCCACAACCACAACCCAGCACTACTTTTCCTGCCGGGGCAACACTTTGGAATGCCAATACGGCAATAGGAGGAAGCCCTGTTTTAGTTGTAAATGGACTAAAACAAATTTCCGCGAGTGAAGAACTTACAGATGTAAATAATGGTGCAAGAGAACCTCGTACAGGTACTATCTTTAGTTCCTAATTTATTTTGTTAATTTTTCTATATTTGTATAACTGAGAGGAAGCTTCCTGCGATTATTTACCGGATGTTTACCTTGTGTAGCCTCAATTAGTATATTGGGGCTATTTTTTTCCAATTTGTCTTCTTCGAAGCCACCTGCCTGAGAGGATAGCTTTTGCTCCCCTTCTTGGATATTTATCTGATAATTCGCATCAAAAGCCTGATTCTTCTTCCATAAATGATATATCATTGTCAACAGCTTTTTTTGAACTGCCACGTAGCTCTTCATCTTTATGCCGTGTTTCTCATAGGTCCTG
>DASVUQ010000080.1:0-12390 GCA_036386975.1 Flavobacterium sp. | reverse complement strand
TATTTATTTAAACGGTGCTATTTTAGGAATGACCAAAAAAGAAATTACTGCAAAATTAGGAGAAATCATTGATTTCTCTGGTTGTGAACGTTATATTGATACGCCTGTAAAAAGATACAGTAGCGGTATGACAGTTCGTCTCGCTTTTGCTGTAGCGGCATTTTTAGAACCTGAAATCCTTATTATAGATGAAGTCCTGGCGGTAGGAGATGCAGAGTTCCAGAAAAAGGCTTTAGGCAAAATGCAGGATATTTCTAAAGGGGAGGGCAGGACTGTTATTTTTGTAAGCCACAATATGGCGGCAGTGAAAAGTTTATGTACGAGGGGGATCGTGTTGGAGAATGGAGAAATTAAGTTTGAGGGCGGAATAAATTACGTTATCGAAAAACACCTTGAAGATAAAGATACTACAGCTTATAAATCATGGCCTAATAAAACGGCACCTAAAACTGATTTTTTAAAATTACTTGAAGTAAAAGTGCTTGGCGTTTCGAAAAATATTGAGCTAAATCACAGCATTACAAATGATATAAAAATTGAATTCAGCTATGAAATTACTAAGGAAAATGAACGTTTCACCCACGGCTTCAACCTTTTTAATTCACATAATATTCATATTTTGAGCTCACACGATAAAGATTCGGAAACTCTTAAAAAAGCCTTACCAGTTGGTATCCATAAAAAAGCAATATTAATTCCTGGAAATTTATTAGCAGAAGGAAATTATTCGTGCAGTTTTGCAATAATGCGGTACCAACCATTTCATGTAGAATTCCATGAGCTAGATATTGTTGGTTTTAATGTTATTGATGAATTAGGAGAAGAAAGTGTTAGGGGAAGTTATAGTAGTGATTTTCCAGGAATTATTAGACCAAATTTAAAATGGGAACTTTAAATAAAATTAGCACCGGCGAAAGATTAGAATTTTATAATTATGGTGATGTTACAGTAGAACACTTGCACCGATATGCAATTGCATTAGATTTTATAAAAAATAAAAAAGTATTAGATATAGCTTCCGGTGAAGGATATGGGTCCTTTTTATTATCTTCAAAAGCTGAATTGGTTTATGGCGTTGACATAGATGCTACTTCCATAAAAAATGCAACATTAAAATATAAAAACCATAATTTAAAATTCATTGAAGGAGCTGCTGCTAAAATTCCTCTTGAAAACAATAGTGTTGATGTTGTTGTAAGCTTTGAAACTATTGAACATCATGATCAACATGATGAGATGATGCTCGAAATAAAAAGAGTTTTAACTTCTGATGGAATTTTAATAATGTCTTCGCCAGATAAAGAATATTATTCTGATAAAACTGGACAAAAAAATAAATTTCATATTAAAGAACTCTATTTGCAAGAATTCAAAGATTTGATATCAAAGTATTTTGAAGAAGCTTTCTTTCTTTACCAAAAATCTTATAATCTGAATTCTTTTGTTGCAGATGAACAATTCTATTATATTGACCTTTATTATGGAGATAATCTGGGTATTAGCAAAAAAATATATGAACCTTTATACAATATAGTAATAGCTTCTGATTTAAAGCAGTACCCTATAAAACCATCTTTCTTTAACGGAGAAAATATTAGTAAATTGGTTTTAGAAAGTAACAAAATAAAAATTCGAGATTCTACTTCATACCGCATAGGCAATTTAATAGTTAAACCTTTTTTTGAATTGAAAAAAACAATAAAAATTTTACTAAATAAAAAGGATTAGAAGATGCAAAATATTAATTTTCCTAGTTTTTAAATTGCTACTATTAAAACATTAATCTAAAATGAAAAAAATAATAATTATTATTATTACTTATAATGGATTAAAATGGATTGAAGAATGTTTAAATAGTCTTTTAAACAGCTCCATTATAATTTCAATTATTGTTATAGATAATAATAGCACGGATGAAACAGTATCGTTAATTAAAAAAAAATTCCCTCATATATTAATACTTGAACAAAAGCAAAATTTAGGGTTTGGAAAAGCAAATAACATTGGTTTAAAGTATGCCTTAGATCAAAAAGCAGATTATGTTTTTTTATTAAATCAAGATGCTTTTGTAGAAAAAGATACAATTAAAAATCTTATTAATATTTCAAATTTGCATCCAGAATATGGAATTTTAAGTCCTGTTCAATTAGATTACTCAGGTAAGAATTTAGAAGATCTTTTTTTTAAGTTCATGTCTAAAGACAGTTCGAAATCTTTCTATTCAGATGCTGTTTTAAAGAATAAATTAAAACCAGTTTATGAAATAAGTTTTGTTCAGGCGGCAGCGTGGCTTTTACCAATAAATACTATAAAAAAAATTGGAGGATTTGATCCTTTATTTTATCATTATGGAGAGGATAATAATTTTTGTCAGAGAGTAGTATTCCACAAAATGAAAATAGGTGTTGTTCCTACTGCATATATAAGACACGACAGCCATAAACCAAAGCTAAAAAAATCGAAATTATTCTCACATCACTATTTTGCAGAATATAAAAAGGAAATTGCAGTCAAATTTGGTGATATAAATGTAGATTTTGGCATAATAAGCAAATCAATTGAAAAAAAGAAAATTTATAAATTAATTTTGTATAATCTTCTAACTTTTAAATTTACAAGAGGTATAGGGTTCTTAAAACAATTAATTTTTTTTAAGAAAGCTGTAAAACAAATTGAGATTAGCAGATATATTAACAAGCAATTAAATTCAAATTATTTAGATGAATAATGATCTTGTTTCTATTATAATTCCAACTTTTAACCGTGAAATACTATTAACTGAGACACTTAATAGTATTAAAAATCAAACTTATTATCATTGGGAATGTATTGTCATTGATGATCAATCAACAGATTTTTCAGTAGATTTAGTAAAAAAAATAGAAAAAGAAGATTCAAGATTTAAAATTTTTTCAAGGCCAAATGATAAACCAAAAGGGGCTAATTCTTGTCGGAATTACGGAATCGAAAAAGCCACAGGCGATTTTATAATGTTTTTTGATAGTGATGATTTATTAAAAGAGGATTGTTTAGAAAATAGAGTTTTTGAAATTAATAAAAATTCAGATTATGATATGTTAGTTTTTTCAATGGGGATCTTTGATTATCATACTAAACCCAAAATTGATGAAAACAGGAAAGTTGTTAACCTTAATCTAAAAGATACTATAATCGATTTTATTTTTTCACATAAATTGCCTTGGAATGTGTGTAGACCAATTTATAAAACTAGCTTCATTAAAAATAAAATAGCTTTTAATGAAAAAATTCATAATTTTCAGGATGATGAATTTAATTTAAGGGTTTTATACTACTTAAAACCTAGCTATTTATCAATTGATTATACGGATTGTTATTATAGATCTGATATTGAAAATGTTAATAAGTATAATAACTTAAAAGGAAATCAAAACATCATAGATTCATTATTGGAATATTACAAAACGGTATTTATTGTTTTAGATAAGGACACAAAAATAGTTTATCGGGATAAATTGATTCAGAAGTTTTTCAGTCAAATTAAAGCTCATGTTCAATACAAAGTTACTATGCAATCAATCAATAAGGTAATAAGACTCTTTAATGAGGAAATTAATTTGTCTACTAAGGAGTACTTTATTCTACATGGAATAAAATTTTTGAATAATTATTTTTTAAATATAAAGGGATATTATTTCTTTTCATCAAAGGCAAAAAAAATGTTGTTTAAAATTAATTTATAATATTATTATTACATAGTTATAAATAATATCCCTACATAGTGTACTAATTTTAAGTAATACTGTAAGTAGAATGCGCCAAGTACCAGTTGAAAGGAATAATTACGAATAATGGTAAATCAAATGCCTACATGAAATTAGTTTACACATGAGAAATAATATAGACAAACTTATTTCAATAATAATTCCGACTTTTAACAGGGGTTATATAATTCATGAAACCCTTGATAGTATTATTAATCAAACATATAAAAATTGGGAATGTATTATCGTTGATGATGGATCTACTGACACTACGGCTGAAATTATAAATAGCTATATTGAAAAAGACCCAAGGTTTAAATATTTTTTAAGGCCAGAGTATTTAAAGAAAGGGCCTAATTCTTGTCGTAATTTTGGTTTCATGAAAAGCAAGGGAGATTTTATCAAATGGTTTGACAGTGATGATGTATTATTGCCTAATGCTTTATTGATGCAATCTGAAATTATTACTGAAAAAACAGATGCAGTAGTTTCAAAAATCATTTTTGCAGATTTTGAAAAAAAATTAGATATGAAACTAAGTAAGATTAGCAGTCCAAATTTAATTGCTGATTATCTAGGAGGAAAAGTGGCTTTTTTTATTTCTGGGCCCTTATGGAAACGCGCTTTCATCGAAAAACAATCAGAACTTTTTGATGCTAACATCAGAAATATGGATGACTGGGATTTTAATTTAAGAATGCTTTACCAAAATCCCAATATTGTCTTTGACGATCGCCCAATCTTGAGATACCGTATTCATGCCAGTTCGCTGTCTCATGAAATAAACTGGATGAATTACTCCGAAATTGATTCAGAAATTTTAGCTTTAGAAAAACATTTAGTAATTGTAAAATCAAATGGCGATTCGTCCCAAAAAAAATCCTTGCTTACTTGGATGAAGGGAAGATTTAACTATTATCTTCGAACTTCATTAGTTGAAAGTAGTAATCGAAGCCTTTATTTTTTTAAGAAATTAATAATAGTCCAGCTACAGTTATTCGATTTAATTGGAGTAAGTAAAGCTTTTACAGGTTATCTATCATACATCACATTCAAAAAAGGATATTCTTTGTTCAAGTAATAAGAAATCAACAAAAATATTTCAATATATGATAAACCAATTTACTAATGTTACACTATCATATGATAATCTTGAAAGCTATATCATACGAAAAGAAATTTTGAAAGCTGTAATAAATGTAATTCCAAACCTACAAGGCCATATTTTAGATTCAGGATGTGGATCAATGCCTTATAAAAAAATAATTTTAGAAAATAAAAATGTAAACTCCTATACCGGATTGGATATTGAAACTGGACTTGATTATGAAGGAATAAAGTCAGATGTTTTGTGGGATGGCAATACTATGCCATTTGAAGCTGCATCATTTGATGTAGTTATTTCTACAGAAGTCTTAGAACATGTTCCCGATCCTGAAAAGTATTTGGCAGAAGTAAGGAGAGTTTTAAAGCCCGGAGGTATTTTCTTTTTTACGGTACCTTTTTTAATGTCTCTGCATGAAGTGCCTAATGATTATTATAGATATACGCCGTATGCTTTAGACCGAATATTTAAAAATGCAGGTTTTGAAAATATTGAAATTAAGGCTTTGGGAGGTTATAATGCTGCAGTAGGGCAGATGCTCGGGCTTTGGGTCAATATGCACCTATGGGGAAAAAAGAAAAAAGCCATGCGGATTATTTTAAAGCCAATAATCCAATTTTTATATAAAAAAGATAAACCACCTGTTAATTTTAATAGGTCTACCATGATTGTCGGCCTGGCAGGTACCGTTATGAAACCAATATGATTCTATGAAAATACTTTTTGTTTCTATGCATTCTGTTCACGCAATACGCTGGATTGAAAATCTGAAAGATACTTCTTTTGAACTGTTTTGGTATGATGTAATAAATAAGGGGAAGTTGAATGCCATGAAATCTTTAACTCAATTTTCAAATTTGCAAAAAAGAAAAGTATCCCATATGAAAGGAGAATATTTTCTTTCTAAAAAAGCACCAGGCATTTATCAATTTATAAGGCCTCTTGTAGAAGTCACAGAAAATGAGGCCTTAGAATCTATCATTAAGGAAATAAAACCGGATGTAATTCATAGTTTCGAAATGCAGAGCTGTTCTTATCCAATTTTAAAAACAATGAATAAATTTTCCGGAATAAAATGGATTTATTCCTGTTGGGGAAATGATCTTTATTATTATCAGGATTTAAGAAATCACAAGTTCAAGATAAAAAACGTTTTGCAAAGAATAGATTATTTGCATACCGACTGCATGCGTGATTATTATTTGGCAAAGTCATTAGGATTTAAAGGAAATTATTTAGGTGTAATTCCTGGAGGGACAGGATACAAAATAAAGCAACTTGAGCATTTTAAACTTCCAATAGAAAAGCGCAAAATAATTTTAATCAAAGGCTACCAGCACTTATTTGGAAGAGGGCTCAATATAGTTAAAGCCTTGGAAAGCTCTAGTGAAGTAACTGAAAAGTATGATGTTGTTATTTTTGGAGCTCATAAGGTTGTATTTGATTATGTTGAAGAAAACAACTTAAACTATAAAATATATTCTAGGCATGGTCTCTCACATCAAGAATTACTTGAATTGATGGGTATGGCTGTACTCTATATTGGCAATAATATTTCTGACGGAATGCCAAATACATTGCTGGAAGCAATAGTCATGGGTGCTTTTCCTATTCAGTCTAATCCAGGAAACGCTACTGCAGAAATTATAGAAGATGGTGTAAATGGTTTTTTAATAGAAAATCCAGAAGATGTAACGGCTATTCAGGATAAAATTTTAAAAGCTTTAGCATCGCCAGATTTACTAAAAAATGCTTTTGAAATAAATAGTAAATTAGCAGAAGAGAAATTAGACTATGAAATAAACAGAGAGAAAGTCATTTCTATTTATAATTCAATTTATAATGAGACAAGGTTTTAATCCGAAGAAAGATAAAGTTTTGCAGAAAGGTGATTTTTTTCATCAAATTGTCATTCCTGTATATATTCCAAACCATCAGGATTATTTTAAAGACAGTTTTCAAATTTTAAAATTGTGCCTGGAATCATTATTTCGAACAATACATTCAAAGACATATGTATCGATTGTAAACAATGGAAGCTGTGAAGACGTAAAGTTATATCTTAATGCACTTTATGATTGCGGAAAAATACATGAATTAGTCACAACATCAAATATAGGGTATATAAATGCTATGCTGAAAGGCATAGCTGGCCAAAATTTTCAATTTTTTACCACGGCAGATGCCGATGTTCTTTTTTTAAATGGCTGGCAAGAAAGCACTTATTCTATTTTTAGTAGTTTTCCAAGAGCTGGAGCCGTCTGTCCCACGCCATCTCCAAAGTCTTTGCGGACTCATACAGCAAATATTTACTGGGACCTTCTATTCTCTAATAAGCTAAAATTTTCAAAAGTTTTAAATAAAGATGCCTTGTTAAAATTTGCTTCAAGTATTGACAATAGTGATTTTTATAATGAATTTCAATTAAAAAAATATCTCACGATAAGCAGTGGAAAAGTAAAAGCAGTTGTGGGTGCCGGACATTTTGTAGTAACTTATAAAGCATCAATATTTGAAAATCTTAAAAAGCGATATACCAATTTTGTTTTAGGGGGCAACAGCGATAATCTTTTTGATATTCCTGTAGTTGAAAAAGGATATTGGAGATTGTCAACAGAAAATAATTATGCCTATCATCTGGGCAATATCCATGAAGAATGGATGGATTTAGAGTTGAAAAGCATAACTGAAAACAAGTTTGAGCCCAAAGAAGAAAAATATTTTGAAATCTGCCACTATTCAAATTTTAGCTATTGGATAAAGAATAAATTTTTTGCAAAGATATTTTTTAAAAAATATTTTTTTCGTAGATTCTTACTCTTAAAGGGCTTGAGTGTAGAGGCCGCTAAAAAATATAATTGAGACGATGTTAGATAAATTAAAAAACAGCAATAGTAATCACCGCAGCCAATTTGGGCTTTGTAAAAGACAGCTGCTTATTCACTAAGGAAAGTGGTAAGATCATTATTGTGGCACTTCAGAAATTTATTACGCCATATGATTTTACGTTTAAAAAAATAAAATCTAAAAATTAATTGTGTTATTACACGCTTTATCGTGGAACGGATTATTAAAAGAAGAAGCTAAAAGTTATTTAACATAATAGGAGCGTTAGACATTACTATAGTACTACAGTTGCAAGTTAAACAACAATAATTTTTCACACCAACATTGATAAAATGGTTTACAGATGTTACAATAAAATTATAAAATTAAGAGTAGTGTCCTACATTTAAAAGTTGTGGGTACACATAGAATTAGCTACTACCATAATAAGTTCTAAAAAAATTTCTGTCAAAAATTCAGTTTATACTTGAATTAATGCCTCAAAAAACGTTGAACTTAGCAAATAAAATTTATAAATATTCTCAAAATAGTTTCTTATATAAAATCTTAATTAATTTTATAATATTGAAACTATTATATTGATATTCTTAAATATAGATATATAGAGTACAACAAATCAAAAGCAATAGGCATATTATAAATACTAAATGACCTTTTTAATAACAAGTTACACTCTTCCTCTTTCTTCATGATTATTTTTTAAGAGTATAATTATTTACTATATTTGCTTACCCAATCGAATATCATGAAAACGAATAAAAAATTAGAAATACAACTTGCTGCTCGTATTCTAGTAGAAACAGAAATTAAAGCTGTAGTTGCTGTACTAAATAGCGAACAGTTACTTTCTTATAGAATTTCGCCTCAAGCTTCAAAGGAAATTGTACAATCTCTATTAGTAAAATCCCATCTCCGTAAAAGCTTGCTCTAAGCCCAAAGTATTTATATACTGAGTTTCTCTATCTGTTTTGTCATCAACTATTTAGTATGAATGGGTATGTTTACCGATTTAATACTGAAAGTGTTTTTATGATTTAGAACAATGTGGAAATTTTTGAAGTCCCTATTTTCAAAAACAACCAAAATTACTTATTAATTTTAATCCAATATATGATTACTATAATTTTTCCATATAGAAATCGTGAACCAGAACGTATTAAAAAATCATTAGATTCTTTAGCAGGACAAACAAATAAAAATTTTAAAGTTATTTTTATAGATTATGGATCATATTTAGATGTGGCAATACAAATTAAAGATTTGGTTTCTAATTATTTGTTTGTGGATTATATTTATAATTTCTCAGAATTTCAACCTTGGTCAAGATCAAAAGCAATTAATATTGGATTAAGAAAAGTTGTTACTGAATATGTTTTTACAGCAGATGTTGATATAATTTTTAGACCCGATTTTATTGAAAAATTGCATGAAATAAAAACGCCTGCAGAAGCTTATTATTTTAAGGTAGGGTTTTTAAATGAAAAAGAAGCAAAGTTAAACAAGAAATTTTGTGATTATATAATTGAGTTTAACAGTGGCATTGGTGCACAAGGCTTATCGTTGTTTCCTTTAAAAGCAATCAAAGAAGTTAACGGTTTTGATGAATTTTTGCACTTTTGGGGTGCAGAAGATATAGATATTCATGATCGAATAAAAAGAGCTGGTTTTAAAAGTACTTTTTACGATACAGAAAATTTGTTACTTCATCAATGGCATAAAAGTTACAGAAGTTCTGAAACAAACTCTCTTACAAGAGAATTACAATTAGCTAATATCATTAAACTTAATCATTACCACACAATGCAGAACGATAAAAAAGAGAAATCAGTAGTTAATAATATTTTTTGGGGCAGTGAAGTTTCAATGTCTGATTTTTATCAATTAGAAAATCATAATGAAGAAATCGTTCTGCTTAATAAAATAGAAACTATAACGCATTTTCTATATTGCGAACTATTAGAAATTAAATACAGAATTCTTGCGGTTCGTATCATTGAAGATAATTTTGAAAAATCCCTAAAATATAAAGTGAAGAAACTATTGGGCAAAAAAGTGCCTCAGTATTACACATTAAAAGAAATTAATGACATGTTGTTGTTGCATATAATTTCTTTTTGTCATCAATATCCTTATATTTATAAAGTAAGCGATGATTTAAAAAGCATCATATTTAGAATAAAAAAATAGCTATTATTTTTATATTTTTACCAAAATATAAATAATGCCGAAAGTAATCCTTCTATCGCAAATACCGCTTCCTTATTCTAAAATTGGAAGCTGGACCACGCTGTATAAAAATTATTTTGAAAACAAGCATTCCATTGATTATATAGTTTGCGAGAAGCCTGAGTATTATTTCGAAAACGTAAAGTATGAGATGGTAACCCAAAGATTCTCGCATAAGCTCCAAAGAAAGTTTACCAAGAAAAAATACGTTGCTTATCTTGAAGCACTCGAAAGAGTATTGGCTACTGATGAAAAATATATAATCCAGATTATTGATAATTATGGTATTATACGCCATCTGGAAAAATTTATTTATTCGAAAAGGCTGCGTAACCAATGTTATATTCAGTTTTTCTATCACGGTTTTTCACCTTTTTATGAAGATTTTTATAGCCGCAGTTTTTTTGAATTTATAGATGAAATGGTTTTGCTGACCCAGGATAGCTATACCGCCCATAAAGAATACTATACTGTTTTGCCTTGCCGGTTTTCAGTTGTCAATAATGGCGTTGATACTTCAAAATTTTATCGAGTAACTGCTGAAAGAAGAAGAGAACTAAAACAACAGCTCGGGCTGGCAGCAGAAAAAATATTTATCTGGTGCTCGCAAGACCGTCCCAAAAAAGGTCTTGATTTGATTCTAGATGTCTGGAAACGTATCTATGGAAACAATAACAATATAGCCTTGATTGTCATTGGTGCTCCAAGAAATCAGCAGGTCAAAGGCGTTACGTTTTTAGGAAAAATACCAAACGAAAATCTGGCGCAATATTACCAGGCTTCCGATGTGTATCTTTTCCCTACATTGTGTCACGAAGGATTTGGCCTTAGTCTAATTGAGGCACTACACTGTGGGTGCTATTGCATTGCTTCTGCTCTGGGCGGTGTTCCAGAAGTGTTACAGTATGGCACTTTAGGAAGATTAGTCGAAAACCCTCATTTTATTTCAGAATGGGTCGGTGCAATTGAAGAATTTATTTCTGGAGAAAAAGAATACCCGGCAGTCCCTGAAAATTTATATACCAAAGAAACCTGGGTCCGCCAGATGAACCAGAGAATTTTTGATGCGAAAAAAAGCTTAGAATAATGAAAACTATAGCTATAATTCCGGCGCGTGGCGGTTCAAAAAGGCTTCCTGGGAAAAACAGCATGCTTTTTGGCAAAATTCCGCTAGTGGCACATAGCATTCTATATGCAAAGGCAAATCCTGAAATCATAAGCGACATTTATGTTTCTACAGACGATGCAAGGATCAAGGAAATTGCTATTGAATATGGTGCTAAAATAATTGACAGACCTTCTCATCTGTCTGGTGATCCAGAGCCTACAGTCACGGCCTTAAAACATGTTCTGGAAAATATAGAGCCTGTTGAAAATGTAGTGCTGCTTCAGGCAACAAATCCGTTAAGGCCAAAAAATTTATTGAAAGAAGCTTTTGAAGTGTATGCCAAAAAAGGCTGTGATAGCCTGTTTACTGTTTCTAAAAATCATCAAAAATTAGGAAAAATCAAAAGTCAAAAATTTGTACCCTTTAATTATGAGATAGGCCAGAGAACCCAAGATATTGAACCTTTGTATTTTGAAAATGGACTGCTGTATATTTCGAAAGTGGCTTTGATTAAGAGCGGAAAAATAATCAGTCCAGACGCTTTTGTTTATCAAATAAATCATATTTTTGGTCACGTAGATATTGATACGCTTGACGATTTTGAATATGCCGAATATTTGCTTGTTAAGTTCAGTTCATGAATCAAAAGAAGCAACCATTTTCCAAAATTATAAATCATAAATCTCAAATCACAAATTATAAATGAACCCATATATAGAAATAGCTGGCAGAAAAATCGGTCCTGATTTTCCGCCCCTTGTCATTGCAGAAATTGGAATTAACCACGGGGGTTCGCTCCAAGTGGCCAAAGAAATGGCAGATGCCGCACATCGGGCCGGAGCTGAAATTGTAAAGCACCAAACCCATATCGTGGAAGATGAAATGAGCAATGCTGCAAAAAAAGTAATTCCTGGTAATGCGGCTGTTTCGATTTATGATATCATGGAACGCTGTGCCCTAAACGAAGCTGACGAGTTAGAGCTTAAAAATTATGTGGAAAGTAAGGGAATGATTTTTATTTCCACGCCATTCTCACGCGCTGCGGCTGAGCGATTGAAAAAATTTGATATTCTCGCCTATAAGATTGGTTCTGGCGAATGCAATAATTATCCATTACTGGAACATATTGCAGCTTTTGGGAAACCAGTAATCCTGAGTACAGGTATGAACACCATAGAAAGCGTAAAAAAGGCAGTTGCTATTTTTGATAGGCATCAAGTTCCGGTAGCACTTCTACATACCACAAATCTTTATCCAACGCCAATCCACTTGGTGCGTTTTGGAGCAATGACAGCTTTGCAGGAAGCTTTTCCAGATAAAGTTTTCGGATTGAGTGACCATACTTTAAACAACAATGCCTG
>DASVUQ010000079.1:0-7454 GCA_036386975.1 Flavobacterium sp. | reverse complement strand
AGAGAATTCCCTGTCCTTTGGGGTTGCTGTTACTTTTATTTCTGTATTTTCTTTGAATCTTCGCGCCGTTTCTTTTACTACGGCAAAAGCTTCGGGAAGGATTTCCATTAATGTTTTTTCAGAAACGTCATATGCTTCTTTTTCCAAAGTATCGATTAGTAAATAGAGGTCTTCTTTTTTGTCGATATCTTCTGTAGTTTCTACTTCAGATTGTAATGCAGCAATTCTGGTATCTTTGTCTGCTCTTCCGTTTTTGATTTTTTCTTTGAACTCCGCAGTCTTTGCTCGCAGTTCATCATTAGTAAGTGTTGTTAAACTACTTTCTAATGCTTTGATTTTAGCTAGGTAAGGTTGTAAAGCTTTTACGTCTTTTTGTGATTTATCACCAACAAATGCTTTAAGTATGCTGTTTATGAAACTCATAATTTTAATATTTCTTTATTGTATATGCAAATTTAAACAAAAAAAAAGCCTCTTACTGAGACTTTTCAATTGGATTTATTTTTAATATTCATCCTCATTCCAAAGATAATCTTCGTCTGTAGGATAATCTGGCCAAATTTCTTCCATTGATTCATAAATTTCACCTTCGTCTTCTATAGATTGCAGGTTCTCTACCACCTCAAGTGGCGCACCAGCTCTAATGGCGTAGTCGATAAGTTCATCTTTGGTTGCCGGCCAAGGTGCATCGCTCAAATAAGATGCTAATTCTAATGTCCAATACATCTGTTATCGATTTAATATTTATGCAAAAATAAATTTTTTACTGAAAAATTCAAGTAAAATTTAATTTATTTTAAAAAAGTTAAGAACGTTTATTTTAACATCATTATATAAGCAAGGCCAGTGTTAACTTTTACTGCTCATCTAGTACAATTTATTTTCTGGGTATCCATTGTACTTCATCTGCTCCAAGATCGGAGGACAACTTCCGTGCCAGTACAAAGAGGTAGTCAGAAAGTCGGTTTAGGTATTGAATAGCAATAGGTGCAACAGGTTCATTATGGCTTAAATGGACAGTAAGCCGCTCCGCACGCCGGCAAACACATCTGGCAATATGACAATATGACACAGTAGTATGCCCGCCTGGAAGTACAAAATGGGTCATTGGCGGAAGTGCATCTTCCATAAAATCAATTTCGTTTTCAAGCAATGCAATATCACTTTCTACAATGCTTAATTTCTGTAAACGTAATTCGCCATTTTTAAGTACTTCTTTTTCGGGAGGTGTGGCCAGAATAGCACCAATAGTAAAAAGCCGATCCTGGACTTCGACGAGTATTTTTTTATAGTGTGTATTGATCTCCTGGTCCCGGATCAGGCCGATATGAGAATTAAGTTCGTCTACTGTTCCATAGCTTTCTATACGGGCGTGGTCTTTCGGGACACGTGTACCGCCAAAAAGGGCTGTTGTTCCTTTGTCCCCTGTTCTTGTATATACTTTCATTATAAGCTTGCTTTAACGGATTGGTTCATCATTTTTACTGTTTCTTTTACAAAATTTTCCCGAGAGCCTTCGCAATATTCAAAATACAGATCAGGTTCGATACATTCCACTTCCATTAATTGTAATTGAGAGTCAATAATAATGCCATCTACCCTGGCATATAAAGTGTCATGATCTATAAGGTTTACTACGTGTTGTGCCTGATCAATCAGATCCTTGTCGGGCTGAACAAGATTATACTTTCCGCCAAATTGGCTTTGTATCCTGAAATCGCCCGCGGCAGGTTTTTTATTGATACAGTGTGAAAATTTTTTATTGTAAAAAATAAACGAAGTTTCTCCCAATGTTTCTATTTCAGGAACAAATTCCTGTAATAATAGCTCTTTTTCTGATACTATGCCTTTATATTTTTGGTTTACTGTTACCACATCTTTAACATCGAACAATTCAGTAAGGTAAGAACCTGCTGAAAACGCAGGTTTGATCACTGCTTTCTGCCACTGCTGCGGAAGGAGGGAAGCCAGATCAAAATGCTGGGTTTTATTAATAAAAAGTGTCGGTATTACTGGTATTCCTTTTTTCTCGAGATCTTTTAAATAGAACTTATGTTTGTTTTCTTTGATGAGTGCTACCGGGTTCAGCGTCTTTACCCCTAAATGTTCTATCTTATCGAGCCATTGGTTAAAGGTGGTTTCTTTTTCGAAATAATCCCATGTGTTGCGGAAGATCAAATAATCGAAATCATTCCACTTCACTGTGTTATTATCCCAAATTACCGCTTCGGCAGCAATGGCATACTTTGCAAATTCAGGAATTAACAGCTGATCGGAAGGAATAAGGGCGGGTAATCTTTCGCAGGTAAGAAGTGCAATTTTCATTATGGGTATTAATCATTTATTATTAATGGCTAATATAAAAATAAATAAGGCCGCTCATTAGAACAGCTTTACTTTTTTCATCAAAATTTATTAAATCCAAAAAGTTTTCTAGGCTGGCGGGTTATAATATTTATAAGAGTAACAGGTGGTTTATTTCCATTAGAATCTATCTTCAACATAGACTACAAGTGAAATAAAAAGAACTGTGGCTAATAACTTTTTAACATGCTTAAAATAAAATTAGTTTAAAATCTATCTTGTTTAGTATCGCTTTCTATGACACCGTCACGCAGGCGAATTACCCGGTGCGCATAAGCAGCAATGTCTTCTTCATGGGTAACTAAAATTACAGTATTGCCACTGGCATGAATGTCTCCGAAAAGCTTCATAATTTCCACCGAAGTCTTACTGTCTAAATTTCCAGTAGGTTCATCTGCAAGTATAATCGAAGGTTTATTCACCAGCGCACGGGCTATGGCTACACGCTGGCGTTGCCCGCCGGAAAGTTGGTTAGGCTGATGGTCCATCCTGTCGGCAAGGTTTACCTGTTTTAACACTTCTGTTGCCCTTATGTTTCTTTCTGATTTAGAGAAACCGGCATATACCATAGGTAAGGCCACATTATCTAAAGCTGTTGTCCTTGGCAGCAGGTTAAATGTCTGAAATACAAAACCTATTTCTTTATTACGTATTTCTGCCAATTCATCATCCTTCATCTGGCTTACGTCTTTTCCATTAAGGATGTATTGTCCTGAAGTAGGGGTGTCAAGGCAGCCTAAAAGGTTCATTAATGTAGATTTTCCTGATCCGGAAGGCCCCATTAAGGCTACATATTCGCCTTTGTTAATTTGTAAATTAATCCCTTTTAAAACATTAATTATCTCTGTTCCTAAAATGAAATCACGTTTGATATTAGTGATGTTAATCAATGAATTTGCCATCGAATGTATATTGGTTTGTTTCAGTTTTTAAAAGTACAAAACACTTTTGGATATTAATAAGCAGAGTTATATTGATTTATTATATATTCTTACTCTAAATGCTTTACATTATATAAAATTAAACGACTATAAAAATTATAAATAGATATTCCTCTTCAAATTAATCCTTATGAATTATATTGCTTTACTTCATCGGTATAGCTAATTTACAATACATAATAATTTATAGATATAGTTGTGCTGCAGCTTATTAAATTTTACGATCTTCTTTATTTTAGAAAGATCAAACTTCTTTACTCGGCAGCTTTTTTATTATAAGGGACTGTAAATTATAATACATAGTATTATTTAGTTAATTTAAATACATTAAAAATTTATCAGGAACATTTAGACCATAAGCTATTTCATCTAAAATATTATCATTATCGTTTATAACAATATTATTTGCTTTTAATTTATAAAGATAAGCAGAATTGACTACCCACCAACGAAGTACATATTATCATAGCTCCTGCTTAAATAATATAAACAACATCCAACATTGCAAATGCATCGTATATTATAAAATATTATAGGATAAAAAGCATTTACTTTTATGCTTCGTATATATTACATTTTTCCATTTATTGGAAAAATAAAATATTTTATTCAATATAATAATTTGATTATCAGACATTTGTTTTTTAGGCATAATTATTTGAGAGTGTATATAATGATAATAATCTAAATTTTGTAATTGTGAAAAAACGTATAGTATTAATATTTATTTTTTTTAGCGTTTCGCTTTATGCCCAAATAGGCATTGGTACTATAACTCCTAATGCCGCAATAGAAGTGTCATCGTCTACGGATGGTTTTTTGTTGCCCAGGTTGGCACTGGCTGACAAAGATGCAAAAATCCTAACGCCTACCATCTCAGAAATCGTTTATAATACAGTAGCCTCCGGTGTGTCACCCAATGATGTAAGACCTGGATTTTACTTTTGGACAGGTACTTCATGGATGGAACTTGATAACGCTTCCAATACGAAAAACTGGAGAACTACAGGCAATGATGGTACTGACGCCAATACAGAATTTATAGGAACTACAGATAATATCGATTTTAATTTTAGAAGGTTCAATATAAAATCAGGCGTTTTAGGTGTCACAAATACTGCTTTTGGATCTGGTTCCCTTTTAGTTAATACCGAAGTTGGCACTACTGCTTTTGGGGTTAATGCCCTTTCTGCCAATACTAACTCAACCAGAAATACGGCTTTTGGCTATGGTGCTTTACAGGAGAATACATTTTCTGGTCCCCATCCCAATGGCATAGACAATAATAATTTAGGTAATATAGATAATACTGCTTTTGGGTTTGAAGCATTACGATATAATAATGTTACTACTTTTTTTAATCCTGGACGGGCAAAAGGCAATACGGCTATTGGTCCCAGGGCACTTCGTGCCAATATCAGGGGATACAACAATACAGCAATTGGCCCCAATGCTTTAACTACTATTACTTTAAGTGAGTCCAATACCGCTATTGGTCCCCAAGCTTTAGCTTCTAATAACAGTTCATCAAATACAGCCCTAGGTTCTGAAGCACTGCGGTTTAGTACTAGTGGAAATAATACGGCTTTTGGTAAATTGGGTGCAGGATCAAATACCACCACAGGATTTCAAAGTACTGCAACAGGAAGTAATTCCATGCTGAAAACTACAGAAGGCAGCGAGAACACAGTTTTTGGTTATACTGCTTTACCTGACAATGTATTAGGTGCCCAGCATACTGTTGCCGGCGTCTTTGCAATGGAAAATATAAATGGCTCCAATCGTAGCACTTTTATTGGTTACAAGGCATGGGGAGTACCGCCATCTACGTCGAGATTGTGGAGCAGTAACAGTGTAGGCATAGGGAGCCAGTGCCTTTCTACCTTGACCAGCCCAAGTTTTAATATTGCTATTGGAAAAGGCGCAGAACTTCCCAATACAAATAACCAGGTACGAATAGGAAATACAGCTATTACCTATGCGGGTATACAGGTACCTTGGACTATCACTTCAGACAGAAGATGGAAATCAAATATAAAAAGTTCCAAATTGGGACTTGATTTTATCAAAGAACTGAATCCGGTGTTATATATAAGGAAAAATGACGAAAATAAAGAACAGGAATATGGATTTATAGCCCAGGAACTGGAGAAGGCTCTTCATAAATTTAAAGCAGCAGATAATGGTATTATTTCCAAAGCCGATGATGGTATGCTAAGCGTAAGGTATAATGATTTACTGGCCCCTATGGTAAAAGCCATTCAGCAACAAGAAGCTATTATTCAAAAATTAATAATACGTATTAAGGAATTAGAAAATAATAAAACAAAGAAGTAGTTATTGTAACTACAAAATAAACAATTTGCATTAAATACATATTAATGTAAGAATATAAATTAACCTAAATCTTAGTAATTATGAAAAAAATTATGCTTTTAATACTTATTTTACTTGGTATTCCTCTTCATGCACAAGTAGGCTTTGGTACCACTACTCCTAATGCTGCATTGGAAATAGCATCACCAAATGACGGCTTTTTGATGCCCAGGGTAGCACTAGGAGGAAAAAATGTTCCTAGTTTAGCATCCACACCTACCGTTTCAGAAATTGTTTATAACACTGCAACAGCCGGTACAGCGCCCAACGATGTAAAACCAGCATTTTATTTCTGGACCGGTACTGCATGGCTGGAATTGGAAAATTCATTAGGTACACACTGGAGGTCTACAGGCAATGCCGGTACAACAGCTAACAATTTTATAGGGACCACAGATGATGTAGACTTTAATTTTAGAAGGAACAACATCAAGGCAGGCAATTTAGGCACAACAAGCACTTCTTTTGGCGTCAATGCACTTTTGGTTAATATGGCTATTGGCAGTACGGCTTTAGGTGTTAATGCGCTGGCAGCCAATACTACTGCAACAGGAAATAGTGCTGCAGGCTATGGTGCCTTACAATCTAATGCAGGTCCGGGTAATATTGATAACACCGCTGTTGGTTTCGAAGCGCTTCTGCTTAATAATTCTGCCAATGCTACAGAGGCCAAAAACAATTCTGCCGTTGGGGCTAGGGCACTTCGTTCCAATACTACCGGATATAATAATACAGCAGTGGGGCTTAATGCTTTAACTAAAAATACTATCGGTATATTCAACACGGCAGTGGGGGCAGAAACCCTGGCTGTAAATACTAGTGGAAACTCCAATTCTGCTGTGGGTGCCGATGCCTTAAAATCAAATACAACAGGCAGTGATAATACTGCCCTGGGCAGAAGAAGCATGGAATTGAACACTACTGGATATAATAACACGGCAACAGGCAGCAGCTCCCTGGCTAAAAACACGATTGGCAATAATAATGTAGCTCTGGGTTTTGAAGCGATGCTTGAGAATACAACAGGTTCTCAAAATACGGCTATTGGCCATTCTGCACTTAAAAGTGCCACTACAAGTATTGAAAATACGGCTATTGGATTTGAATCTATGCTTAATGCCACTACGGGTTCCGGGAATGTTGCGGTTGGGCATCAGGCCCTTAGGCTTCTTACTACAGGGAGCAATAATATAGGTATTGGTTCAGGAGTAGAACTTCCAGATGGTGCGGCCAGCAATCAGGTACGGATTGGCAATACAGCTATTCTCTATGCAGGTGTACAGGTGGCCTGGACCATTACCTCAGACAGGAGATGGAAATCAGATATAAAAAGTTCGGATCTGGGGCTTGATTTTATCAAAGAACTTCACCCGGTTTCTTATGTACGAAAAAATGATGAAAGCAAAAAACTGGAATATGGTTTTATAGCCCAGGAACTGGAGCAGGTACTTGACAAGTTTGGAGCAACCCATACCGGTATGGTTTCCAAAGCCAATGATGGTATGTTGAGCGTAAGGTATAATGATTTACTGGCCCCTATGGTAAAAGCCATTCAGGAACAACAAGTCCTTATTGAACAACTTACCAGGCGAATGGAAGAGTTAGAAAAAAGTGAAAAATAAATTTTAAACATTAATAATGATATTTTTCCTTATTTTTCTTTTAAAATATTTCAGAGAAAGTATCAATGGTAAAGTATAATTAAAATAATTATTAACAGGTTATTTAAGTATACTCAAACTATTTAATACTAATAAATAAGAGTGCAAAGTA
>DASVUQ010000078.1:0-1827 GCA_036386975.1 Flavobacterium sp. | reverse complement strand
ATCCGTAATCTAATAATTGCTGAACAGTAGTCTGCTCTTTTTGTTTGAAAATATCGGGAATGGTACTTTTTAATAACCTTGTTTTTAATAATAAGGTATTGACTTTATCTTTTATGGTCCCGACAGGGGCAAATGCCGTGGCGAATGTTGCCGAAGGCCGGCGCAATGGGTCGGCAATTTCAAACTGTCCGCCATCATAAAGTACGGTGGCACCGGGAAGAAAGCGTTTTAAATTTAGTTGATCATAATCGAGTAGTTCTTTGCATTCCGGATATGCTGTTAACAGCACCTGGAAACCTCTGTCGAGTAAAAAACCGTTATGGTGGTCTGTTTTAATTCTTCCGCCGTCACGGCCTGTTGCCTCTAGTATTTGTACTTTTTTGCCTTGCCGGTGCAGGTAAATGGCTGCGGTGAGCCCGGAAATACCGGCGCCTATTATAATAACATCTGGTTGCATGTGAATTGTTTATAACAAAAATAATGGATTATTTGGAAACTACTGCCATAGCCCGGATAGAAGTGGAAATCCCACGCTTTTCGCGTGGATTGTAACAGATAGCCGGAAACAGCTCCTAAAAAAGATGTGAGTGTCATAATGTCATACGCGTTTTATTGTTAATACGATCTAAAACTGACAATTCATTTTGTTTGTGCCAATGGCATAGTCATTGCTTTTGGGATACAGAGTTTAAAAACGAATTATAAAATAATAATAAATATAAAAATGGGAAAAATAATTGGAATTGACCTGGGTACTACTAACTCGTGTGTTTCTGTAATGGAAGGCCAGGAGGCAGTGGTAATCCCTAACTCAGAAGGAAAAAGAACAACGCCGTCTATTATTGCATTTGTAGAAGGTGGGGAGATTAAAGTAGGTGATCCTGCAAAAAGACAGGCGGTAACGAACCCAACAAAAACGATTGCTTCTATTAAACGTTTTATGGGGCGTAATTTTTCTGAAACTACAGAAGAAGCGCAAAGAGTTCCTTATAAAGTGGTAAAAGGCGACAACAATACCCCACGTGTAGATGTTGATGGCCGTTTATACACTGCTCAGGAGTTGTCTGCAATGACACTTCAGAAAATGAAAAAAACAGCCGAAGATTATTTAGGGCAGACGGTTACTGAAGCCGTTATTACTGTTCCTGCTTACTTTAACGATGCGCAACGTCAGGCTACAAAAGAGGCTGGTGAAATTGCAGGACTTAAAGTAATGCGTATTATTAACGAGCCAACGGCCGCTGCATTAGCGTACGGTTTGGATAAAAAAGGGAAAGACCAGAAAATTGCTGTTTATGATTTAGGTGGTGGTACTTTTGATATTTCTATCCTTGAATTAGGGGACGGTGTTTTTGAAGTATTGTCTACGAATGGTGATACGCACTTAGGTGGTGATGATTTTGACCAGACTATTATTGACTGGTTGGCAGATGAATTTAAAAGTGAAGAAGGTATTGACTTACGTGTAGATCCGATGTCATTACAAAGGATTAAAGAAGCTGCAGAGAAAGCAAAAATCGAATTGTCATCTTCTGCTGAAACGGAAATTAATTTACCTTATATTACTGCTACGGCTTCAGGGCCAAAGCACCTTGTTAAGAAATTATCACGTGCTAAGTTCGAGCAATTATCAGATTCTTTAGTAAAACGTTCTATGGAACCGGTGGCTAAAGCGTTAAAAGATGCCGGTTTATCGACATCAGATATTGATGAGGTTATCCTTGTAGGTGGTTCTACACGTATGCCGAGAATTGCCGATGAGGTAGAAAAATTCTTTGGTAAAAAAGCATCAAAAGGAGTAAATCCTGATGAAGTGGTAGCTATTGG
>DASVUQ010000077.1:0-22602 GCA_036386975.1 Flavobacterium sp. | reverse complement strand
GTAGCAGAACTTCTTAAAAATTCTTCGCAAACAAATCTTTTAAATTCTTCACTATACCGATCATGCCACTTTGATGATGATTTTTTTGAAAATCTTTCCATATTTTTACACTTTTGTGTAAACCTATTTCAGGACAAGACAGAGTGTCGACAAACAAACAGATAGAAAAAGACCCGATTTCGCGGATTTATAATCCGTGAGCAATAAAAAAGGACCCACCGCAATTGCGGTGGGTGTTTTATAAAGAATAAGACTGTCTATTTTTAAAGTTTCTCTGGTAAAAGCTTTAATAACTTCTAACAAAGAGTTTTTAAGATGATCCGGAAGATTATCAACTTCTTTAAACTGCCTTAAAAGTTCAGTATCTTTTATTGTATTTTCAATACCATTTCCTATAAACTTAATCCTTCTGTAGGACCGAACTTTGAAATGAATATTTACCGCAAGCTTGCAGTATAAGTGCAAGTAGAGATGAATAGGAGACAGTATGGCTATACTGGTAGATGTGCTGGTATTTCCTCTCTCAATCTCTAAGCAAAGGATGTGGTTGTGTGCTACTTTATAAAACAGTATGAAATCCTAAAAATCATTCGCTTATTTGTTTCAAGTAGGTAGAATAGCTAATTCCGGTGTATTGCTTAAATACTTTGGAAAATGCCGACGGGCTTTTATACCCTACATGTTCAGAAATTGCCTGTACTGTATACCGGCGGTATACTGAATCAGTATTGATGAGTTCTAACAGATATTCTATTCTTTTCTCTTGCAAGTACTGATGGAATCCTTTTTCCAGATAGTAATTAAAAAAAGAAGAAAGGTAGGTGGTATTTGTATCCAGTTTTTTAGCCAAAGAGGAGAGTTTAAAGTCTGGATCCAGATATTCCTTGTTTTTTTCAATTTCCAAAAATTTTTCCAGTATTTGTTTGCATTCGGCAAAATCCTTTAAAAACTTCATTTTTTCATGGTGGCCTTCAGGCGTTTTTATAGGCCTTTGATTTTCATTGGATGCTATTTCCTTTTTTAAAAGCCCAATTATTTCCTTGTGTTGTTCCTGCCTCTTTTTTGTTTTTAGCTTATTTACTCGTACAAGTATAAATAGTGTCAGAATTAAGCAGCTCCCCAATAGTATCAGAATAGTTATCCAATAATTTCTTGAATCAATAATTTTTTGAGCTTTTTCTTTAATTTCCTGAATGTCTAATACATTCGATATTGTTTTAGCCTTTATTTTATCCGACTCAATTTTTTTTATCTCCATTAAATAGCGTTTGGCAAACCACAATGCTTTTTCATTGTTCCCTTTTTGTTGGTAGGCATCCATATAGGCACTTAAACTTGCGATGTAGAATTGTTCAGACCCTGGTTTAATTGTGTATGACGAATCAAATTTCGATAAACATTCCAAGGCCAAATCCGGTTTTAAAAGCTTTACATAATTCTCTGCCAAACCAATACAATAAGATTGAAAAGTAAATACATTTTCTTTCATAACTGTATGATTAAAAAATGTATTATAATAGGACACTGCCTTGTTATAATTTTTTCTGTAGAATTCTGTCTTGGCCAATCTTGAATAATATAACGCCTTATTATATTCTATATTTCCATTAAAAAGGTTGCCCTTGCTATAGGATTTTTCATAATGCACAACTGCCGAATCTAACAGGCTTGCTTTTTTTGTCTTTATATAAAGTTGCAGAAAACTATCGGCTATTAAATTATGAATGTTGGATGTCCTGTGAAAGCCGATCTTCATTATCTTCTCCTTCTCTGGAGATTGAAATTTTATATGCTCACAATCAATTATTTGCAGATTGTTTCTGAAAATTTTAATTGCTTTTTCATAATTACCAAAATCATACTCATTGACGGCTATAAGCTCCTGAAAACGGCCAGGGTCCATAACATCCTTATTCTTCAAAATGATTTCCAGGCTTTTTTCAAGCTTACCTTCCCTCCTGTACAAATAAAAAAGCCTGTTAACAGAGGTCAATATAAAACTTTTATAACAAAGCTCGTCTATTTTACTTTTATTAAATCTCGTCAGCCGGATGCACTCTAAATATTTTTTTTCTGCTTCATCAAAATTGCTGTTTAGTAAGTAATTGATAGACCCCTCATTATAGATAGCCTGTATTTGCATGCATTTATGGGGTGATTTCTTCAACAACCCATTAAGAGAATCAAGGTTGTCTTTGGTTTCAAAACGCAATGCTTTAACGATACGCAATCTGATATCGTAGCATTCAGTATGTCTTGTAGTTTGGCCGAACAACAAAGAAGTATAAAAGAAAACAAATAAAGAAAAGTATTTCAAAAACATCTATAAACAGTTAAAAAGAATATAATTAAAATTTAGTTTAGAGCTGCACAATAAGATTACAGTTGAAGTGCGCGACATTTTCTTATAATAGTAAACTTTTTGAATTGTTTGTACTTCAATGCAATGATGGGTTTAAATATATTAATTTTTTTTGCAGGATTTTAAAAAGTTTCATGCTACTACATAGAAATATGCTTTTCTAGTAATCGTGTTGGCTTCACGATCTTACAATTACAATATAAATGACACAATACGTATAAATATGCATCTTCATTGGTGTTTCCAGATGTTAAGACCGATGTCGCAAAGCCTCAAACTCGGTAAGTTTCGTTTACAGGGTATCCATCTTAAAAAAGATTTGACTCCAAAAAGTAATCCAAAAAAGGAAGAATCTTATTCTTCAGGAAAATAAAGTGTGAAAGCAGTTCCTTTTTCAGGTTCACTTTGAACGGTAATCATCCCCTTGTGGAGCACATCCTGCTGCTAGTGCTATAAGTACATATCTAAGACAATCATCCGGCGTTAACTTTTCAAGTACTGATATTGAACATGATATTTATGGCTCTGCAAGTATTACAGATTTCGCGAAAAAATTTAATAAACCAAAAAATAATTTCCAGATAATAAATAATCAATTATTTGACATTATGAGTAAAGAACTTAATAAACCAAAAGAACTTAAAAGCCATAAAAATACAATGAATAAATAATAAGGCTTACGCCCGCTCCCGCACGAATCCTTCCGTGTGGCAGACAACAATAAACCTCTCAAGCTGCGAGGTTTATTGTTGTTATACCGCAATTACATTTTATTAAAGATCTTTAAATTTTTTAGCGTAAGCTTTTATACCAAATGCAATTAAAAATAGTCCAATTTAATAGGCTATATTATATATGGCAATGCTAAAATAATTCAGGTAAAGAATCAATAACATTTACAAAAAATTAGCCTTAATTATTATAAAGAGGCTGAATATGCTTTTAGAGTTAAAAAAGGAGGCAATACAATGGTAGATTAAATTATTAGTAATATATCCCTGCTCCCGCACGAATCCTTTAGTGTGGTAAATACAAAAACCTCGCAATTTGCGAGGTTTGTATTATAAAAAGCAATAGACTTAAAGCGTAAGCTTGTTTGGCTTTAAAAGTCTCCTCTCTGATACGCTGACTTGTTGTTGATGGCTACTATCTAAGAGTAAATAGTGCCCAACTTCCTTAGGGAAATGCAATAATGAAGTGGTTTTAAAAACGGATTTTTATTTTAAGTATTCTTTAAATTAATAATTTCCTGTTCGGTAAGGAAACGCCAGTTGCCCCTGGGCAGGTTCTTTTTTGTTAACCCTGCAAAGGATACGCGGTCGATGCGTAATACATCATAACTAAAATTCTCGAAAATGGAACGGACTACTTTTACATTGGCTGTCCTTAATTTAAGGCCGATTTCACTTTTGGGCTCGTTTTCGATATAAGAAATGTCTTCTACAAAAACACGATGGCCGTCGATGGTTAAGCCGCCTTTTATTTTCTCCAAATCTTCAAATTTGAGGTTCTTGTCTAACGATACCTGATAAATTTTAGATGATTTCTGTGACGGAAGGCTGAATTTACGGATCATATCGGTATCATTAGTAAATAATAACAATCCGGTAGTATTTTTGTCCATCCTTCCCACCGGCGCTATTTTTGCATTGGTGGCACCTTTAACTAATTCCAGTACATTGCGTAACTCGTTGCCTTCGTCAAAAGCAGTGGTAAAGTTTTTAGGTTTGTTGAGCAGGATGTACTCCTTTTTTTCCGGTGTAAGTACGGCACCGTCAAAATTAACTACATCGCCGGGTTTTACTAAATAGCCCATTTCTACAACGGGTACACCATTTACTTTTACATTCCCGGATTGGATATAAATGTCGGCATCTCTTCGGGAACAAACGCCGGAGTTGGCTATATATTTATTAAGGCGGATTTCATCAGCTGCTTTTGCTCTCTTTGGTGCCTGATTTGGTTTTTTTGGTTTTTTTTCTTCTTCGGAAGGGGCTGTTTTGCTAACAGGCTTTGCTTTTTTAGGGCCCTGTGCACGCTTCGCCATTGCCGGTTTTGGCTTATTAGGGTTGGTCCTGGAACTCATCCTTTTATTATTGCCTTCTTTGTTATTCATAAATGCTGTAATTTTTGCAAAGATAGTTTATTCTTATACCATATATATGACTTAATGGTATAACTTCAAATGTTTTGAAATTGTTTACCCTTATTTGAGCCTGATTTGATAGATTTAGTTCGCTAATGAATTCTTATATATAAAAGAGAGATGTGAGCAACTGATAAAAGAATCAGGCTTGTAACTAATAATTTACAATAGGGTATTACAGAAAATTATCAGTAACAAAAGTTAAATATTGTAATATGCAGAGAAGTATGAAATGTGAAGAGTAATAATCTAGTTATTTGTAATTTTTTTAAGACTTAATAGACAACTTAATTAGTGAGCAATCATAAATAAATTGGCATTCCTATTATAGTCAGAAAAGTAATAATATAGCCAATAGAAACTTTGGAATATTAAATCTGAACTTTTTATAAAAAAGTTCAAAATACTAGAAGGACTAAGCTAGAAATAAAATAATGTATCAACCCTTACAATTAGCTAAGAATAAATGTAACAAAATAAGCCCGATGCAATATCGGGCTTATTATTAAACTAACTGTAAAGTTTGAGGTGGAGTTTTTTAGACAGCCTTTTTTTATTCTTAATTAGATTTAACCGACATCCTGTTCTTCATCTTAAAAACACAGGCTAGGCCCAATGGGCATAACCCATAAATAATCTCCTATCGTCGGGGCATCTATTATTGATCTGGGATTATAATCCATCAGGCTGGTTCTTGTTATATACTTCTTCATATTCATATTATTTTTAAAAAATTACTTTAATAGTTGTATTTGCGCCTACGGAAGAAGTAAACTGCAATAATAATACCTGATTTTGTGCCTGCAGGTCCGACAGCACGATACTACTTGCATTGATTCCAGATCTAGAATAAATCAGTCTTCCCTGAAGATCATAAGCCTTTATGGAAGCTATCTTTATATTTTTAGCTTCTACGTTCAGTACACCTGATTTTTTAAAAGCTATAATTGAGTTTACACCAAATGTGCTTTCTGGAGTTGAGGGGTTACTTTGGTAGACAACTTCAAAACGATTTGCAAAAGTTCCGGCATTAGTATTAAAAGTATATGCACCAGCTGTAATATTATGAATTGTTCCTGTTGTATTGTCTTTCAAAAAAACCGTTTGATTATCAGCAAAAATCCCATCTGTATCTGCAAGAGAAATTATATAAGTTCCATCTGTATCTGCATTAAATGAAAGTGCAACAACATCTGAAATATCAAATGGCAGCGGTCTGGCCTGAATGGCATATTCCGAATTGTTAATAGTTGTTGTTAAAGAACTTCCAATATTTCCAAAAGATAAACCGTCATAACCTCTATCGAAACCCGCTGTTGCTCCAGCTACATATCCAATTAAAGTCTGATAAAAAACAGAACCTTGCTCATTTGATAAGTTCAGCCAAATCCTATGTTTCTCAATATTTGAGGTATAAGCATTGGCAGTTCTAAAAAATTGGTTCTCTGTATTACCATTTTTCATTGTATTGGTAAAATTGATGTTTCCAGCTTCACTAGCTTTAACAATAAAGCCTTGGCCTACTTGTATCGTTCCGTTTGGAACAACCGATGAATTTGTTGCTAACGTATATCCAGTTTGGTTCCAGATTGTATAATTTGTCCCTGGAGGAAATTGACCATTTGTGCCTATTGCTAAACTGTGAGCATAAAAATATAAAGTACCGTCAATTTTAGTAGCATTGTTTGCATCATTAACAAATGAGGTTGCATTGATAGTTGAAGGATAAGGATTCCCTACTAAATTATAACCATTTGAAGTTATGGAAAGTGTGAATGAAACATCACCATTATTAGGAACACCTTTAAATGTTCCTGCCCATGCCGCAGCAGGTGAAGCAGGAAAATTATTCGGAGCGCGTACAGCATAGCCTTTTCCCGGAACAAATACCGAGCTGGCCGATAGGCCTGTAGTTACATAATTATCTGTTTCCGTATTGTATACATAGAAACGATTGGCCAGCGTATTTGGCGAAAAGCCGAATAGATTCTGTCCTGACACAGGAGAAGACCATAGGGTGTGATCAAGACGGACAATTGGCGCTGAATTTCTCTGAACAGTAATGGAACCCGTATTGGAAGCATTATTGACCTGGATAAGATTAGCACCACTCTGGATTATGAAATTGGAATCGCCTGCATTGTTTGTGACCGCGTCCTGCACGGTAATCGAAAATCCGGAAGCAATAGTAAAAACTCCTGAATTTACAGTTAATGACTTTGATGTAAAGGCACCATGATCCGATGAATTATAATTTCCTGCAATTATGGCATCTAGTGTCGTTGATGGAGTACCATTTGACCAGGCAGTGCCGTTCCAGGTTGTAGAGGTTGGGGCAGTTCCAATAGTTGCGGGTACGCTATTAAACACCACTATATCATCAACATAGATATTTGCGGCATTACCTGTAGAATTGATCCCAATAAATGTGTTGCTGGAAATAGAAGCACCTGCAGGAAGTTGAGCGGATGAAATATCGTTACCTATTAGCACTCCTCCAATATATAAATCATATTTTTGGGATCCGACAGTATGGCTAATTCCATTATATAGATAAGAAATAATTTCTGAATTTTTATTATTGGCTACAACTTCAATTTTTAATATTGTGCCTTGGGGAAACAAAGTGGAGGAAAAGCCCGTATTGGACCAACTACCACCTTGCCTGGAATCTAGATCAACAAAACCTGAAGAAAAATTAAACCTTAATCCAAGAAACACTTGATTTCCTGCAAAACCATTATTGTTACTGTACATTGCTCCGGCACCTTGATAAAAGGCCCATGAACCGTTTGCCGCAGTAGCTGACGGATTATGTCCGGCAAAGATAATATTAAATGATGTATAAAATTCTGTATTTGAAGTATAGCCTATCATAGGTGAGACTTTTGAAACCGAACCACCTGTTGAGGCTGATGCCTTCAAATAACTTGCTGTTCCAAGCAGAGGATTTTCGCTATTTAATACATTAATCGAACTAGAAGTACCAGCTCTAGCATAAGTTGTCCCAGAAGTTGGATTACTAATGATACCTGTTGAGCCTATTGTTGAATTATATGCTGCGGTACCCGCTCCAAAATTTTGTACAGATGTCTGCCCCCAAGCCATATTAAAAAATAAACCAAGCACTACAGCCAATAACCCCAGTAAAAAATTAAAGTGTAAAGTGTTTTTCATATTAGTCTTAGATAATAAATACAAATATAGTATAGATTTTGTACGTATTCCTATTAATATTACTATTTTGTTAAGAATCTCTGAAGTTGCTACTGTTTGTTTAATTAATTCTTATAGTTATTTAACTATTTCTTTGTATAAATATACATATGTTGATTTCGAAGGTAAAAGGCAGATGAATAGAATATTGATTAAGCAATCTTATTTATACACAGCAAGCATCATTTTAATATGGGAATGAAGTGTTTTTACAGGTACTTTTTGATTTATACTTTTAAATTTTAATTTATTTTACTGTATTTTAAATTGTCATGTACAATAATCAGAATTATGACAGTTAATTTAAGACTTAAAAAAGCCTTATCAGTTTTAGAGGTTTTAGCCCTGATAGGAGTGGCATCCTTTTTACGCTTTCTTTAAGCGTAAAAAAATAGAACGAATAGCGGGAACAGCTCCTGAAAATTAATGATGAAGCAATAAGTTCCTGCCGTTCCACAGGACTGTCGGATCTATGAGTACAATGCAGAAAACACCCGCAACAATAAGTATTTTAAGGGTATTGTGGAGTTGGAGGAAATGTTCTTTTTTATCGGATTTCCATAGTTGGAACGAGAAAAAGAGCAATGAGATAAGGCAGGTGTAAAAATAAATATCCATATAGCCTACATCGTAAATTTCGATGAGGATGTATACAGGTACTATAGTAAGGGTAATGAGTATGGTGATAATAATTTTGGCTGTTTTTTCGCCGTATATAATGGGAATGGTCTTATAATCGGTTACGAAATCACCTTTTAGGTTTTCCAGGTCTTTGACTATTTCCCTGATTAAGAGCAATAAGAATAAAAAGGTAGCATGCCCAAAAATAACTTCGTACAGGTTTTTATAATACAGCAAAATGGCAAAAAAAGGTAAAATGGCCAGGAATGCCGCCATCAAATTACCGACAATAACCCGCTTTTTTATTTTGTGTGAGTAAAACCAGATCAGGAATATGTAGATGGAAAAGTAGAGTACGGCCCGCCACGAGACAAATAGCGCCATAAAAACAGTTATAAAATTAAGCGAAAAGTAGACGGTAAGTTTTGTTTTCTGGCTTACGAGCCGGTCCAGCATGGATTTATTCGGCCGATTGATAAGGTCTTTCTGACTGTCATAAAAACTGTTAATAATATATCCTGACGCAATGGTAAGCGATGAGGCAAGAATAATAAAGAAGAGGTTGAAATCTAAAATAACGTCTAATGCCCTTTTTTCGGGTGCTAGTATAAAAATGGCAGATAAGTACTGAGCCAGAATAATAACGGGTATATTGTAGCCGCGTACCACAGAAAATAAACTGATAATTTTCATTACTATTAGTTTATTCTTTCTGCTGAGCATTTGGAATGTAATTTAAATTTAGCGTTGGTTTTGATTGTTATCCAAACCATTTGCTTGCTCTGGATTAGTATTAGGACTAAAACTGATATACGACTTCGAGCTTATAATCTTTTAGGGAGGCTTGTGCTTTTTGTAAATCCTCTGTAAACCCAAGAATATACCCGCCACCCCCGGACCCGCAAAGTTTAAGGTAATAATCGTTACTGTCGATCCCTTGTTGCCAGATGCCGTGAAATTGTTCCGGGATCATAGGTTTAAAATTGCTCAATACTATTTTTGATAGTTTTTTGGTATTGCTAAATAAAGATTTCTTGTCCCCGCCCAGAAAGTTTTCGACACAGGCGTCGGTATATTTTACAAATTTATTTTTCAGCATGGTACGGAAGCCTTTATCTTTCAGGTTTTCCATAAAAATAGTAACCATAGGTGCGGTTTCGCCAATAATGCCTGAGTCCAGTAAAAAAACAGCCCCTTTTCCTGTATAACTCTGCGTAGGGATCCCTGTTGCTTCAATATTGTCTTTGGAGTTAATGAGTATAGGAATACTGAGGTAACTGTTTAATGGGTCAAGGCCGGAACTTTTTCCGTGGAAAAAGGATTCCATCTGGGAGAAAATAGTTTTAAGTTGTAATAACTTTTCTTTGGTCAGGTTTTCCAGAACGGTAATTTTATTCTGGGCATATTTGTCATAGATTGCTGCAACAAGGGCACCGCTGCTTCCTACACCATATCCCTGTGGGATGCTGGAGTCAAAATACATACCTCTTGCCACATCGGCTTTTAAACTTTCTAAATTGAAGGTAACCAGATCAGCTTGCTCCTTTTGCAACTGTTCCAGATATACTACAAAACGTTGTAAACTTTCGTTGGATTTGAGTGCTTCTGCGGTTGGATTTTCATCTACTTTGAGCGCACCATTATAAAAATTGTAAGGAATAGAGAGACCTTTAGAGTCACGAATAATACCATATTCTCCGAAGAGTAATATTTTTGAGTAAAATAATGGTCCTTTCATAATATGCTTTTAAAATATTTATTATAATGATCAGGTTAAATAGTAAATTGTTTTGCCCCTGAACCAATTTGGTCACAAATATACTGACCATTTTGACAATAGCCAACTAATTCGTCCTTAATAAATTGTAAAACAGTATCGCTAACGTTTTCGGGATATAAAACATGCACGTTTGCACCGGCATCCAGCGTAAAACATACTGGTATTTTGGTTTCATTCCTGAATTTCCAGATGCGGTTGATGATCTCTAAAGTGTTTGGCTTCATCAGGATAAAATAGGGCATTGATGTCATCATCATAGCATGTAAAGTCAATGCCTCACTTTCTACAATTTTAATAAATGCCTCTAAATTGCCACTTTTAAAAACAGCAGCAATTTGTTCCAGATTGTCGTGTGCCTGTGTAAAGCGCCTTTTTGCATACGGATGATGGTGCATCAGGTCATGGCCAATGGTGCTGGAAACCTGTTTTTCACCTTTGTCTACCAATAAAATTGTGTCCTGAAAATTGGTGAAACAATCATGGATTTCATCGACAAATGGTACTGCGAATAAATCAGAACTTTTATCAATGTCTTTGTGATTTCCCCAGGCTGCAATATTTCCTTTTATGCTCCTACAGGCACTTCCGGAACCCAGGCGCGCAAGGAATGATGCTTTCTTATAAAAATAATCGTCAGTCATTTTCGGATCAAGCGCTTTCTCCAGGCTCATCAGGTTCAGGGCCAAAGCAGCCATTCCTGATGCTGATGACGCAATGCCGGAACTATGTGGGAACGTATTTTCAGTACGAATGGTAAAATGATAATTTTTAATAAAGGGTAGGTAAACCGCTGTCCTTTCAAAAAATTTTTCGATTTTAGGTTTAAAATCTTCTTTGGCTTTGCCTTCAAAAAACAGATCAAAAGAAAAATCAGTAGTAGGATTTTCCCGTTTTTCAAAATCAATTTCAGTAATTGTTTTGCAATTATTTAGTGTGAAACTGATCGATGGGTTAGCAGGTATCTGGTTTTCTTTTTTCCCCCAATATTTTACCAGCGCAATATTGCTGGGGGCACTCCATTTAAAATGGCCTTTTTCAATATTTTGAGTATAAGTCTTGGGAATAAAATAATCTGCTGCAATCATGAAATCATAAATTTTTGCAAAGATACTTTTTTTGATTTATTTGCTCGTTTGTTAATTCGTATATTTGATTATTGAAAACAAATTTTACTATTATGAACAGAAATATAAAAATCCTAGTTTGTGTAGCTTCCTGTCTGGCAGTAGGCTATTTATCCAGTATAGCTACCCAATCAAATGTTGAAACGTGGTTTCCAACCCTGAAAAAACCGTTCTTTAATCCTCCTTCATGGCTTTTTGGGCCGGTATGGAGTTTATTGTATATTATGATGGGTATTGCGGCAGGTTTGGTGTGGGACAAGATCAACTCTAAACCCGAAGAAGTAAAAAAAGCACTTGTTTTTTTTGTGATCCAGCTCGCTTTAAATGCATTGTGGTCGATCCTGTTTTTTGGACTTAAAAACCCTCTGCTGGCACTGATAGAAATTGTATTGCTCTGGCTTCTCATTTATGAGACTTTTTCAAAATTCTCTAAAATTAATAAACTAGCAGGAAATTTGTTTGTTCCCTATTTGCTATGGGTGGCTTTTGCAGCGGTGCTAAACGCCAGTATATGGTGGCTTAACAGATAAATTCGAGACCATCCAGCGCTTATTTTAGTAGCTTAACAGAATATTTTTAAGAGCAGGCATTACTACTATTTATAATCAGTAAAAATTAATGAATACTGATGATGAAACGGTTGCTAATTTCCTAAAAGAAGTTGTGTTTTAAACAGATGAAGCTTATCTTTGTAGCAAATAAAAACAATACTTTATGCAATCCGATCAATTAGCTTATTTTCCTATTCTCATGCAGTTTCTTTTGGCTGTTGGTTTCGTTGTAGGGACCATATTTATTTCAGGTAAATTAGGGCCTAAGCGATCGTCTGCAGTTAAAGATAAAAATTTTGAGTGCGGGATTGAATCTGTGGGAAATGCGAGGATCCCTTTTTCTGTAAAATATTTTCTGGTAGCCATTCTCTTTGTCCTGTTTGATGTCGAAGTTATTTTTTTATATCCCTGGGCCATCAACTTTAAAGAACTGGGTATGGAAGGCATGATGAAAATGTTGATTTTTATGGCTTTGCTTTTAGTTGGTTTTTTCTATATCATCAAAAAGAAAGCATTAATCTGGGAATAAAAGTTTATTTTAAATGTTGAATTATAAATTTTAAATAATTTATAATTCAGAATTTATAATTCAAAATAATAAAAAATGAGTGATTCAAAAGTAAATATGGTTGAGCCGCCGGAAGGTGTTGTGGGCGAAGGGTTCTTCGCTACAAAATTGAATGATGTGGTAGGTTTGGCCCGTGCGAATTCGCTTTGGCCTTTGCCTTTTGCTACCTCTTGTTGCGGTATTGAATTTATGGCAACAATGGCCTCTCATTATGATTTGGCACGTTTTGGTTCAGAACGCGTTAGTTTTTCTCCCCGTCAGGCGGATATGTTACTGGTAATGGGGACGATTTCTAAAAAAATGGGGCCTATTTTACGACAGGTATACGAACAGATGTCAGAGCCAAGATGGGTTATTGCCGTTGGGGCCTGTGCTACTTCAGGGGGAATTTTTGATACGTACTCTGTTTTACAGGGCATAGATAAAATCATTCCTGTAGATGTATATGTACCGGGTTGTCCGCCACGTCCGGAGCAAATTGTAGACGGCGTAATGAAATTACAGGAATTGGTTAAATCAGAGTCTGTAAGAAGACGAAGTTCACCTGAGTATCAGGAATTATTAGCGTCTTATAACATTAAATAAATAATGGCTTTAGAAAACACAGCAATTCAAACGGCCTTAGAAGCCACTTTCGGAAACGATGTTTTTGCATTCAGGGAAGAAAAAGATATTTTTTCTTTTGAAGTAACAGCAGATAAAAATACAGCGGTTATTTTATTTTTAAAAAACAATGAAGACCTCCGGTTTCATTTCTTAACCGATTTGTGCGGGATCCATTATCCTGATAATGATGATGATCATCAATTCGCCATTGTGTACCATTTGCATAACTGGTATGATAACAAAAGGATTAAAATTAAAGCATATATTAATGGTAGTACTCCGGAAATAAAATCGATTTCAAAAATTTTCCTGAGTTCCAACTGGATGGAAAGAGAAACATATGATTTTTACGGGATTAATTTTATTGGCCATCCGCAGCTGAAACGTATCCTGAATATGGATGAAATGCTTTCTTTCCCGATGCGTAAAGAGTTTCCGATGGAAGACAGCGGAAGAACAGATAAAGATGACCGGTTTTTTGGAAGAACGCCTTTCAATTGCTAAAAAAATACATAATTTTTCACATTAAGTAATGTCAGAACTATTATTACCACCAGAGCATCGCTATGCTAAAATTATTAAAGAAAAATTAAACGAAGACGGAAGCGAGCTTTCTATTCTTAATTTAGGGCCAACACACCCTGCGACCCACGGTATTTTTCAGAATATATTGTTGATGGATGGGGAACGTATCTTAGAAGCAGAGCCTACTATTGGGTACATTCACCGGGCTTTTGAAAAAATCGCAGAAAACCGGCCGTTTTACCAGATTACACCACTTACAGACCGTATGAACTATTGTTCTTCCCCTATCAATAATATGGGGTGGTGGATGACTCTAGAAAAATTGCTGGATATTGAAGTGCCAAAACGCGCACAATACCTAAGGGTAATTGTGATGGAACTGGCAAGGATCACGGACCACCTGATCTGTAATTCGATTTTAGGGGTTGATACAGGTGCCTATACCGGATTTTTATATGTATTCCAGTTCAGGGAGAAAGTATATGAAATCTATGAAGAGATTTGCGGTGCGCGTCTGACTACCAATATGGGAAGAATTGGCGGTTTCGAAAGGGACTGGTCACCGGAAGCTTTCCGTAAACTGAACGTTTTCCTGGAAGAATTTCCTGTAGCCTGGAAAGAATTTGAAAACCTTTTCGAACGTAACAGGATATTTATTGACAGAACGGTTAATGTGGGTAGTATTACTGCAGAAAAAGCGATGGCATACGGATTTACAGGTCCTAACTTACGTGCGGCAGGAGTAGATTATGATGTACGTGTAGCACATCCTTATTCTTCTTATGAAGATTTTGATTTTATTGTACCGGTAGGAACATCGGGAGATACTTACGATCGTTTCTGTGTGCGTAATGCAGAAGTTTGGGAAAGTCTCAGTATTATTCGTCAGGCGCTGGATAAATTGCCCGAGGGTCCTTACCATGCAGATGTACCGGATTATTATTTGCCTCCAAAAGAAGATGTGTATACTACAATGGAATCATTAATTTACCATTTTAAAATTGTAATGGGAGAAGTTCCGGTCCCGGTAGCAGAAATATATCATGCAGTAGAAGGCGGAAACGGCGAGTTAGGCTTTTACCTTGTTACCGATGGTAGCAGGACACCATACAGGCTGCACTTTCGCAGGCCGTGTTTTATTTATTACCAGGCTTACCCGGAAATGATTAAAGGTGCTATGCTTTCAGATGCTATTGTAATATTATCAAGCTTAAATGTAATTGCCGGAGAATTAGACGCATAAAGAAATTATAAATGATGAATTATAAATTCTAAATTATCAACATTTAAAATTTATAATTCAAAATTTAAAATAATATAAATGGAAAGAACACATTATCAACAAGAAATAAACATAACCGACACGCTGATGGATCGCATCAACGAGTTGTTAAGCCATTATCCTTCGGAAAAAAGCAAATCCGCTTTATTGCCTATTCTGCATGAAGTCCAGGATGCACATGACAACTGGCTCAGTATTGAATTACAGGACAAAGTAGCCGAGATACTGAATATTAAACCTATTGAAGTTTATGAAGTAGTTTCTTTCTATACCATGTTCAATCAAAAGCCTATTGGTAAATACATGTTTGAATTCTGCCATACTTCACCATGTTGCCTTAACGGAGCAGAAAATTTGATAGATTATACCTGTAATAAATTAGGTGTTAATGTGGGTGAAACTACGCCCGACGGTCAGTTTACGGTAGTAGGTGTAGAGTGCCTTGGTGCTTGTGGGTATGCTCCTATGATGCAATTAGGCGATTTTTACCGGGAGCACCTTACAGAAGAAAAAATAGATCAGCTTATTATAGATTGCCGAGATAATAAAATCACGCTACACGATAAATAATGTCACAAAAAATATTATTAGATAAAATTAATGTTCCGGGAATTAAAACCTATGAAGTATACCGCCAGAACGGGGGTTATGCTTCTGTAGAAAAAGCCCTGAAAACACTAACGCCTGACGAAGTGGTTGAGGAAGTAAAAACTTCAGGATTGCGCGGTCGTGGCGGAGCGGGTTTCCCTGCAGGAATGAAATGGAGTTTCATTGATAAAAAATCAGGAAAACCAAGGCATTTGGTTTGTAATGCAGATGAATCGGAGCCGGGGACTTTTAAGGACCGGTACTTAATGGAATTCATACCTCATTTATTGATTGAAGGAATGATTACTTCAAGTTATGCCTTAGGGGCCAATCTTTCCTACATTTATATCCGTGGTGAATATATGTGGGTATACAAAATTTTAGAACGCGCGATTGCCGAAGCTAAAGCTGCGGGATTTTTAGGCAAAAATATATTAGGTTCCGGTTACGACTTAGAGCTGTTTGTTCATTGTGGTGCCGGTGCTTATATTTGTGGTGAAGAAACAGCATTAATAGAATCATTAGAAGGAAAACGGGGCAACCCAAGAATCAAACCCCCATTTCCGGCAGTTTCCGGATTATGGGCCAACCCAACGGTAGTCAATAATGTGGAAACAATTGCTTCAGTGCCATGGATCGTTAATAATTCCGGAGCAGATTATGCTAAAATAGGAATCGGGCGTTCTACAGGAACCAAACTAATTTCTGCATCAGGGCATATCAAAAATCCCGGGGTATATGAAATTGAATTGGGGCTGAGTGTATATGAGTTTATGAATTCTGATGAATATCTGGGCGGAATGAGCTCCAGCAGGCCACTAAAAGCATTTGTGCCAGGAGGAAGTTCCGTACCCATTTTACCGGCACATTTAATTTATAAAACGGCTAACAATGAAGATCGTTTAATGACCTATGAGTCATTAAGTGATGGTGGGTTTGCCACAGGTTCCATGTTAGGGTCAGGAGGTTTTATAGTTTATAACGATACTTCCTGTATTGTAAGGAACACCTGGAATTTTGCACGGTTTTACCATCATGAAAGCTGCGGGCAATGTTCTCCATGCCGTGAAGGTACCGGATGGATGGAAAAAGTATTGCACCGTATCGAAAATGGCCATGGCCGTGAAGAAGATATCGATTTGCTGTTAAGCATTCAGAGTAAAATAGAAGGGAATACGATTTGTCCGTTAGGAGATGCAGCAGCCTGGCCGGTTGCGGCAGCTATCCGCCATTTCAGGGATGAATTTGAGTACCATATCCGTTATCCGGAAAAAATAAAAAACAGGGCGCATTTTGTTGCCGAACCTTTTGAAAAAGTAAAGCATTTGGTAGCGAAGCAAACAGTTTAATGAGTTTAAAGTTTAATGTCCAAAGTTTCTAAACATTAAACTTTCAAAAAATAAAAAATAAAAATGAAAGTAACCATAGACGGACAGTCGATAGAAGTAGAGCCAGGGACCACTATTTTGCAGGCAGCAAGAATGATTGGAGGAGAAGTGGTACCACCGGCGATGTGCTATTATTCTAAACTAAAAGGAAGCGGCGGAAAATGCCGTTGCTGTTTGGTAGAAGTTGCCAAAGGAAGTGAAGCAGACCCAAGGCCTATGCCCAAATTAATGGCATCGTGCGTAACCACAGTTATGGACGGTATGGAAGTCAACAGTACGGCTTCTGACAGGGTACAGGAAGCACGAAAATCAGTAACGGAATTTTTACTGATCAACCATCCGCTGGATTGCCCGGTGTGTGACCAGGCAGGCGAATGCGACCTGCAAAACCTGAGTTTTAAACACGGGAAGTCCCAAACGCGGTATATTGAAGAAAAAAGGACTTTTGAGCCGGAAGATATCGGCCCGAATATTCAGTTGCACATGAACCGTTGTATTTTGTGTTACCGTTGCGTAATGGTAGCGGACCAGTTAACAGACAACCGGGTACATGGCGTGATGGACCGCGGCGATCATTCTAATATTTCTACTTGCATATCTAAAGCGATTGATAATGAATTCTCCGGAAACATGATCGATGTGTGCCCGGTTGGTGCACTGACAGATAAGACCTTCCGCTTTAAATCAAGGGTTTGGTTTAATAAACCTTTCAATGCCCACAGGGATTGCGATACATGTTGCGGAAAAACAACGGTATGGATGTTTGGTAATGAAATCCAAAGGGTTACCGGCCGTAAAGACGAATACCATGAGGTAGAAGAATTTATCTGTAACGGATGCCGTTTTGATCATAAAAATGTTGAAGACTGGGTTATCGAAGGGCCACGAAGGTTTGAGAAAGATTCGGTTATTAATCAAAACAACTATACCCGCAAACTCAATAAAGTAGAAATTGCTACTGAAAAAAATATATTACTGGGAAGGGACCAGGACAGAAAGAAAATCAGTATGGCCGAAATTCCGTTGAATACGGATAATACTCCAAAATCATAAGCAATGGATAGTGCCTTTATAATAGAAAAAAGTGTTGTTATTGTAGTGGTTTTTGCTATTACGATGTTAATGGCGATGTATTCTACCTTAGCGGAAAGAAAAGTTGCTGCGTGGTTACAGGATCGTATCGGCCCTAACAGGGCAGGTAAAGGAGGATTGTTACAACCATTGGCCGATGGATTAAAATTGTTTTCTAAAGAAGAATTTATTCCGGATACACCTAATAAATTTTTGTTCTTAGTTGGCCCGGCAATTGCCATGAGTACCGCTTTAATGACCAGTGCCGTAATTCCGTGGGGTGACAGGCTGCATCTTTTTGGCAGGGATATTTTGCTTCAGGCTACAGATATCGATGTGGCTTTGTTGTATTTCTTCGGTGTAGTTTCGGTAGGTGTATACGGCATTATGATTGGTGGATGGGCATCAAACAATAAGTTCTCTTTAATGGGTGCGGTACGTGCGGCCTCGCAAATGGTTTCTTATGAAGTGGCCATGGGGCTTTCGATGATTGCACTTTTAATGATGACCGGAACGTTAAGCTTACGCGAGATTTCCGCACAGCAATCAGGGATGCATTGGAATGTTTTTTACCAGCCGTTATCGTTTTTGATCTTTTTGATTTGTGCTTTTGCAGAAACCAACCGTACGCCCTTTGATTTGGCAGAATGTGAGTCGGAACTTATCGGAGGTTATCATACAGAGTATTCTTCGATGAAAATGGGATTTTATTTGTTTGCAGAATATGCAAATATGTTTATATCGTCTACTATTCTGGCTGTTTTGTTCTTTGGCGGGTATAATTATCCGGGAATGAGCTGGGCTGTTGAAAATTGGGGTGTTAATATTGCCAATGTTATCGGAATAGTTGTTTTATTTGCAAAAATTTGCGGCTTTATCTTTTTCTATATGTGGGTGCGCTGGACAATCCCGAGATTCCGTTACGATCAGTTGATGCACTTGGGATGGAAAATCCTGATCCCGCTTTCGATCATCAATATTATGATTACGGGAGTGGTGTTGCTGAGAAGTGAAATTGCTACATTTTTAGGATTTTAAATGAGAAGCAATGAAGTGATTCCAAATGAGGTTATAATGAGTAAAATTTTACTTGTTAGAAATCAAAAAGTCATGATAGACAGAGATTTGGCAGAACTTTATGGAGTAACAACAAAACGATTAAATGAGCAGGTAAAAAGAAATAGCAGCAGGTTTCCTGAGAATTTTATGTTTCAACTTACAAATGTTGAAAAAGAACAACTGGTCGCAAATTGCGACCACCTAAAAAAATTAAAATTTTCATCAACGCTTCCATATGCTTTCACAGAACATGGAACTATAATGCTTGCAAATGTTATTAATAGTGATAAAGCTGTTGAAACGAGTATTAAGATAATAGAAATTTTTATTAGTTTGCGTGAATTTCTTTCTGATAATTTAAATATAAAGTTAGAAATAGAAGAGATAAAAAAGAAAATCGCTAATCAAACTAAAAATATTGAATTAGTATTTAATTATTTAGATGAGCTGATTGATAAACAAGATCATAAAGTAGAAAGAAATAAAATAGGTTACAAAAAGTAATAATTCAATACAACAAACGATCGATTTAAAGAGAGGAAGGTCTTTATAAATCTAAAAAATATAATTTTAAAATGGATATAGCATCAATATCATTATCAGGCAGGAAAAAGGTGGTCTCCAATAAGGAAATGACTTTTTTTGAACGCCTGTATCTTGTAGCGATTATAAAAGGGTTGTTTATTACAATCAAGCATTTGTTTAAGAGGAAAGTGACGATTCAATACCCGGAACAAGTACGGGAAATGAGCCCGGTATATCGCGGCCAGCATATGCTGAAACGCGACGAGCTGGGCCGTGAAAATTGTACCGCCTGCGGATTATGCGCTTTGTCGTGCCCGGCGGAAGCAATTACCATGAAAGCAGAAGAGCGTAAAAAAGGGGAAGAACATTTGTACAGGGAAGAAAAATACGCATCAATATATGAAATTAATATGTTGCGTTGTATTTTTTGCGGATTGTGTGAAGAGGCCTGTCCGAAAGATGCCATTTATCTAACGACTTCGAAAGTATTGGTACCTTCAAGCTATGAAAGGGAAGACTTTATTTTCGGAAAAGACAAACTGGTGATGCCCCTGGATATGGCAATGAAGAATGCTCAACTTAAAAACAACAATTAATGTCTACTGTACTCATTGTATTTTTCGTACTCGCTGCAATCACTTTGTCTACTGCCTTTTTGACTATTTATAGTAAAAATCCGATTCATAGTGCTATTTATTTAGTGATCTGTTTTTTTTCAATTGCAGGACATTATCTGTTACTAAATTCAGAATTTTTAGCTATTGTGCACATCATTGTATATTCGGGTGCGATCATGATCTTATTTTTATTTACGATCATGCTGATGAACCTGAACAGGGAAGATGAAGTCCATAAACCAAGGATAACACGCGTTAGGGCAATTATAATATTTATCATTATGTGCGCTGTGCTGATGGTCATATTTATTAATTCAACACCGGTCGCCGATGTTCCTGAGCCTCTTGGTGAAGATTATCAGTCGATTAAGGTATTGGGGAAAGTATTGCTGAATGAATATATGGTTCCTTTTGAATTTGCTTCTGTTTTGCTATTGGTAGCTATGATTGGAACTGTTTTATTGTCTAAAAAAGAAAAATCACAAAATTAATATGAGTACTGTTTTAAATCAGATAGGTATAGATAATTATATATTTCTCTCCGTAATACTATTTTGTATCGGTGTTTTTGGTGTTTTATACAGGCGTAATGCGATCATCGTTTTTATGTCGATTGAAATTATGCTGAACGCCGTAAATTTATTATTTGTGGCTTTTTCTGCTTATCATCAGGATGCACAAGGGCAGGTATTTGTATTTTTCTCTATGGCTGTTGCCGCGGCAGAGGTGGCTGTGGGGCTTGCCATTTTGGTGGCTATCTTTAGGAATCTGGGTTCAATTGATGTCTCTAATTTAAAAAACTTAAAAGGATAATTCAATGGATACCAACTTAGCTTTAGTAGTAGTATTAGCGCCTTTTTTAGGTTTTTTAATTAATATATTCTTTGGAAAAAATTTGGGCAAAACCATGTCAGGGGTTATCGGCACTCTTGCTGTCGCCGTTTCTTTTGCCGCAACGCTTTATTTTTTCCTACAGATCAACCAGACACAACAACCTGTAGCCATTGCTTTATTTGACTGGATTCAAATTAGTAATTTCAATGTTAATTTTGGCTTTCTTCTTGATCAATTGTCTTTATTGTGGTTACTTTTTGTAACAGGAATAGGATCGTTGATCCATTTGTATTCCATCAGTTATATGCATGAGGACGACCAGATGCACAAATTTTTCGCGTATCTGAACCTGTTTGTTTTCTTTATGATCACATTGGTAATCGGCAGTAATTTACTGGTAATGTTTATCGGTTGGGAAGGCGTAGGACTTTGTTCTTATCTATTGATAGGCTTTTGGTATAAAAACCAGGAGTATAATGACGCCGCAAAAAAAGCGTTTATTATGAACCGTATAGGCGATTTAGGATTGTTGATTGGCATTTTTATTTTAGGGTCTTTATTTTCTACATTAGATTATACTACTTTACAAACAGCAATTACAGAAGCTACAAATACAAATCCCTATTGGTTAGGTGCTGCGGCCTTAGCTTTATTCATAGGAGCTTGTGGTAAATCGGCACAAATTCCTTTATATACCTGGTTACCGGATGCAATGGCAGGCCCGACACCTGTTTCTGCATTAATCCACGCGGCAACAATGGTTACTGCGGGAATTTTTATGGTTACGAGACTGAACTTTTTATTTGACCTGACTCCTGAAATTCAAAATATAATTGCCATTATTGGTGCAGTAACGGCTTTAGTTGCGGCAACTATTGGTTTGGTACAAAATGATATTAAAAAAGTACTGGCGTATTCTACCGTTTCTCAATTAGGGTTAATGTTTTTGGCTCTGGGCTTAGGTGCTTATGAAGTAGCTGTTTTTCACGTGATCACACATGCCTTCTTTAAGGCTTGCCTGTTCCTTGGCTCAGGTTCCGTGATCCATGCTTTACATGGCGAACAGGATATGCGCAATATGGGCGGACTTAAAAAAGTAATGCCTGTAACATTTATTACATTTTTAATTGCGTCATTAGCGATTTCAGGAATTCCACCATTTTCCGGTTTTTTCTCTAAAGATGAAATTCTTCTGGTGGCTTTCGAACATAATAAGGCACTTTGGGTTATTGCTTCCCTGGCCTCTGTTATGACGGCTTTTTATATGTTCCGTTTGTTGTACCTGACGTTTTTTAAAACATTCCGGGGAACAGAAGCACAAAAACATCATTTACACGAAAGCCCTACTTTGATCACCATTCCGTTAATTATACTTGCCGTTTTGGCAGCGGTTGGCGGGTTGATCAGTCTACCTGGAAACAGTTGGCTGACGCATTACCTGGCACCAATCTTTTCTAAGGAAGCCCATGAGGCGCATCATTTAGGGGTTACAGAATATACGTTAATGGCAGTTGCTGTTATTGGCGGGTTAATCGGAATAGGCATTGCTTTCGCAAAATATATTAAACAAAACACGGTACCGCCGCAAGATGCCGACATTACAGGATTCGCAAAGGTGTTATATAACAAATACTATGTGGACGAAGTGTATGACGCATTATTGGTAAAACCAATTAATTTCTTGTCCCGTTTTTTCAGGGATTATATCGAAACTACCTTATCAGCATTGGTTTTTGGTT
>DASVUQ010000076.1:0-3963 GCA_036386975.1 Flavobacterium sp. | reverse complement strand
AGGAGGAAGTATTGCGGTAAAAAATCCAGTTATATTTCAACAATGGATTGCACAATATGGAGCAGAAAAAATAATTCTGGGAGCTGATGCCATGAATGAGAAAGTCGCTGTTTCGGGTTGGCTGGAGGAAAGTAAGGAGGAGTTAATCCCTTTTATCAATAATTATTACAACAACGGCATCCGTTATGTTATTTGTACCGATATTGCCAAAGACGGTATGCTCGAAGGCCCTAGCTTTGATCTGTACCAGAAAATTTTGGAACAGGTGCCGCATATACAACTAATTGCTTCGGGCGGAATTGCCACCTTTGATGAACTACCGCGGTTAGCGGAGCTGGGCTGTGAAGGAACCATCATTGGTAAGGCCATCTATGAGGGCAGGATTACTTTGAAACAACTGGAAAATTATATTATAAGCCAGGCTTAACACAATACACATGCTAACAAAAAGAATTATTCCCTGTCTTGACATAAAAAACGGAAGAACGGTAAAAGGCGTTAACTTTCTGGATTTAAAAGATGCCGGTGACCCGGTAGAACTGGCCAAAATATATTCTGACGAAGGAGCAGACGAACTGGTTTTTTTAGACATTTCGGCTACGGAGGAAAGAAGAAAAACATTAACAGAACTGGTGCGGAAAGTGGCAGCTACGATCAACATCCCGTTTACGGTAGGCGGTGGTATTGGGGCTGTAAAAGATGTTGAAATGTTACTAAAGCATGGTGCCGATAAAGTTTCTATCAATTCATCGGCTGTTAAAAACCCGCAATTAATTATAGACTTGACAAAGGAATTTGGTAGCCAGTGTATTGTTGTTGCCATCGATGCCAGACAGATTGAAGCGCAGTGGAAAGTACACCTTGTCGGAGGTAAAGTACCTACGGGCCTTGATTTGTTTGATTGGGCCCGGCGAGTAGAACAATTGGGTGCGGGAGAACTCCTTTTTACTTCTATGGACCATGACGGTCCAAAAAACGGTTTTGCCAATGAAGCCCTTGCACGGCTTTCCCAATTGGTCAATATTCCGATTATTGCATCGGGTGGTGCCGGTACAATACAACATTTTGCAGATGCATTTTTAACAGGTAAAGCAGATGCTGCCCTGGCGGCGAGTGTTTTTCATTTTAAAGAAATCCAGATCCCACACCTCAAAAAAGTACTTAACAATAAAGGAATTGCTATCCGGATGTAAATTCATACCCAATGCTAACCAAATAAAAACAGAGACATGAACATCAATTTTAATAAAAACCAGGACGGGCTGGTACCTGCAATCATCCAGGACAATGAAACAAAAACGGTTTTGATGCTGGGTTACATGAATGAAGAAGCGTATCAAAAAACAGTTGACACTAAAAAAGTAACTTTCTACAGCCGGTCGAAAAACAGGCTTTGGACTAAAGGAGAAGAAAGCGGGCATTTTTTACATCTGGTTCACCTTGATGTCGATTGTGATAATGATACGTTACTAGTTAAAGTAAAACCAAAAGGTCCTACATGCCATAATGGTACGGATACCTGTTGGGCCGAAAGCAATACGCCAGCTTATGGATTTTTATCGGTATTAGAAGAAACAATTGCCACCCGAAGAGAAAATGCCGATGCCGAAAAAAGTTATGTCGCTTCTTTATTTGAAAAAGGGATTAATAAAATGGCACAGAAAGTAGGGGAGGAAGCGGTCGAAGTCGTTATAGAAGCAAAAGATAATAATGATGATTTATTTTTGAGCGAAAGTGCCGACCTGCTTTTTCATTATCTGATACTGTTACAGGCCAAAGGGTTTGGGTTGGAAGATGTAGTTGCTGTTTTGAAAAGCAGGAATAAATAGCGAAATTAAGCTGTCCCACAACTAAAACAAAGGCATGAAATTAACAGGTTTAAATAACATCATGGATATTGAATTTACAACTGATCAATGGATTGATATTATAATTGCCGTATCAACCTTAATAACATTAGTTTTTACTTTCTTTATTGTTCGTGAATCAGCACGAATGAGAAGAATGTATATTACTCCAGATATAAGTATATATTTAGGTTTTGCCGAAGCAAGTCCAACATTATTATTTTTAAATGTTGAAAATTATGGTTTTGGCGCCGCAACTAAAGTCAAATTCAAGATTATCGATGATTATAAGTATTATCAATCAGATGACGAACATCTTGCAAAAAACGGAATTTTCAAAAACGGATTAGAATATTTTTATCCAAGACAAAAATTCAGATATTTTATAAACAGTTTAGCTGATAATAATGAGGAAAAAATTAAAGAAAGATTTTTGATTGAAGTAAAATATCAAGATTTAACAGGTAGAAAATACAAGAAAATTTTTGACTTAAAAATTGTAGAATATTTAGGAGGAAGTATGATTACTCCACCTGAAACTTATGTGGGTAGAATTTCATATGAATTAGAAAAAATTAAAAAACTTTATGAAAAAGATATCGAATTAAGATCAGAAAAAAAATAAAATAATTGCAATATCTTTCGTACTTATGTGGTATTTATTTTTCATAATGCTTTTATGAAGATGGGCTAAATGAGCTTCTGGATCAAAATTTGAAACCATGCCACTTTTTTCGTCGATTTCAATTTCCGCTCTAAATTTCTTTATTTTTTGTTCTTGCAATTCGAGTAACCTTAATGCAGTTCGTACAACTTCATTTGCAGAACTAAAACGTCCTGAAGAAATTTCGTCATTAATAAATTTCTCAAAATGATCTCCTAATAAAATTGAAGTGTTCTTTGCCATAACTTTTCATTTAAAATATAAATGTACCAATTTTGGTATAGTAATTTTTTTTTGTAGATTTTTCAGAAATGGCATATAATTTCCTGTGACTTTGCGACAGCTACGGAATTTGGAACTGCATCTCTCGGCTAAACCAAACGGAGTTATGGAAAAAAGAAGCTCCTGCAATAACAAAAACAGCAATTTCTTATCACAGTCATAAACTTATGTGCGCGCAAATTCACTTTTGGACAATGTATTGTTTCAATGATGTCACTATTTTTATTCCTTTGTTTTCAACCCGATGAAGTTTGTAATTATCAGTTTTTCCTTCACCGTTAATGAAAATAATTTCTATACTTTTGTCATTTTCTTTTATAGCAGTAATCTTTGTCAGAGGAATTTTAAATTTAGCTCCTATTTCACTTTTCATATATTCGTAAAGTTTATATCCTCCGCCAATTGCTATCAATACTAAAGTTAATCCAACTTTACCAGATATAAAATTTTTAATAATTAAAAACACTAATAAACTAAGTGAGACAATAATAAATCCTAAAATAGACGAGCTTTTATTATCATTTTTGTTTGCAACTTGTTTTGTTTTTTCTTTTAAATCTTTTATTTCACTCCAATTACCGGAACTAGTAAGATAAAGATTTTCGGAATCAATATTTACATAACCAAATTCATATTTGAACCATTCTTTCATATACTTTTATTGTTACTATTTAGTATGTAGCGTCAGTCTGTAAAAAGCTTTCGTTTATTTTTTAAATATATTTAATCTATTTCAGACAATATCAAGAAATCTTGCTTAAAGTTCTTGAAAACTTTATGATGTTTTATATAGGAAAGGCTGTCGGGTGATTATTTAATAAAATATAAAATTACTTCCTTCCTTTTCAGTTTTTTCAATTTCAATTACCCTTTTTTCTTTTAAATCTATTATTGCTCTTATATAACTTACCGATGTTGAATCTTTATATATTTTTCCCTGCCATTCAAAACTAACAATTTTCAAATTGTTTTTCGTTGTTGGATAGCATTTATAGCTAATAAAATCTTTTGATTTGTTATTTAATTTTTTGTTGATCAATATTTTAATTTCAGAATCGTTTTTTGCAATATTCATAGATAAAGAATCTATTTTAAACAAGCTATCTACACTTTTTTCAAATTTAGCTCGCCAATTTTTTCCAATTCTCTTTTTTAGTATACTATCAGTTT
>DASVUQ010000075.1:0-9366 GCA_036386975.1 Flavobacterium sp. | reverse complement strand
TTATGCAACATGCTATTTTTTAGTTTGCAACTTTTTTTTATAATGGACTACGGGTGTTATTTATATGTTTTAAACAACAAATATAGTTCTTTTACTATTTTGAAGCATGTTTTCATTTCCAGTTTTGATCCTTCGATATCTTTCCAATTATAAATGGGGATTTCACGGCCTTTCTTCAAAAGGTTTATTTTCTTTAACCTTAGAAATATTTCAATGTCAAACAGCCATGATGTTTTAAACGGTTTATTAAATACCTGGCGGATGATATCTGCTGAAAATAATTTTGCGCCACACTGTGTATCATAAATCCCTAATTTAAAACGTAGATCTATAATAGTAATAATAATTCTGCCAATGATATGACGATATGTTTTTCGCTTAATTTCTGAATTCAAAAGCATTATCCTGGAACCTAAAATAAATTCATTTTTTCCAGTTAACATTTCATGAATCAAAATTTTAGTTTCTTCAACTGGTGTTGAAAAATCTGCATCAAAATAACCTACTATATCATATTGAAAATCGGATATTATTTGATTTGATGATTTAAAAATAGCACTTGCTTTTCCTTCATTAGTTTCATAATGAATCACAAAACAGCGGTCACTATACCTTTCAGAAAAACCATTAATTATAGAAAGAGTATTATCCTTACTTCCATCATTAACCAAAAAAATATCAACTAAAGTGAAGTTGATCAGATCCTCAATAAATGACTCTTTTAAGCGTTCTGACTCATTATAACAAGGGATAATGATGGCTATTTTTTGCATAAACAATAACAAGATAATCCGGGAATGTAAATTCCGAATTTTTTTAATAATAAGCTGATCATAAAATCAATCTTTAAAAGTAAATTTATAAAAAATGTTTTCCCTTTTCCACCTTCCCAGTTATCAATAGAAGCTTTCTTGTTCTTTTTAAGGAGTTTATCGAGTTTCCTGAAAACAAGCAAAGTGGTAAAATAATAGCCCTTGTCAACAATTTTAAACTGATTTTTGTCCAGAAGAGAATACAGCTGCTTTAGAGTATATCTTCTGTAATGTCCCAAAAGAACATCATGACTTGAAAAAACAGACTGGAATGCAGGAACAGCGAAAAAATAGTGATTGTTCCCTTTAGCGTGAAGATCATCTAAAATTACTTTTTCATTTTCCAGATGCTCCAAAACATCCATACATAAATAAAGCCCAGGCTTGTCTGAAGGATATTTTAAAAGATACTCCTGAATATTTTGCAAGTATATAACGTCACTATTGTTATTGTTGTTTTTTAACTGGGCAATAATTTCCGGAGTATAAGCAGTATCAATCGCAAAATATTCCTTAGCCAGTTCTTTCTCAACTAACGTATGAATAACATAAGTGTCTCCACTACCAATATCAACAATTTTATCTATCGGAAAAGTAATTCTTGATTGTTTCAAAAATGTGTGCAAGACATTTTTACGTGAAGTTTCCCAAGGATGCCTGTTGTATTTGCTTTTATCTTCTAATCTTGAAAACTCTGTAATATCCATATTTTTAATTTAAACAATACTATCATCTCTATTTATTTTTACAACAGAAAGGCTATTTCAATCTCTTTTCTAAGAAATACTGTTGTAAAATATAAAGTAAGGGTTAAATAATTTGGAAACCTAATAATATTAATATTTTATATAAAAACAAAATTATATTAATTTATGCTACTAAAAGGAATTATTACAAGAATACCATTGATTAATTTATTATATTAAAAAATGATTAATTTGCACTGAATGTGTTTTTTAATAAAGTCTTATCAATCATTTGCATTAGAATGTTTTCATGTTCTTGAGTATACTTGTCATTAATTTTATTGTATCAATAAAAGTAATTTTTGTAATTTTTCTGCAATATATCCTTTATTGGCGAATAGTTTTCCGAAAACATCTTTTAAAACCCTTAATTTTATGCGGCTCATGGTCATCTATATTAGCTTGCGACGCAAAAACTTAAAATTTTACCTTTGTCATTTTAACAATATGAAGTTTAAAACCATGAAACCAGCCCATGGTTGATTTGCCTGTTGTTGCAAACTCTTATCGAGATAGAGTCTATAAAAGAAATCCCTGTGCAACTACCAAACAGCAAGTTATTGCAAAGATAGTCATAGACAATAAAAAAGATAGTTATGGGCAATAAAACAGACTGCATTAATTCAACGAATCGGTTATTCGGATATTATAGAATCATTAGGTTGTATAACAATTGATTCTTTTCGAAAATATCTCGACATTTCCATATTTTTCCAATTGTTTTTATCAGTGGTTAGACCCATATCTACAGTATTGTAAATTGTTGGAGGTTTATTTATTAATTCAGGTACTATACAATCTGGCTGATTGCATTTTTTTATCAATTCAAATCTAGCTATCATTTCTTTATTGTATTTATATGCTTTTCCGGAAAGCAAATCATAATATGCCAAAACAATATTATTATAAGATACAAAATTTAATATAATAATAATTCCAATGATAATTTTAATTTTGTTTTGATAAACAAAATTAATTTTTTTGATATTGATAAAATAATGAATTAATGTAATTATAAAATACAAATAGCCAAAAATAAAAAAGAAATATATTGTGTTTACAGTTCTATCAGGTGGTTTTGAATTCATACTCCAAACCCCTGGAAAAGTTCCTGCATACACTATTATAAAAACTAAGATTAGTGAAAAAACAGGGTTGCAAATATATTTTTTGTTGATTTTTTCATTAATTAATTGGATTAAGTCTTCTGTAAAAAACAAACAACAAAGTGTGATAATTGGAGTCCACATAGTAATAAATAGAAACGAAACTTGAACAGATTTTAATATAGAATATATAAATTGATGTTTAATGATAAAATAAGAAGCCCTAACTGAATTTCCAGGTGCTAAAATCTCAATTCCGGCAAAGATGACAGTCAATATAAAAATAAAGAACAACGGTTTACTCAGCTTTTTAAATAGGTAATAATTACCTAATAATAATAATAAATTAAATAATAATAAGATAACTACTGTAATTTCGTTACAACCCATCGTAGCAAATAATACGATTGTAGAAAGCAATAAATAAATTATATTTTTCGACTGAAAATACCGCACTACTAAACTATAGAAAAACAAAGCTAAAATTTCGGGTAATTGATAAGTTATAGAGCCTGGAATCCAGTAAAATCCTTCACATACGCTGGGCATTTGATATATATAAATAAATAAAAAAAATCCAATTATGGCCCATTTTTTAATTTTTGTAATATTTAATTGCAAACATGAAATAAACACATAAAGCGAATAAATAAATAATAACAATAAGATAATTGGGACTATTTTAAAAAGATAATAATTATTATAAGTTAGAGGGTCAAAGCTTATCAATCCGTTTGAGAAATACCTTCCCGACCAGTCCATATATCTTCCTATTTGCACACTCCAGAATGGTTCAACCTGTGATTCGTAGCTGAAATTAAAATCATCAGAGCCTGGATTATTAAAAAAAGAAATAAAAAAAAGTGGTAAAACAGCTAAAAAACCTAACCATATAAACAGTTTATCAGTTTGTATTATTTTCTTAATTAAATTAAACAGAAAAGTTGCTAGTTTGCTGGCAATCATTTTAAACATTTTTAGGAATTAGACGTTACAAAAGTAATTATTAAACTAAACTTTTTCTAAAATAAATAGCTAAAACCAGTAAATATAGAAAATAAGTAAATGCATGAGCCATAACAACTCCTTCCATTTTATAATTATTTACAAGATAAATACTGGAAAAGTATAAAGTAGTTAATGACAAAACTTCAGTTACAATAAAGGCTTTAGTCATTTTTTTTGCAAAAAACTGAAGCCCCAAAATCCAGGAAGCTGCTTTTAGAAAGTCGCCAATAAGTTGCCACAAAAATAAATCCGCCACAGGCTCAAATTGTTGTGAAAATAATATTCTTATTATATATAATCTTAAGAAATAAATGACAATTAAACCCAGTCCGAATAGCGACAGTACATATTTAAAAAAATCTAAGAAAATCGCTCTGGTTTCATTTGTGCTATTTGCTAGAACCAGTTGTGGGTAATAATATAATGTTAATAATGTATTTACAAAAAGCATGTAGTAAGTGGAGAATCTCGACATCGTTTCGCAAAATCCAGCTTCTTTTAGACCAATATGGGCAATAATATAATTCCGGATGGCTAAAAAAACTATTGATCCAAAAATGCCTGAAGCCAAAACCATAATAAAATAATGTGACAAATTTTTAATGATTCCAAAATCAAAAAATTGCAATTTTATTGAATTTACAAGCGAAAAACTTTTAGAAAAAATATAAAAAGTAACTAAGAACAGTAATGAAGGTGTTATGATAATAGACAATAAAGCCCCAAATGTTTTTAAATTTACAATTAGAAAAATTGTAACCAACAACCCAATGATATTTCCATAAATATTGATATAGATGACCTGCTTAAATTTTCCTAAGCCATTAATAATGGCAATTAAAAAAATGGATGAAATATACCAGGGTAAAGCAACAGCCAGGGCTTTGAAGATAAAAGAGTAATGAAGATTATCTCCAAATACGATAGTATTCCACTTATTGGCAAACAAAAATAAAATGCACCCCAGAAGTACCGAAAGACCAACTAAAGTGAAAAATAAGGTAGAAAAAATTTTGTTTAACTGATACTTATCATTTTTATTTTCAGTAACATATTTCACTATTCCGTTTTGAAAACCTAAAGTTGAAATACTTTCTACCGATGTTAAAAAATTTCGAAAATTTCCCACCAAAGCCATGCCAGGTGGCCCAATGAAAACCGCTAAAAATTTTGAGGTTATTACACCTATTCCAATTCTAATCAGGACACTAACACTATTTAAAGATGTTACTTTAAATAGAGTGGAATTCTGTATTTTTTTATAATAAATCAATTAGTATTGGTTTAAAATTTCAATTATAAAATTAACCTCATCATCAGCCATAACAGGGCTTATTGGTAAACTTAATATTTCCTCATGAATCTTCTCAGTGATTGGGAACGATAGTTTCTGCATAAAAGAAAGTGCTTTTTGTTTGTGGGGAGGAATTGGATAATGAATCAAAGTCTGGATATTATTTACTAATAAATATTCCTGTAGATTGTTTCTGTTTTTGGTCCTAACCACAAAAACGTGAAAAACATGATTATTGGAACCATCATAAAAAGGCAATATGATTTTTTCATTTTTAACTTCTGAAAGATAACGTTTTGCAATTTTTCTCCTGATGGTATTCCCCTGATCTAAATTAGGCAATTTTATAGTTAAAAATGCCGCCTGAATTTCATCTAATCTGGAATTTACCCCTATAAAATCATTGATATACTTCTTTTCCGAACCATAATTTCTTAAAGAATAAATCATTTTTGCTAATTCAGCATCATTTGTGGTAACAGCTCCGGCATCGCCCAATGCTCCTAAATTTTTTCCGGGATAAAAACTAAAACCAGCAGCATTTCCAAGATTTCCAGCTTTTTTATTTCCTAAAATTGCCCCGTGGGATTGTGCCGCATCTTCAATAACCAAAAGGGAATTCTGGCTTGCGATTTCATTTATAGAAATTATATCCGCCAATTGCCCATATAGGTGAACTGCCAAAATTGCCTTAGTTTTTGATGAAATTTTCTCCTGGATTTTATTGGGATCTAAATTATAGGTTTCTAAATCCGGCTCAACCAAAACAGGGACTAGATCAGCTTCTAAAATCGCTAAGATACTTGCAATATAAGTATTTGCAGGAACAATGACCTCATCGCCTTTATTGATTTTTCCAAGTTGGATGTAAGCTTTAAAAATCAAGACCAATGCATCAAGCCCATTACCTACGCCAATGCAATATTTTGTTCCACAATAATGGGCAAAATTAGTTTCGAAAGTTTTTACTTCTTCTCCTAAAATATACCAGCCTTTCTCTAAGACCGACTGTAACTTCTCATGAAATGCAGCTTCGTAACGCTGATTTATTTTTTTAAGGTCCAGAAATGGTATCATAACTCTAGTGCATAAAAATCTTGTGGATAAATAGCGCAGCCCAGTTCTTGTTTTTGCTTAAGCAACCCCTCATTATAAGACCTACCAGCATTTTCTGTTACTGTTCCCATATCAAAAAAATCTAATTTATCTTTGTAATTATCGATCAGATTAAGGAATAAAAAATCCAATGCCCGTAGTTTTTCGCCCATTTTTGTTGTGGCACCATATTGGGACTTGATTCCGTTTTTAAATTTAAAAAGCGTTACGCCTGCTATAATATCTTCTTTATAATAAGCATTAACCTGAATAATATTTTCAGGAAATTTGGAATGTAAATAAGCCATTTCTTCTTTGCTGTGCACTGGCTTGGTATTGTGTTTTTCAAGTAATCGTGGTTCAAGTACCCTGTCCCAAAAAGTTTCGAAAACAGTTTCTTCCTTGATATCTAAATCTAATGACACTTTCCGATAATGTTTCCGTTTGCTTTTAGAGCTTTCAAAAGCCTTAGAAAAATCTATAGCGAGATTAAGGTCTTTCCTATATAAATGTGCTCCTTTCTGAATTAAAAAACATTCCGTTTCATAGGCCGGATATTGATGATAAATAGAGATAATAGGTTTAATTATAATTTTTTTTATGTTACACTGCCGAAGAAAAATCAAAATATTTTCTAAAATTAATGCTGCTTCATGTCCGATTACTTTTTTATCTAGCACTAAACCTCCATATGTTAGCCCCTGATGTGAAAGAACTTCATCAGCTACTCTGTTGGCAGGTAAAACGGCCACTAATTTCCCGTCATCAAAAACCATAAGAGAAAAATCTTTGAAGCGATCTGCATGGTATTCCATAAAATTACGATGAAAAAGGAATGTTGCATTTTTGGCATCGGCAATAAAAGTATTCCAACTATCAAAATCCTGGCTTTTATATTTTCTGACGGTGTAGTTTTTCATTTGTTTTGTTTATTGCACTTCCACAGCAGGCAGATACCATTTGAATTTTACTGCTAAAAGCCTTATCGATATCATAACCGATGATGTAATCAGGTATAAAAGATCCTGTTCCAGCTGACATTCCCTAAGAATAAAAAAAACAATACCGCCAATGATACAAATGGTAGCATAAATTTCTTTACGAAAAATCACCGGAATATCATTACATAAAATATCACGTATAACACCACCAAAACAAGCAGTCATTGTACCTAATGCCACACAGATTACCGGATGTAACCCTATGACAATTCCTTTTTCCAATCCTATTAGTGTAAAAACCCCTAATCCTATGGTATCAAACAAAAAAAGTGACCTTCGCAAACGATCCAGTTTTTTTCTAAAAATCACAGCCAAAAAAAATCCCGTTATAATAAAATAAACATAATTTAAATCCCGCATCCAGCCTACCGGTGTCCAGCCAATCATGATGTCACGCAATGTCCCACCGCCAACCGCTGTTACAAATGCGATAATAAAGACACCAAACGGATCCAGTTTTTTGTTCATCGCTGTTAGCGCCCCAGACATGGCAAATGCCATTGTTCCTATTATATCCAGTAAGTAAAACACTATTTTGAATTTAAATTTTAATGATAAATCTTAATCTTTAAGAATATACACTACATATTCTGGGTATAAAAGTTATAATCTTTTAAAACGGTTTTAATAAAGTCTTTGTCATTCCCGGACTGGTTTTTTATACCGGCAACGGCTTCAATTTTATTTCTTAATTTTTCTATCATAGTCCAATCTCTTACCGCTACTGCATTCTGAAACGTCTCTTTGATGATCCGCATATCATTGTCAGATAATTTTATGACCCCCGGATAAACAGGCACATATTGCTGATCAATATCAACCAGGATAGTACTATTAATAGAGACATTGTTTTTGAGTGTAATAACAGCTGTTCCTGCTGCAATATCCCCTAGTCTTTGTGATTTTTCAGTAACTATAATCGAAACTAACCCCACAACACCACTTACTGAAAATATATCTACTAAACGCAGCAACCATCGTATAATATAATCTCCAAAGCCAGCCTGATACCCATCAATTTTTACAACTTTTATCCGTAATAATTTTTTGCCTAAAGTCTGCCCCTCAAAAATACTTTCAAAAAAGAGGGTGTAAAACATTACCGGAAGGAAAAAAAGGATCATAACCGCTGCCCTGGACCAGGGATCCAATCCCTGCATGGCATCTGATAATCCTAAACCATAAAAAACGCCCCACAAAATAGTAATTAAATACACTGCCTGAATAAGTAGATCAACCAGTAAAGCCAGGATTCTTTCGCCTACAGAAGCAGCTGTAAAATTTATGTTTACATTTTGTGTGGTATTAATTGTTAATTGCGTCATAGTTTTATATTTTAGCCTCCAATGAGAGAAGTTGCATTCATAAAACAAAATAAAGAAAAATGGCTTGAATTTGAGCAGGCAATTTTCAGTAAAGCTAAAAAAAATCCTGATGAAATGGCCAATTTGTATATACAATTGGTTAATGATCTTTCTTATGCACAAACGTATTATGCCAAAAGCAAGACCGTTGTTTATTTAAATTATTTAGCTTCACAGATTTATCAAAAGATTTATAAGACGAAACGACAGGAATCTAACAGGATCGTTTATTTCTTTTCCACGGAAGTTCCACTGATAGTACATCATTACAGAAGATACATTCTTTATGCCTTTATACTGTTTTTTGTTGCTGTTGGCATCGGCGTTATTTCGGCCAGGTATGACGACACGTTTGTACGTTTGATTATGGGGGACGATTACGTAAATATGACATTACAGAACATTAAAGAAGGGAATCCGGTAGCCGTATATAAATCCGGAAGCAACTGGGGGAGTTTTATCGGTATTACCATGAATAATCTTTACGTTGGTGCCAAATGCTATATTTATGGTATATTCTTAGGATTAGGTACTTTTATGGCTTTATTTCAAAACTGTATTATGTTAGGGTCTTTTCAGTACTTTTTTTATGATAATGGTGTTTTATGGGAGAGTGTACAAGGGATATGGATACATGGTTCTATGGAAATATTTGCTATTGTTATAGAATCGGCCGCAGGATTTATACTTGGTGCTTCTATATTATTTCCTAAAACGTATTCTAGAATAAATTCATTAAAAATCGGTTTTAAGAACAGCCTTAAAATATTTCTGAGTACAACGCCCTTTACCATCGCGGCCGGTTTTCTGGAAGGGTTTATTACCCGTTATTCTATTGATATGCCTAATTGGTTAAATGTAGTTATCATCTTATCCACATTATCGTTGATTTCTTTTTATTATCTGATTTTTCCTCGTTTTGTTTCTAAAAAACTAAAAA
>DASVUQ010000074.1:0-1773 GCA_036386975.1 Flavobacterium sp. | reverse complement strand
CCCTGCATTTACTGAAGCTTGATTAAAAAAAGCATCAGGGTTATTAATGTCTATAATAACGCGGCTTTGAACATCAAAATTAAACTGGGTATAATCGAACCTTCTGTCAGTATTCCTGTAATTCGCACCAACAGCTATTTTTTTGATTAAATCTTCGTCCGGATTTAAAGTATAAGTAACTTCAAATCTTCCTGCAAAATCATCCTCTTTTAATTTTGAGAAAAACCGATTGTTCAATGCTGGAGTATTTGTACCCACAATATAGTTATTACTTGTTTGATCAAAGTCATAAGAATTTGTCCTTCTGTCTGGCTCTGAGCCATTAATAGTATTATATGACGCACCAAAACTAGTATTCCACTGAGATGAAATTTTGTAATCGAACAATAATTGATTGGAAAATAAGCTATTGTTATTTACCTGCTGTCTTCTTATAAATGAGTTAGTAGCATCAGAATTATCATTTACATTTCTTGCAAAACCGTTGTAGTCTGCTACACTTTGATTGCTATCATGTATATATAAAACATTATAAACAATGCTTTTTCCAGAGCCAAATTTATATTTTATATTACCTAACCCTGCCTGTGAAGCACTGTAATCGTATTTTTTAAAATCTAGGTCTTGTACGGTACTACCTTGAGAATTGACCTGTCCTGCTTTACCTTCTTTAAAAATATAATCACTATTTGATAGAATAACTCCAAAAACACTTAATGATTTACTATTAGCAAACTCAAACTTCTTTCCAGCTATAATGGAAAAATTACTATTTGTGGTATTATTTTTTTCTGTAGGTTTGTAGCTGGTATCGAAGCCATATGTATTCAAATCAGAAATGGGTATATTACTACCATTTTTTAATATACCAAAATAATTATAACCATCTGCTACTAAAAAATTAGTACCTATAGCGTTAGAGTTAAATCCGTTTCCAATTGATAAGCTTAAAACTTGGGATTTTTCTAAATCACTAGAAGCAATATCAATATTTGCACCACCTACATCACCATATACGTTAGAAGTAAATATTTTATTTACATTAATATTTTTAATAATATTAGTAGAAAAGAATTTAAGAGAAATATTTTTATATTCAGGATCTTCAGATGGTAAGGGAAGCCCATTCAAGGAAGTAGAATTGTACCTGTCTCCCAGTCCTCTTACAAAAACGTTTTTTACACCTTCTTGTTCAGAAACACCTGCTGTTTTTGCAACTGCACCAGCCGCATCGCTTACTCCTTTTCTGGATAATTCCTGTGCGCCAATTGCCTGTCTCATTTCAACAGCATTTTTTTGATCTAATAAAAGCGCTGTTTCTTTTTCTCGGTTGCCTCCAGTAGATTTTACAATAATATCCTCTAATTTTACACTACCGGAACCAATAGTTTTATTTACAGTAATAGTCTGATTCGCTTTAACCGTTACAGGTACTTCAACGGTTTCATATCCTATAAAACTAATTACCAAAATATGGTTTCCTGCTTCTGCACTCACGCTATATTTACCACTGCTATCTGTAGAAGTACCAATCGTTGTTCCTTTGATCATTACATTAGCAAATGCCAGAGGTTCATTGTTAAGGTCTTTATCTGAGATAACTCCAGACACAGTGCCCTTGTTTTGCGCAAATGAAAAAAAACAGGTAATTAATGTTATTAATAAAAATTTGAATTTCATATTTGTTAGTTTGTTGTTAAAATTCTTGTGCAAAGTAAGCCCCACACTGTGAAGTTCATGTTACTAGGCTGTTACTATTTTGTAACTCAAACA
>DASVUQ010000073.1:0-8421 GCA_036386975.1 Flavobacterium sp. | reverse complement strand
ATGAAATAAACTATCAAGAATTAAATTGCTTCTCTTTAATAAACGAGCATCCTTAATGTCTGTAAAATGTCTTCGCATGGCTAATCTTGTTTTTAAAATAAAATTAGTAAAAAGATGTGTCCACACGGTAGGATAGTAGCGATATCCTTTTTACTGCTTTTTCGGCAGTAAAAAGATAAAGCGAATAGCGGGAAACAGCTCCTAAAAAATCCCAATACCGAATGCTCCTTAATCTTAATAGTTTTTCATAAATTTGCCATCCAATAAAGGAATAAAAAATGTTAGATAGACTCCAATATGTAAAACAACGTTTCGACGAAATTTCGGACCTGATTATTCAGCCGGATGTTATTGCCGACCAAAAACGTTACGTACAACTGAATCAGGAATATAAAGGGTTAAGGGGCCTGATGGAAAAGCGCGAAGAATACATTACTCTGGATGCCAATATTAAGGAGGCCAACGAAATCATTGCCGATGGATCTGATGCTGAAATGGTAGAAATGGCCAAAATGCAACTGGAAGAAGCAAAGAAACGTTTGCCGGAACTGGAAGAAGAAATTAAATTTTTACTGATCCCGAAAGATCCCGAAGATGCTAAAAATGTAATGGTAGAAATCCGTGCCGGTACTGGTGGGGATGAAGCGTCTATTTTTGCAGGGGATTTGTTCCGGATGTATACTAAATATTGTGAAAGCCGCGGCTGGAGGACTTCGGTTGTGGATATGAACGAAGGGACTTCGGGAGGTTTTAAAGAGGTTATCTTTGAAGTTACCGGAGAAGATGTGTATGGTACGTTAAAGTTTGAAGCGGGCGTGCACCGGGTACAACGCGTTCCTCAGACAGAAACACAAGGGCGTGTACATACTTCTGCAGCAACGGTAATGGTGTTACCGGAAGCGGAAGAGTTTGATGTGCAAATTGATATGAACGATGTACGTGTAGACTTTTTTTGTTCGTCAGGGCCTGGTGGGCAATCTGTAAATACTACAAAATCAGCCGTTCGATTAACACATATTCCAACGGGTCTGGTAGCCCAGTGCCAGGACCAGAAATCACAACATAAAAATAAAGATAAAGCTTTTGGTGTGTTGCGTTCCCGATTATATGAACAGGAATTAGCCAAAAAACAAGCGGAAGATGCTACAAAACGTACTTCTCAGGTAAGTTCCGGGGACCGTTCTGCAAAAATACGTACGTATAATTATGCGCAAGGACGCGTTACCGATCATAGAATTGGTTTAGATGTTTTTGATATGGATGGGGTTATGAACGGAAAAATTCAAAAATTTGTAGATGAACTACAACTGGTTAACAATATGGAAAAATTAAAAGAAAGCGAAGTTTTTTAAAATAATAATATACACCTTAATATTTCTCACTAATCCTTCTAAATAATTTTATGAAAAAAACACTACTGGTTGCCTGTATGTTTGCTTGTTTTATGAATGCCAAAGCCCAATCTTATTTGGGTTATTATTTTGATAATTATGCTGGTGTGCAAAGCACGTTGTACAATCCGGCTTCCATTGTAGATTCCCGGTTTAATACGGATATAAATCTAATTTCCGCTAGCGGATTAGTAGCGAACAATTATTACGGTGTTCGCATCTTTGATGCCTACAAAGACAATTTTGATTTTGATAGGGATGCCAAAAAATTTCCTTCAAATAATAACAGTGGTTTTGTAAATCTAGATGTTATGGGACCCTCTTTTATGTTTAATATAGCACCAAAACATGCCATTGCTATTTTTACCAGAGCAAGATCGATGATCAATGTTAGAAGAATTGACGGAGCTTTAATAGACCGGTTAGAAGATGACTTTGGAACATCGGATTTTAGATTAAATTCTCAAAATTTCCGTGGTATAGGTCATTCCTGGGGCGAGTTAGGTGTTTCATATGCAACAGTATTATTAAATAAAAACCAGCATTTTCTAAAGGGCGGATTGTCCTTAAAATATTTACAAGGTGTTAGCAATATATATTTAAATGCCAATAATGTTTCTATAGATTATAATTATGTTGACCCAAATACTACCAATAATACAATAACTACTACAGGTGTAATAACGTATGGCGGGTCACAAAAAATTGAAGACGAGGATTATGAATTTAATAAAAATTCTAAAGGTTTTGCTGCCGATTTAGGATTTGTGTACGAATACCGTCCTGATTATAATAGTTTTAATGCAGATGATAAGGATTTAAATAAATACAAGTTAAGATTTGCATTATCTGTTACAGATATTGGTTCGATTAAGTACAAAAATGCTACAGGAAAAAATTACAACATCAATGGTGTTAGAACTGAAGAAGATTTTAATGACCTGGACATAGATGATTTTTTAAACACTTTTCCTGTCACCAATACAAATGCTACACAAGCAAATTTGCCCACGGCATTGCATACCAATGTCGATTGGAATATGTACAAAAAATTCTACTTAAACTTCAATGCAGATATTAGTTTAACGTCTAAAAAAGCTTTAAATACCAATTCAATTGCAAATACTATTTCTCTAACACCGCGATATGAAGTAAAATGGTTTAGTTTTTACCTGCCACTAAGTTATATTCAATATAGCCAGGTAAACGCTGGAGCAGGATTTCGACTTGGACCATTATTTTTAGGTTCCGGTTCAATCATTTCAAATTTAATTTCGAAAGAATCAAAAGGGGCAGATGTTCATGTAGGACTTAAAATTCCTGTTTATCAAGGTAAAAAGAAAGACAAAGATGAAGATGGTATTTTAGACAAATTAGATAAATGCCCCGAAGTAGCCGGACCAATTGAAAATAAAGGTTGCCCTTGGGAAGATACCGATAAAGACACTGTTCTTGATAAAGACGATAAATGTCCTGAAGTGGCCGGACCAATTGAAAATAAAGGATGTCCTTGGGAAGATACTGATAAAGATACTGTTTTTGATAAAGACGATAGCTGCCCTAATGTAGCCGGACCAGTTGAAAATAAAGGATGCCCTTGGGAAGATACCGATAAAGATACCGTTCTTGATAAAGATGATAAATGCCCGCTAGTTTTCGGAACTCCTTTAAATAATGGTTGTCCTGAAGTAAAACCAGTTGAAATTAAAATAGAGGTTATTAAAAAAATTAATGAGTTTTCGAAAACTATTCTTTTTGATACAGGAAAAGCAACAATCAAAGCGGAATCTTTCCCTAGCCTTGACGCAATTGTAGCCGTATTGAATGAATATAATACTGCAAATTTCAAAATCGAAGGACATACCGACAGTACCGGGAAACCAGCAAGTAATCTTAAATTGTCAAAAGACAGAGCTGCTGCAGTAAGAAAGTATCTTGTAGATAAAGGCATCAGCGAAAGCAGATTAACTTCACAAGGTTATGGTTCAAAAAAACCTATTGCCACTAACAAAACTTTAAAAGGCAGAAATTTAAATAGAAGAGTTGAAATCAATTTAGTTAAATAATAAATTTATAAATGTAATTTATTATTTATTAGAAACTAAAACCAATAAATATTTTAGCCACTAATTCACAAACAGAATTTTAATATTCGTGAATTAGTGGCTAATAATTATAAGAACTTTGCGAACTTTGCTTTTTAATAAAAAATGACAACACAACAACTAATTAATCAAATCAGAACAAAAAAATCTTTTCTTTGTATAGGTTTAGATGTCGATTTGTCTAAAATACCGCCACATTTATTACAACTTGAAGACCCCATTTTCGAATTTAATAAAGCCATTATTAACGCTACTCATGATTTATGTGTTTCCTACAAACCCAACATGGCATTCTATGAAGCGTATGGGTTACAAGGCTGGCGCTCGCTTCAAAAAACGATTGATTACCTTAACGAAAAATATCCTGAAATTTTTACTATTGCCGATGCCAAACGCGGGGATATAGGCAATACGTCTTCGATGTATGCTAAGGCTTTTTTTGAAGACCTTCAGTTTGATTCCATTACAGTGGCTCCCTATATGGGAAAAGATTCTGTAGAACCTTTCCTGGCGTTTGAAAATAAACATACGATTATGCTGGCGCTGACTTCTAATGAAGGGGCGTTAGATTTTCAGACACAGCCTGTCGACGGACAGGAGTTGTACAAAAAGGTAATTACAACTTCCAGGACCTGGAAGAACAGCAACAACCTGATGTATGTAGTTGGTGCTACCCAAGCCGAGCATTTTGCTGAAATCAGGAAAATAATCCCCGATAGCTTTTTGCTTGTTCCGGGTATTGGTGCACAGGGCGGTAATCTGGCCGACGTTTGCCGATACGGAATGAATACCAATATAGGATTACTGATTAATTCCTCAAGGGCCATTATTTATGCTTCGGGCGGAGCTGATTTTACGGTAAAAGCCAGGGAAGAAGCACAGGCCATCCAACAAGAAATGCAAAATATTTTAACCACTGCAATGTAAATCTGTTTATATACTGAGTCTTATTTGGTACAGATAGTACTTTTGCATAATTTCGAATTCCAATACCAAACCCATGGACGACACACATTACATTAGCACTAACATACTGGATTTTGCAGCAGTACAGGAAATTGTGGTACAGCACAAAAAACTGGCGCTTTCTGAAGAAGCAAAGGTAAACATTCAACACTGTCGTGATTATCTGGATGCTAAAATGCAGACGCATAAAGGCCCCATTTATGGTATCAACACCGGTTTTGGTTCCTTATATAATATCAGAATTTCAGACGAAAACCTGTCGCACCTACAGGAAAACCTTGTAAAATCACATGCCTGCGGAACAGGCGACGAAGTGCCTCAGGAAATTGTAAAATTAATGCTTTTGCTGAAAATCCAGTCTTTGAATTACGGTCATTCGGGAGTTCAGCTGGTTACCGTAGAACGCCTGATTGATTTTTATAACAACGATATTTTACCCGTTATTTACACACAAGGGTCTCTTGGTGCTTCCGGTGACCTTGCACCACTGGCACATTTATCACTCCCGTTACTAGGAGAAGGGGAAGTGTATTTTAATAATAAAAAAGTACCTTCAAAGGAAGCCCTGGCCCATTATGGATGGGAACCTATTGTTTTACAATCCAAAGAAGGGCTGGCATTATTAAACGGTACGCAGTTTATGAGTGCCTATGGGGTCCATGTAATCATAAAAGCAGCTAAATTTTCGTATCTCGCTGATTTAATAGGTGCTATTTCCCTCGAAGCTTTCGATGGCAGGATAGAACCCTTTAACGAGCTGATCCACTACATACGTCCGCATAAAGGACAAATCGTAACTGCTAAAAGGATTATCGGGTTTTTAGAAGGAAGTACGATTATCACGCAGCAAAAACAACATGTCCAGGACCCGTACTCTTTCCGCTGTATACCACAGGTACATGGTGCTACAAAAGATGCGATGGATTATGTGAAAAAAGTTTTTAAGACAGAAATGAATTCCGTTACCGATAATCCCAATATTTTTGAAGAAAGTGACCAGATTATTTCCGGAGGGAATTTTCATGGACAGCCATTGGCTTTAGCCCTGGATTTTATGGCTATTGCTTTGGCAGAATTGGGAAGCATTTCAGAAAGAAGGACGTATCAGTTAATTTCCGGATTACGCAACTTACCTACATTTTTAGTAGATAACCCCGGGCTGAATTCCGGGTTTATGATCCCTCAGTACACTGCCGCAAGTATTGCCAGCCAAAATAAACAACTGGCGACACCGGCCAGTGTTGATAGTATTGTTTCTTCGAACGGACAGGAAGACCATGTGAGTATGGGTGCGAATGCCGCTACAAAGTTATTGCGGGTAATGGAAAATATAGAACGTATTTTAGCAATAGAATTAATGAACGCCTCACAGGCGATTCATTTTAGACGGCCATTGCAATCCAGCAATTTTATTGAAATGTTTTTAAAATCGTATCAGGAAGAAGTTCCTTTTGTTAGTGAAGACCGGATTTTGCATTATGATATTGAAAAGACAGTAGCTTTTTTAAATAGTTTTCAGATAGAAGAAGCATTATACAACTAAACTAAATAAATGAAAATCCTTATTTCACCGGCAAAGTCACTTGATTTTGAAACGCCTCTACCAACGGAAAAGTTTACTAAAGGTATTTTTTTAAAAGAAAGTAAACTAATAAATACTGTTGTTAAACAAAAGTCCCCAAAAGAATTATCAGCATTAATGGATATTTCCGATAAACTGGCAGACCTGAACTGGCAACGGAATAAAGATTTTAGAACTCCTTTTACTCCTAAAAATGCCCGCCCTGCTATTTTTGCCTTTAATGGAGACGTTTATACCGGTTTAGATGCCTATACAATTCCAGCTGAAAAATTAGATATGCTTCAGGACCGCCTCAGGATACTTTCAGGTCTCTATGGATTATTAAAACCACTGGATCTGATCCAGCCGTACCGATTAGAAATGGGTACTAAATTGCCTGTTGGCGAAGGCAAAAACTTATATGATTTCTGGAAAGTCAGTATTACAAAAGCACTCAACAAAGAATTAAAAAAGAACGAATTATTCATTAACCTTGCCAGTAATGAATATTTTTCCGCCATTGATGTAAAAGCTTTAAAAGTCCCTGTAATTACTCCTGATTTCAAAGATTATAAAAATGGCCAGCTTAAAATGATAAGTTTCTTTGCAAAGAAGGCGAGGGGCATGATGGTGCGGTACATCATAGATACCAATGCCACCACTATTGATGACCTGAAAAAGTTTGATTATGAAGGATATCGGTTCGATGGTAATTTATCAAAAGGCAACAGCCTCGTTTTTATAAGATAATAACAGCTAAATTAAAATAATAGATCCTATTTTTATTTTAAAAATGAATAAGGATATCGAAAAATTTGCAGTTTTTAAATCCAATGAATTATCAGGAGCACAAGACTTACTATTACCACTGCTTTTGTGCCGCTTTCCGCTCTATCTGTGCAAAAAAAGCGCAGGATGCCGCTACAATCAGGGCTAAAATGTCATTATCTTCCAAACAAAAATGTCAAAATGACGACCTAAAATGACAAATTGACTTTGTAAAACCAATGGCACATAACTTGTTAAATCACTAGTGTAACTTAAAATTAAAATTGTTTAACCTTTAAATTCTAACAAAATGAGTTTAGTTAAAAGAAACAACAGCAATGGTCTTTTTCCTTCACTAATGGAAGAATTATTCAGGCCGGATTGGGCAGGAGGCACACAAAATTTTAATGAAAGAACAGTTCCTGCCGTAAACATCAGAGAAACCGATAACGCTTATGAAGTGGAACTTTCCGCACCAGGAAAGAAAAAAGAAGATTTTGTTATTGATTTAGAAAATGATTTGCTCACTATTTCAGCCGAGTTTAAATCAGAAAACCAAACCGAAGAACAAGGAAAATACACCAGAAGAGAATTTTCATTCTCCTCATTCAAACGCTCTTTTACCTTACCTGATACGGTAAAAGACGATGACATAAAAGCTTCTTATGAAGACGGTATCCTAAAAATACGTCTTCCAAAAAAAGAAGAAGCATTGCCCAAACCCAAACGTATGATCGACATATCATAACACAAAAGCGCCAAAAAAAAGGGCGCTTTTTTTATGCTTCAAATATAAATGCAAAAATTTAAATCTGCGAAAATCTGCGTCATCCGCTAAAATCCGCGTTCAAAAATTCCATCTATTAAACTTTCAATTAATTTAAGATCCGTTTTCAAAAAGCTTTATCGATTTTTTGTATGTCTATAAAACCCGGGAAAAGAAGGTCTCCCTTTAAGGCAAACTTTACCGGTTTTATTAATTCAAAAGTTTCGAAATTTTGCTATAAACCCTTGCCAGCGATATCTAAATTTTTAGAATTTATATTAAGGTTTGAACCAGCTCTAACCCAACTAAAAATGGGTTTACAAATACAAAAACATACATTGGGGTAGTATTAACTGCAATCCTGCAAGGTTTTTTGAACCTTATATGCCTAATTAAAATAATAAAAATAAAATCAATAATGCCTACAAGGTTTATAAAACCTTGCAGGAAAAAATAATACAGATGAATATACTTGTACTACCATTGCCAATACTAATCAGTCCTAATATTTGCTAAGCTGCCAATGTTACGGCAGGATTGTTCATTCATTATTAGAACCTCCAAAACAAAGATGTATAAAATAAAAGGCATAAAAAAACCGGGTCTGTAAAACGGACCCGATTTTTTTGTAGCGAGAGGGAGATTTGAACTCCCGACCTCAGGGTTATGAATCCTGCGCTCTAACCGACTGAGCTACCTCGCCAAAAGTAATTTTGCATCTGTTAATGCGGCTGCAAATATAAAACTAAAATCAGGAGTTCCAAATTTATGGGACAGAAAAATTTTTATTTTTATAAATGCTTTTATTTTGATTTTTAATTCTATATATTTCACAAAAATTAACAGTGTTCATGGAAGTTAAAA
>DASVUQ010000072.1:0-7134 GCA_036386975.1 Flavobacterium sp. | reverse complement strand
TTATAGTTTGATGACTAATTACGAATTAGGTATTGCTAAACTTATTTCGGTAAAGACCCACCTTGCCATTGATTTTTTATCCGGGGTATTCTTAGCCGCTTCACCATGGCTGTTCGGATTTGCAGATGCCGTATGGGAGCCACATGTAGTAGTAGGTATTATAGAGATTATTACCAGCCTTGTTACCAGGGTACATCCTAATGCTATCATAGGTACAACAACAACAGGAAGAACAACAGGCACAACAACAACGATTTAATTATAAAGAACTAATACATTAAGACCAGCCCTGTAATTAATTTACAGGGCTTTTGTTTTTATAGAATGTTATTTAAGGCTCAATAAACTTTGTTCAATCGTGGCAATTTTAGCCAAAGCGTCTGCTTCTTTTTTCCGCTCTGTTTCCAAAACTTTTTCGGGGGCATTATTTACAAATTTCTCATTTGATAATTTGGCCTGAACCGACTTCAGGAAGCCCTGGTTGTACTTTAATTCTTCTGTAAGCTTTGTTAACTCTTCTTCCACATTGATTGCACCAGTAATTGGAATAAAGTATTCATTTGATTGGGCACGGAATGTCAAAGTACCTTCTACTTTTTCAGTAACGTATTCTAATGATGTACTATTTCCTAATTTCATTATTACAGAATCAAAATAAGTAGAAACATTACTGTTATTAATTACTTTTAATTCAACCGTATCTTTAAACGGAATATTTTTTTCTTTTCGGATGGTCCTGATCCCGGATATTACTTCTGAAGCAAATTCAAAACCCGAAATTAACTGTGCATCAAAAGGTTTTAATTCCGGCCAGGTAGCAATAATAAGCGCTTCGGCTGTAGTCCTTGGCGTAATGACCTGCCAGATTTCTTCCGTTAAGAAAGGCATAAACGGATGCAATAATTTTAAATTATTCTCCAGCATTTCAATTGCTTTGTCAAACGTTTTTCTGTCGATTGGCACCATATATGCCGGTTTGATCATTTCGAGGAACCACGAACAAAAATCGTCCCAAACCAGTTTATAAATAGCCATCAGCGCATCTGAAATCCTGTATTTTTCAAAGTGATCTTCAATTTCAGCCAATGTCTGTTGCAATTTTGCTTCATACCATTCAATAGCCACCTTTGATGCTTCGGGTTGAATAATAGTGTCGCTTATCTCCCAGCCTTTGATTAACCGGAAGGCATTCCATATTTTATTCGCAAACGCTTTCCCCTGGTTGCAGAGTTCTTCATCAAACATAATATCGTTTCCGGCAGAAGCACTTAACAGCAACCCTACACGGACGCCATCGGCACCAAATTTCTCGATCAGATCTAACGGATCGGGAGAATTTCCAAGTGATTTTGACATTTTTCTTCTTTGCTTGTCGCGGACTAATCCGGTAAGGTATACATTATTAAACGGTTTCTTTCCGGTATACTCATACCCTGCAATAATCATTCTGGCTACCCAGAAAAATAAGATATCCGGGCCTGTAACGAGATCATTTGTCGGGTAGTAATAGTTGAAATCTTTATTTTCAGGTTCCATGATTCCGCCAAAAACGGCCATTGGCCAAAGCCAGGAAGAAAACCAGGTGTCTAAAGCATCGGCATCTTGTTTTAAATCTTTTGTTTCAAGTTTAAAGTTTAACGTTTTTTCTCTTGCTAACTTTAATGCTTCTTCTATATTTTCTGCTACTACAAAATCTTCTTTTCCATTGCCAAAGAAATATGCAGGTATTTGTTGCCCCCACCAGAGTTGCCGCGAAATATTCCAGTCGCGGATGTTTTCCAGCCAGTGACGGTAGGTATTGTCGAAACGTTTTGGATATAGTTTAATATCTTCGGTTTCAAGAACCGCTTTAATGGCCGGCTTTACCAGGTCTTCCATCTTCAGGAACCACTGATCAGATAAGCGAGGCTCTATTACTGCTTTTGTCCTTTCGGAAGTCCCTACTTTGTTAAGGTGGGTTTCAGTTGTAGCCAAGCTTCCGTTTTCCTCTAACTCTTTGGCAATGGCTTCACGAACCACGAAACGGTCTTTTCCTGCATAATGTAATCCGGCGGCGTTTAATGTAGCGTCTTCATTAAATATATCAATCACTTCAAGATGATGTTTTTCTCCTAGAGTTTTATCATTCATATCGTGAGCCGGTGTTACTTTCAAACAACCGGTCCCAAATTCCATATCTACATAATCGTCTTCTATTATCGGAATTATTCTCCCTGCGATGGGAACAATAGCTCTTTTACCTCTTAAATGTGCCAACCGTTCATCATTAGGATTGATGCAAATAGCAGTATCTCCAAAAATAGTTTCCGGGCGTGTAGTAGCGACTGTCAGGAAATCAGTACTGCCTTCGATTTGATATTTTAAGAAATACAATTTCCCCTGTCGCTCTTCAAAAATTACTTCTTCGTCAGACAATGTTGTTTTTGCTTCCGGGTCCCAGTTGACCATCCGGTAGCCTCGATAAATCATTCCTTTGTTGTATAAATCGACAAAAGACCTGATTACGGAAGCCGACATGTCAGGGTCCATGGTAAATTTCGTCCGCTCCCAATCACATGAAGCGCCGAGTTTTTTTAACTGGTCTAAGATTACGCCCCCATATTTGTTTGTCCAGTCCCAGGCGTGTTTCAGGAACTCTTCACGTGACAAATCATTTTTATTGATACCTTCCGCTTTTAATTTAGCTACTACTTTAGCTTCCGTAGCAATAGAAGCATGATCGGTTCCCGGCACCCAGCAAGCATTAAAACCTTTTAAACGGGCACGACGGATCAGAACATCCTGAATGGTATTGTTCAGCATATGCCCCATGTGTAAAACACCAGTCACGTTTGGTGGCGGGATGGTTATGGTATACGGTGTGCGGTGGTCTGGTTCTGAATGAAAGTAATTATTTTTCATCCAGTAGGCATACCATTTGTCTTCAATAATTTTAGCTTCGAATTGTGCTGGGATTGTCATTTTTTTTATGATGTTCTAATTTATAGGCATTTGCATTGAGATAGGCATTATTGTCTTTATAAAGAAAAATAGCTTTTAAAGAAATTTATGACTAATAAAATACTTTTTTTACTTTTGGTACGTTTATTGTATTTATCTGGCAAAAGTAAATAACTTAGTGGGTTTTAAAAAATTAAGGATTAATAATTTGTATTTAAATTAAAACCGGCTAACTTTACTGTAACACTAAAAAACTTTATAATGAAAAAAGTACTGCTTTTACTGACGTTTTTATCAATCATGGCCTTTGGAAATGCCCAAACCGGCCCTAAAATTGAGTTTTCTGAAAAGGATAATACCATAGATTATGGCACTGTAAGTAAAGATTCCGATAATGGTGTAAGAAGTTTTCAATTTAAAAATACCGGTGATGCACCGCTGGTTATTACCAATGTCCAGTCTACCTGTGGTTGTACTGTCCCTTCTTATCCCAAAGAACCCATACTTCCCGGAAAATCAGGTAAAATAGATGTAAAATATAATATGAACCCGGGTGCTATACGAAAAACAATTACTGTTGAGTCTAATGCCGTAAATTATGAAGGTGGAAAAGTACCGCTTAAAATAAAAGGTGAAGTAGTTGCAAAATAAGGAAACCAGGTGCTGAAAAAAATTAATATCAAATTAAAAACCGTTGTATCAACGGTTTTTTTTAGTTCTTCATAATCATTATTTCTACTCTTCGGTTCGCTGCACGTTCTGCTTCTGACTTTTCGGGTAAAGGAAAAATAGGGTCTTTGCTCCCGAAACCTTTATAGGATAATCTTGATTTTTTAATATCATTAATAATAAGAAAGCTGTATATGGCTTTTGCCCTTTGTGTCGATAAATCCTGTTTATCAACGGAGCTACAACATAAATGGCCCTGGATTTCAATATTGAGGTCAGGATTAAGCTGCATGATATAGAGTAATTCATATAATTTACTACGCGAATCAGGCGTAATTATAAAGGTATTAAGCTGAAAGTTTAAATTCTTAATTTTAAGTTTTTCCCCCACCGCTGCACTGGCTACTTTTTTCATAAATGGAATATCCAGTACAAATTCTGATTTGGTTCCGTTAGGATTATTAACTATTAACGTCTTAGGATATGTGATTTCAGGTTTGGTTTTGGGCTTTTCTTTTTTAATTCCTAAAAGTTCCTCTTCTCTTATAATGTCTTTACTTTCCAGATAAAATAAAGTTACTTTCCGGTTCTCGGCCTTAATTTTTGATAGCTGGTGTTTCTCACCAAAATTTCTGGTTTTAAAATCATCCCGTATTTTTAATTTCCCTTTGATACAATTAGATACAAAATCAATCCGCTTTTTGGCCAGCGTATCATTAAAGTCTACACTTCCGTCTTCGTCACAAAACCCATGAATACCGACTATTTTTATTTCTTTATTCGTATTGATCCAGTTGTTGAGCCGCAGCATCTCGGTTCCACTGAGTTCAAATTTATTACTATCAAAAAAAACACGAAATTGTTCCTGTGCCTGAACATAAGATGCCATTACTAGCATGAAAACGAATTGCATTATAAACTTCATATTCAAATGTAATTAAAAATATCAATTATAGCTGAATTAAAATAAAATATCACAATCCTTGATTATGAGTTATTCTTTAGATTTTTTGTGTCTTTGAAACCCGCGAAAAGAAGGGCTCACTTTGAGGCAAACTTTACCGGTTTTGCAGAAAAAATGATACCATTTATCACTATTATTACAGCATATTTTATATTAACTCATTCATTGTATGTTTTTAATTTCTCGCAAAGGTACTAAGACGCAAAGCTATAGGGGAATGTATTAGGTGCCTGCCTATTTTTTAAAGTTATACCGGCACACCACTGTTGAGGTGTTCCTAAAAAAACGAAAATTTCTTTAGTAGCCCCGATTGCAGCGGCATCCTGCGCTTTTTTTGCGCAGATAGAGCGGAAAGCGGGACAAAAGCAATGGAAATAGTAAGTTTTGTGCTCCTGACAATTCATTGGATTTAAAAACTGTACATTTTTCGGGAGCCTTCATTTTATAAGTACTAATTTTAAATTTGCTGAAATCTCTGTAATTCTTTTTATTGCCTGAACTTCCAGTCAAACTCATCATTATCGTTGATAATAGCCCCTATTTCGAGCTTTACCACCTCATCAAATTCTGCCTGTAGAATAAGCCAGTTATCTTCATTAAAGCTATTTTCGTAACTGTCAAATGTTTCGGGTGCCCATTTAGAAATGTTGTTTTGTGCCAGTGCCTTCTTTACTTCGGCTGTCTTTTCGCCTATTATTTTCTTACCGAATAATGTTGTATCGGCAGCAGATGAAATGATATACCCTAGTTTTAAACCTTCCTCTTTATAAAAAGTCAGGCGTAATTTATAGGCATTGTATAAAAAAACAATGTTATCTTCTTCATCAGTGTATTGTTTGTCCGGTTTGCCATAAACAGCAATCACATCTTTCTGGCCCATCCCAAAAAGTAACTGACCTATACCGAATTTTAATTGTACTTCCATTAGAGATTTAATTTTTGCAAAGAACGGAAACATTTTCATCAAAACCTTACCCTACTACATGTCTTTGACCTGATAAGCATAAAAAATCCTGAACTTTCATCCAGGATTTTTGAATATAACAAAGTAAATAAAGTTTAAAAAATGGCCTGCTATTATTATTTGCTTAAGGCAGCCTGAACCTGGTCTGCAGCTTCCTGGAACTGGACAGCAGATAGAATCGGCATACCTGAGTTGTCAATTAATTCTTTTGCAATTTCCGCATTGGTACCTTGTAAACGAACAATGATCGGTACTTTTATAGCATCGCCCATGTTTTTATAAGCATCTACAACACCCTGGGCTACACGGTCACAACGAACGATACCTCCAAAAATGTTAATCAAAATCGCTTTTACGTTAGGGTCCTTCAATATAATCCTAAACGCCAGTTCCACACGTTTTGCATCGGCCGTACCTCCTACATCCAGGAAGTTAGCTGGTTCAAAACCTGCATATTTAATTAAATCCATTGTTGCCATCGCAAGGCCGGCACCGTTAACCATACAACCTACCGTACCATCAAGGTCCACATAGTTTAACCCCGCGGCTTTCGCTTCCACTTCAATAGGATTCTCCTCACGGATATCACGCATTTCTGCTAATTTCGGGTGCCTGTATAAGGCATTATCGTCAAGGTTTACTTTAGCATCTACAGCGATAATCCTGTTGTCAGATGTTTTTAGGACCGGGTTGATTTCAAACATAGAAGCATCAGAACCGACATACGCTTTGTATAAAGCATCTACGAACTGTACCATTTCTTTGAATGCATTTCCGGAAAGTCCAAGGTTAAACGCAATGCGTCTCGCTTGAAACCCTTGTAAACCGACAGTCGGGTCAATTTCTTCCGTAAATATCAAATGAGGTGTGTGTTCCGCCACCTCTTCAATATCCATTCCACCTTCAGTAGAATACATAATCATGTTACGGCCCCTACCCCTGTTCAATACCACCGACATATAAAATTCAGACGTTTCACTTTCACCAGGATAATAAACATCCTCAGCTACCAGGACTTTGTGCACCTTTTTACCTTCAGCCGAAGTCTGGGGCGTAATTAACCGCATCCCAATAATTTGTTCTGCCAGTTCTTCTACCTGTTGCAGGTTTTTGGCCAGTTTTACACCACCGCCTTTTCCTCTTCCGCCTGCGTGTACCTGAGCTTTAATAACGTGCCATCCCGTTCCGGTCTCAGCAGTAAGCTGCTTGGCCACCGCAACCGCTTCCTGTGGATTATTGGCAACATAACCCCGTTGCACTTTTACACCATAACTGGCTAATATTTCTTTTCCTTGGTATTCGTGTATGTCCATAAAATTAAATATTGATTATATCCTGAATCCTTTTCGGGATAAAAGTGGCACAAAAATAACTAAATTCCTCCCTACTTAAAAGCTTTTTCCAGTTATTTTTAATAAAAAGGAGGAGCTTTTTCCCGCTATCCATTACAATCTTTTGCTGTTTATTAGCATAAACAGCAAAAGGATTTTCATTACTATCGGGGCTACTTACAGCTATAGCTAATCATGACAGTATCGTAAAAGTTACAAATATAACAAATTGTTTAATTTTGTTCAATTCTGTTTTATTTTTGAAA
>DASVUQ010000071.1:0-6676 GCA_036386975.1 Flavobacterium sp. | reverse complement strand
TGCGAAAACCAGTGTTGATTTTGAAATTGGCATCAGCAACAACGATAGAAACCTGTTTTCAACTCTTGATGATGATGAAAACCAAGGCTTGGCAGGAAAAATTAACCTTACTCAAAATCTATTTTCAAAAAAATGGAAGGTTGATTTTTTTACCAATTACCAGTTCGTAGAAAAAAAATTCAAAACTATTGAACGATTATTTACAATTGAGTTTAATAGGGATTGGAACCTAACCGATCCTTTAGGCAATCAAAGTTTATTGGTATCAGGAATAAATTTTAAATTACCCGAGAAAGGATTTTTAACCTATCAGCTGGAAAAACTTGATTTTTCTGAAAATTTTTCCGGTAGCCGACATGTTGTTAACAGTAATTTTAATCTTAAAAAGTGGAACATACAAAATACCGGAAGTTATCTGCAAAGCAATAGCGAAACCGCCACTTCCAAGTTCGTAAGAAACCAGTCTCAGGCCCGCTATCACTTTAGAAGTAAAAACTGGGTCGATGCTACTTTACGTTTTGAAAACAATCAGGAAAAAATAAAAGCTACAAACCAATTTTCTGCCTTAAGCCAAAGATTTAAAGAATATGGCATGTTTACCGGGCGTGGGGACTCTACTAAAGTCTATGGAGAAATTGGTTACCTCAGAAGAACCAATGACAGCGTGTTTAATGGTGTACTACAAAGAGTAAACCGGTCTCAGTCCTATTATTTAAAATCGAGGCTTATCCAGAATGAAAAAAGCGATTTATCTGTTTTTATAAATTACAGAAACCTTAAATTCGAAGACCAAGAGAAAGAAAACGAACCTTCCCTCAATTCAAGGTTGCTATATAACAACCGGTTTTTTAATCAGATTGTACAGCTTAGTACAGCATATGAAACTACTTCGGGCACCATTGCACAACAGGAGTTTACTTATTTAGAAGTTAATCCCGGACAGGGCGTCTATATCTGGAATGATTATAATAACAATGGCATTCAGGAACTGGAAGAATTTGATATAGCACAGTTTTCAGACCAGGGGAAGTTTGTTCGTGTTTTTTTACCCAATCAGATTTTTCGAAGGACGCACCAAAACAGGTTTTCTCAATCTATAACGTTAAATCCAAACCAATGGCAGAATGAAAAAGGATTAAAAAAAATAGTATCTTATTTCTATAATCAGACTTCTTTTTTAACAGAGCGTAAAATCGCCAGAGATGGGAGCGATTTTGATTTTAATCCTTTTGGTTTTGGCGATCAGGATGTATTAGGACTCAACTCGAGTTTCAGGAATAGCTTATTTTATAACAGAGGGAAACAAAAACATTCTGTTACTTATTCTTATTTAAATGGAAGTACTAAAAATTTACTTTCAGTGGGATCACAGGAAAACAAAAATAGTTCGCATCAAATGCAATATAACCATTTGTACCAAAAAAGCTGGCTGTTTGGCTTAGCCGGAAAAACGATAGCCTCTGCTTCGTATTCTGAAAATTACAACAGTAGGAATTTTAAGCTTAACGGCTATCAGTTGGCCCCTAAAATTTCATATTTGTTTTCTAAAAATACAAGTTGGGAAGTTTTTTATGAACTTCAGAGGGAAGAGAATAAAATTGGTGAGTTAGAAACGTTAGATCAGAATAAATTTGGGACAGCTTTTGCATATGCCAGCGAAAAACAATTTACGGTAAATGGAGAAATTTCTTTGTTTCAGAATAATTTTAAAGGCAATGAACTTTCACCTGCTGCTTATCAGATGCTGGAAGGGCTTCAAGATGGGAAAAATTTTACGTGGCGGTTATTACTTCAGAAAAAATTAAGTGAGTTTTTAGATGTTAATTTAAATTATACCGGACGTAAAAATGAAAACACTCAGGCTATTCATACAGGGAATATACAATTACGTGCCTATTTTTAACATTTATATTTAAATTAATTTTTTTGTAATTATGTTAAAGATATTAAGATTTTATATTACTTTTATTTTATTAATTTTGTGGTGTATGAGAAAATATAAATTTTTACTTGTTTATGCATGTATTGCATTTTTTGCTTCAACAATATGTGTTGCTCAAGGACCGCCGCCGCCGCCGCCTGCCCCTGATATTCCTATTGAAGATGAAGTTCCAATAAATAATGGAATTTTAGTTTTAGCTGTAATGGCTTTATCTTATGGGTATTATATCACATACAAAAATAAAAAGAGAGCAGTATAGTCTAAATTTTTTAGTATATAATTCTATAAATAAGAATAAAAAAAGCATAAATATTATTCTGATTATCCTTTGTATTTTGTTTCTTTAGCTTATAAAGAATGAATTATTCAAAACGATTTGATGTTATTAGAGATTATACACATACTGTTTGTATGCCTCTTGAAATAGAGGATTACATTCCACAACCAGTTCATTTTGTAAGTCCACCCAAATGGCATTTAGCCCATACTACATGGTTTTTTGAACAGTTTATTCTTAAAGAACATCTGCCTGGTTACGAAGTATTTAATGAGGATTTTTGTTTTCTTTTTAATAGTTATTACAACACTATTGGAAAACGTGTGTTTAGGGCAGACCGTGGAAATATAACACGTCCTGGTGTAGAAGAAATATATAAATACAGGGCGTATATTAACGTTAATATGCAGTTGCTGTTGAATACCAAGTCGGAAACCGAAATAGAAATAGTAAAAGAGTTACTGGAACTAGGCCTTAACCACGAACAGCAACATCAGGAACTATTAATTACAGATATTAAATATATTCTGGGCCATAATCCTATTTTCCCCGTATATGATTCAACAAAAAATTGGGAAAATCAGGAGAATACGAGTTTTGGATTTATAAAAATAGCAGAAGGGATTTATGAAATAGGCTTTAACGGTGATGGGTTTTCTTTTGACAATGAACACGGAAAGCATAAAGTATATCTAAACGAGTTTGAAATTTCAGAAGCTTTAGTTACTAATGCTGAATATTTAGAATTTATTACCGTAGGTGGTTATCACAATTTTAATTATTGGCTCGATGAAGGTTGGGCCTGGGTTACTGAACATAAAATTGAAGCACCGCTTTACTGGCATTTGATAGATGGCGAATGGTATTACTATACTATTGCCGGGCTACAGAAGGTAAACCCAAAAGCTGTTGTTACCCATATCAGCTTTTATGAAGCTGCCGCTTTCGCCGAATGGAAAAATATGCGTTTACCTACAGAATTTGAATGGGAAATTGCTTCTGATCAACTGGAATGGGGAAAACGCTGGGAATGGACGCATAGTGCTTACCTTCCTTATCCGGGTTTTAAAAAACAAGATGGTGCTATTGGCGAATATAATGGTAAATTTATGATAAATCAAATGGTCTTGCGTGGTGCATCCTGTGCTACTGCACCAGGTCATAGCAGAAAAACGTACAGGAACTTTTTTCATGCAGACGAACGCTGGCAGTTTACCGGCATCCGACTGGTAAAATAAATTGTATGAGTAGCGCGCCTCAAATCTTTCAGTATATAGCCTTTGCAGAAGATGTCCTTTTAGGATTGACTGCAAAAAACAAGTACATTCCATCAAAATATTTTTATGATGACCAGGGAAGCCACATTTTTCAGGAAATCATGAACATGCCCGAATATTATCCTACAAATTGTGAATTTGAAATCCTGTCGCAGCAGTCGGGAGAAATTTTAGAGCGGTTGCAATTTACAGGCCCATTTAATATAGTAGAATTTGGTTCGGGCGATGGTATGAAAACAAAGCAATTGCTTCAAACATTTCTTTATAAAAAAGCTGATTTCACTTATGTTCCTATTGATATTTCTGAAGAAGCTATTTCAATTTTAGAAGAGACTATACGTGCTACTATCCCTGAAATCAAAATGAATTCGAAGGTTGGTGACTACTTTGATATCCTGCACGAATTATCAAAAGAAAACATTCCAAACCTGTTTCTGTTTCTTGGTGGAAATATTGGCAACTACAATAAAGAAGAAGCTTTTGACCTGCTTAGTAAGTTTGCTGCCGGAATGAAAAAAGGTGATAAATTACTGTTGGGCATAGATTTGCAGAAAAGCCCACGGGTTATCCAGAAAGCGTATGATGATCCTCATGGTATTACAAAAGCTTTTAATATTAATCTTTTACGCAGGGTTAATAGAGAACTGGGAGCTAATATCGCTTTAGACCAGTTTGATTTTTATTGTCATTATAATCCTGAAAACGGTGAAGTGAAAAGTTATTTATACAGTCTTGTAAAACAGCATGTATACAGCGGTGTATTGGATACTACATTTACATTTGAAAAAGATGAAATGATCTGGACAGAACTTTCTAAAAAGTATAACTTTGAAGATATTGAAAGCCTGGCAGGAAGTTTAAATTTTAAAGTAGTGCATCATTTTCTGGACTGCAAACATTACTTTACCGACAGTTTGTGGGAAAAATAAAATCCCGCTCAAATGAATCAGCGGGATTTATTATGAAATAGGGAATATAATATTATAGATCAAACTTGATTCCTTGGGCTAATGGAAGGTTTGTTGTATAATTGATGGTATTGGTTTGCCTTCTCATATATATTTTCCAGGCATCAGAACCCGATTCGCGTCCGCCGCCGGTTTCTTTTTCACCTCCAAAAGCACCACCAATTTCTGCACCGGAAGTTCCGATATTTACATTGGCAATACCACAATCTGAACCTGCCACAGAAAGAAAAGCTTCGGCTTCGCGAAGGTTATTGGTCATAATTGCCGATGATAATCCCTGTGCCACTCCATTTTGCATTTCGATGGCATTCGTAACATCACCAGAATACTTTAATAAATGTAAAATCGGGGCAAAAGTTTCCTGATGTACAATTTTGAATGTATGGTCTGCTTCTGTGATAGCGGGTTTTACATAACAACCGCTTTCATATCCTGCTCCTGATAAAATGCCGCCTTCTACGAGGATTTTTCCTCCTTCGGCAACTACTTTTTCCAGGGCTTTGTTATACAGGGCTACGGCATCTGTATCAATTAATGGTCCTACATGATTATTCTCATCTAATGGGTTTCCTATTTTTAACTGCCCGTAGGCTGCGACAATGGCCTCTTTTACGGTATCGTAAATACTTTCATGAATGATAAGGCGACGTGTTGATGTACATCGTTGCCCGGCAGTTCCTACGGCACCGAAAACAGCACCGATGACCGTCATTTTAATATCTGCATCCGGTGTAACAATGATGGCGTTGTTTCCGCCCAATTCTAATAAAGATTTTCCTAAGCGCCCTGCAACAGCCTGTGCAACAATTTTACCCATTCTGGTAGAACCGGTGGCAGAAATTAAAGGGATACGTGGGTCTGCCGTCATTAATTCGCCAATGGTATAATCGCCGTTAATGAGGCAGCAAATCCCTTCGGGAAGGTTATTTTCTTTAATCACTTCAGCAATAATATTCTGGCAGGCGATACCGCAGAGTGGTGTTTTTTCGGAAGGTTTCCAGACGCAGACATCGCCACAAACCCAGGCCAAAGCGGTATTCCAGGCCCAGACGGCTACCGGAAAATTGAATGCGGAAATAATCCCGACAACACCCAGCGGATGGTACTGTTCGTACATCCTGTGCCCCGGGCGTTCGGAGTGCATGGTTAAACCGTATAATTGGCGCGAAAGCCCTACGGCAAAATCACAAATGTCTATCATTTCCTGTACTTCGCCTAAACCTTCCTGATACGATTTCCCCATTTCGTAAGAAACGAGTTTGCCTAATGCTTCTTTATGATGTCGTAATTTTTGACCGAACTGGCGTACGATTTCACCACGTTGTGGCGCCGGCATTACTCTGAATGTCTTGAATGCCTGTGTGGCGGATTGCATTACTTTTTCATAATCGGCAGGGGTGGTTGTTTTTACTTTTGCAATTAATTGCCCGTCTACCGGTGAAAAACTTTCGAGTATAGTCCCGCCTGAAAAATGTTCCTGCCCTGTAGAAGTGCCTTCGTTAATGGCTTTGACACCTAATTTTTCTAGTGCTTCGGTCATTCCGAATTGTTGTGCTATTGTTGACATTGTAACTTTTTTAGTCGTTTTTGTTATTTTTTGTAAAAATAGCTGTTTTTTTTGACTTACTATTGGTGATTTGCCTTGATTTTATTTTTAGGAAGCAATGGTTTTGCTGTACCGTGGAGCCTAGCCCGGATAGTAGCCTACCGTGTGGACACATCTACGAATAATTGCCATCCCTGCATAATTGCTGCGAATTTTTGTATTCCTATAGCGAAAGTTGTTATTCCTGGTTTTCGCCTACTGGCATATCCTTTCCATCCTCCGAGCCTTGCCATGGCCCATACATATCTTTTAAGGTCTTTCTCTCTATAGGGGTTTTTTAGTTTTTCTGTTTTTCCTTCTAATTTCATGATTTGATGTTCTAAGCATTCCTGCTCCTGATCTGAAAAACAACTTCCGGCTTCTATTCTTTCTTCAGGCATATTATAGGCTATCTGCATTAAAAACAACTTAACAATGGTTTCCATCATCAGTAAAGATAACTTCCGGATAGCTTTGGCAGAGCCAAGTTCACTTGCTTCTATATTGAACCCTTCTTTTTTCAGGATCCTGAATACCTCTTCTATAATCCACCTGCAGCTATACCACTCTATACATTGCAGTGCGGTATCTAAATCTGCCACTTTGATAGTGGTTAGTAATTTCCAG
>DASVUQ010000070.1:0-19539 GCA_036386975.1 Flavobacterium sp. | reverse complement strand
CGACAGCGTATTGGGACAGTTATCGCAATATCTCTCCTGTCAATGGTACTAACGTAGGAATTAGTGGTATTGCGTTAAGTACAAAAGCAGCTAATTTTGGTATTGAGTTAAATGTGAGGGATGCCAATAATTTTTTCAATACCATAAAAATCATAACGCCAGCTAATGACGATAGCTTTGGCCTGGCAATTGACAGAAAATCCGTTAGTGTTGCTAAAAAGATATCCAAAAAAATTTCGCACCGGGTAAGGAACGGAGAAGCATTATCTGTCATTGCAGACAAATATAATGTGTCGATAACAGCTATTAAAAAAGCAAACCGCCTGAAATCAAATACTATAAAAGCTGGAAAAACACTTAAAATTCCGGGTACTTCTATGACAAATACCTTTATTGACAAAACAGAATATATTCCGTTGCCTGTCTCTGAGGAATTTGATTACCATTATTATACGTCTAAAGACCCTCTGAATAAAATTTTTATAATCCCCAATAAGGCTAAAACAACATACGAATTAAGCGGGCTGGTCCTGGAAAACGATAATCCGGGAATAGTGTATCACAATATTGGTGTAAACGGAGCAAAACTATCCGATTATAACAAGTACCCGATATTCTTTGAACAATTAAAAGCCCTACAGCCTGATTTAATTATCATTGCCCTGGGAACAAATGAATCTTTTGACAAACTAAAATCAGAAGACTACATTGATAGACTGGATATTTTTATTCGTAATGCCAGAGAACAAAATCCCGGCGCGGCTATTTTGGTAGTAACACCTCCGCCATCATTATTTCAAAGGAAATACCCTAATGTTTTTGTTGCCGACTATGCCCAAAAAACACTTAACCTGGCACAAGAAGGTAATTTCGCTGTCTGGGATATGTTTTCCCAGTTGGGAGGTTTATATGGGGTGAGCAGGAACTTTGAACAAGGATTAATGGCCAACGACAAAGTGCATTATTCTAAACCAGGTTACGAAAAACAAGGGAATTTATTATCAGAAGCCATCCTTAAGATGTTGCAGGATTATAAAACGAAGAAAGACTAATGACATTAACAGCTATACAAAAGGGAGTAGAAGATTTTTTTGGACAAATCACTTACGAACAGGTTCAACACTGGTTTACGTACAATCCAAAAGAACCTATATTATTTAATACCGCTCTTTTCCTGGGGATGTTTTTGATATTTTATCCTATTTATATTTTTACTACAAAAGCAACAACCCATACATGGAGAAATATTTATGTGTTTGCCTTCTCTTTGTTTTTCTATTATAAATCAAGTGGGGCCTATTTTGTCCTGTTGCTCTTTTCGGGTGTAGTCGATTACAATCTGGCCAAATTGCTTTACGAAGAAGTTCATCAAAGTTACCGGAAGTTTTATCTGGTGCTGAGTGTTGTACTTAACCTCTCTTTCTTAGGCTATTTTAAATACACTAATTTTTTAATAGATAATTATAACAGCCTTTTTGATGGTAACTTCGCTTTTCATCAGATCATTTTACCGGTAGGAATTTCGTTTTATACCTTCCAGTCGATGAGTTATATCATTGATATTTACAGAAAGGAACTACAGCCTACAAAGAATATCCTGGATTATATGTTCTTCGTTTCTTTTTTTCCGCAACTGGTTGCAGGGCCTATTGTCAGGGCTTCAGAATTTATTCCGCAGATTTACAAAAAGATACAGCTTTCAAGAGCCGATGTCAATGCAGCATTATTTTTAATTATCGGCGGATTGATCAAGAAATCCGTCATATCCGATTATATCTCGCTCAATTTTGTCGACCGTGTATTCGATGCCCCAAATAGTTATACCGCCTTTGAAAATTTAATGGCCACCTACGGGTACACCATTCAGATCTATTGTGATTTCTCCGGTTATTCAGACATGGCGATTGGTATTGCTTTACTCATGGGCTTTAGATTGTCCATTAACTTCAGGACGCCGTATAAATCAGCGTCTATAACAGAGTTCTGGAGGCGATGGCATATTTCGCTTTCTACCTGGTTACGCGATTATTTATATATTTCACTGGGCGGAAACCGTAAAGGAAAATTCAGGACGTATGTCAATTTATTTTTAACAATGTTGCTGGGTGGGCTCTGGCATGGTGCATCCTGGAAGTTTGTGATCTGGGGCGTATTACACGGAGCTGCATTAGTGGTCGAAAAGATATTCAAAGAATATATTCCGTTGCCTAAAAATAAACTCACCTGGTTCATCAGCGTTATCCTGACATTCCACTTTGTGGTGTTCTGCTGGATCTTCTTCCGTGCCAAAGACTTTACCATGGCTTTTGACATTATCAATAATATAAGTCAGCTACAATTTCATTTTAACGAATGGCAGACTATTATTCTTGGATATAAAAATGTATTTTTAATAATGCTCATCGGGTACCTGTGGCACTTTTTACCAACACCGGTTTCTAATTTCATGAAAATGATCTTCGACAAAATGCCCATTATCGTAAAAGCACTGGTACTGGCACTTACTTTCTGGCTGGTATATGCAACAGCAACAAGTGGCCCGCAACCGTTTATTTACTTTCAGTTTTAAAATTTAGTCTTGTAAAGCTATTTACTTCGTCAGTTGCTAGCTCGTGTCCCGCTTTTCGCTTCAAGTCCCCGGCAGAAAATTAATTTTTCTATGACACAAAAAGAGCTTCCTCCGGTCGCTTTTTTGCATCAGGAAAAATAAAATTTTCAGCCTCCGGGCTTTCCGCTACAATCCGGGCTAGTGATGCAGTTGGTGGAAAACGGCTATGTATTCTCTGGTTCTTTCCAGGTAAGATACAACCAAAGCTGTGCAGAACCCAATGGTGTCCAGAATTTGCTATTTAAGCTGTAATCAAAAAATAAGTTCAAGGTTAGCTTTTACTCTTGTTTTATTTCTTCTTCTTTATAATCTCCAATAAGCCATTGATTATAATCACTGTCATAGCGAATAATTTTGGTTTGAGTTGAAGTATCTTGGTAAAAGAAATAAGTAATTCCACCTAAGTTTCTTGATCCTCTTTCTTTAAAAGGAGTAACGTCAATATTTCCTATGTATTCAAATTTTTCATATTGTTCTAATAAATAATTCTTCCTTAGTATTCCTTTTATTTCTTCATTTACTTTTTCTTTATTTTGTTCTAAGTCTAGGACACGGAAAATTTGTTTTTCGTCTTTTACATTCCTAGTTTGTTCAAAATTAATCCTTTTCACATTATCATTGGAATAGACAAATAAATCCTTCAGTTTCCCTCCATACATTTGAGAAGCATGCATATAAAAATATAATTTATTATTTATCCATTTCATTTGCATAAACGATTGCATATTGCCTCCATTTTCGTAGCTGATTATCTTGTGTTTTCCTATAAAAATTTCTGTTTTTGTATACTTAACATTATCAAAAGTGAATTTTAGGAGAAATACTTTTCCAAAATCATTATAAAATACAAAAATAGAATCTTCCTTTTTTGTAAAGTCAATAATATTATGAAATTGATATTTATTCTCGTCCTTGAATAAAGATGATCCTGCCTGTATTTCGTCTAATATGATTTTTTCTCCCTTTTTATTTTCTGCAAGAGTTTGAAAAGCAATAGTATTATTTATTTTTTTTACAACTAATTGTATTTGTAAATTGTCTTTTCTCTTAGAATACTGTATAATATTTTGTGCCATCATAAGATTACTTAATAGAATAATTGATATTAATAAAGTGGTTTTTTTCATTGATTAATATAATATATGTGTTTCAATATTGCTTTCAATATTATTAAAAGTAAAGTTAGGGACGTCTTTATCACTACTAAAAAATGTATATGGGTGAAAGAAATCAGCATATTTTTTTGTATGCTTTACATCTCTAAACTTTTTTCCACCTGTTTGTGGTATGGATACTTCTATTATCGCCGAAAGATTTGATTTAGTATATTCTTCGAATAACTTAGTACTGTCAGAATGGTAAATATTTCCCTTAGCCCCATATGAGGGATCGTAATATTTTATATCTGTTCCTTTCATGTGTACCATAAAAACATGGTCCCAAAAAAAATGTAATGGATTATCGTTTCCTTGTGCTCTAGCTTTTAATTGTTTAGGCGGCTTAGAAGGTTTTACATCCCAACTTCCCGCAGGACTATTAACAAGGAATACTCCCATTAATTTCTGGTCATATTTAATGGTATCTAAATATATCTTTCCATCATCGGTAACAGGATAGTTTCCTTTCTGATCAGCTGGAGATTTACTGTAGTTAAATCCAAGTTTTATTATATCGGTTAATGGTAAATATGAAGTATTCAATGCTGCTGTGTTAAAAGGTAAATCCTTTATGCTAATTATTCCCTGTGTATAACACAAATGTCTTAAAAATTGAGACCATTCACCACATCTACCCTCTCCGTTCGCTATTAAATATCTTAAACAACGTAAAGAACCAAACGTTGTGGTATTAGCATCGGCAACTCCTCGCCAATAACCTAACACTCCATCTTGTATCGTATTATTACCTTTCCTGCTTCTATCTATTTTTGTTGTTTGTATTTTAGTAAATATGGCATCTATTATTTCTTCCTCACTTTTACCTTTTTTCACTGCATTATTACAGCCAATCCATAAAAGAGTTTCTAATATATTTCTTTTACCTGATTTTGTGCATTCTATTTTCATATCTTTAATTTCATTTATTGGAGCTGAAAATATAAATTCACTAAACGCTGGTTCTTTCCAGGTAAGATATAAACAAAACTGTGCAGAACCTAATGGCGTCCATGATTTGCCATCTAAACTATAATCAAAAATAAGTTCAAGGTTTGGGAAATACTGTACTGTACCTTTGTAAGGAGGAGAGGTTTGACTGGTGAATTTAATCTCATGTTCTTTTGCAGCACTTTTAGGATAGTTTTCTATAGTAAAAGTATATTGTTTTTCCTTATCTCTCACACGTACTTTGGCGTCTGTAGGGAAGATGGTTTTAAAAACAACAGTAAAGGTAAGCTGATCTTCACTACTTAAAGTAACAGGCAATACAGGAGGTTTGGTAAGATCTTCTTTATCTCCTCCTTTTGCAGGATCCCCAAGGTCAGATTTTTTAATCCAATGATAATATTCTATACCCGTTATAGGAGACTTATTTCCTTTCAGTATCCAGAAGTTCTTATAATCATCAAATTTCCCTACCTCATCATGACATACATCATACTTAGTATCTACAGCTATTCTTTCCAAAGAGATAAAACCTGTAGTTGTCGTATTTTTATCAGGCTCTCCCACTTTAAGGGGGGCATTGTTCTGAGGTACCTGTACAGTAACCTGAACTTTATCGTTGATGGTAAACGTTGCCAGCGCTTCTTTTGCAGAGGTGTTTTTAACATAAACCCCTGAGATATGCTTTACTTTTATAGATAATGTTTTGTTGGTATTGGGTTTTAGATTTACTATACCCAAAGTATTGAAAGAAGCTTCTATAATACCATTAATGCATTCCGCATCAAATTCTTTTAAGGCTTTCTTTTCTGCCTCGTCATAGATTTCCAGTTTCAATTTGTCACCATTAAGCCCTTCGGTTTCTAGATGCACATAAATACTTTCTCCTTGCTTCAATTCACTTTTATCCGTATAGGTGCTATCTTTCCCCCAGTTGAAAACCGTTATTAATGAGGGTGCATATCCCTGTATATGTACTCCCGTTTTTTCCTTTGTCCCGTCTAAAACAGCTTCTAAATAATAAGGATAACTGCCCGCATATTGTTTATTAATAGTTATCGCTAGCTTTTGTAAAACATTCGATGTGAAGGTATGCAGTACTTCTTTTTGTGATTTATCTTTTAAAGTCCAGGTTACAGCTTTAGGTTTTTCTATCTCATCAGGATCAGGTGGATCAAACGCACTTCCTATAGTAGTAGTCTGAGGTATCCATTCAGGAACTTCAAAAATATTCTGCTCGTCAGCAAGCAAGACCCAAAGACTTCCTGATTTGGATTTAGCAGGATCGTATTTACCAGAAACGCTTTGTATTGTAGCCATCTATTATCCTAGTTTAATTCCATTACTATTATACTTTTTCTTATACATATCTTCCGGGCTTACCAACGGATTAATCTGCTTATGCACCTCCTTATTGGCATTTTTAAAGTTCTGCGTACTTGCTTCGGCTCTTTGGCCGTGGTCTATAATTTCTATACACGGTGTTCCCGCAATGGCACAAACTGCTTTGCTGTTTTCTAAGATAGTATTGCCGCCGTTACTTAGCGTAACGTCCTTATAAAAATCTTTCCACTCCGTGATCATGGGTTTACAGGGCGGGGGAGGGTTGCCCATTTTGGTGCAATTGCCGAAAGTGTTTTTCTCCAGCGTTGTTCCTCCTATTTCTTTGGTGGTCACAATCAGTTTTTTGAGACGTTTTATAAGCTACTTTTTCCAAAGCATCTAACTTTAATATAATATACCAATATTAATTTTCAGTGACATTTTAATTTTTCTTTGTTAATATCCACCAGTCTTGCCATCTTTTAGCTGATTCGGCATGCGTACAGATTATCACTTTATTATTTTCTATATAATAATCAAACCGTCCATGATAAAATATATTTTCTACAATATGTATTAGGGAAGATTCATTTTCTATAAATTCATTATCATTTGCTAGTTGCCGGTTATTAGCTATGATAAATGTTTTTACTCCGTTTGAAAGTTCTATTTTTCCTTGAGATTCTTTGGTATATAATTCCATTTCTTCTTTTAGATGTGAGAATTTAAATTTTATTTTTTCTGCAGATAAAATGTAGGTTATATCCCCGCCTACCGGTGCGTTGAGAAAATTTATATTATTTAAAGTAATTACTGCATTCTCTAAAACTTTTGGATTACTACTATTTACTAAATTTATAATTTGACCATATAATTTTTCATCATTTATAGATTTTATAATTTTTGCATCTTCTTTTCTTTCATCCCCAAATTCTCTCATAAAAGGGATTGCCTGGGATACTAAAATAGGAATTCTATTATTTTCAGATTTATCTCCCAATTTATTTAAAACTTCAATAATATATAAATCAATAACTCTTTCTTCTGCAACAGGATCCCAATCTATAGTAGTTTGCACAGTAGATTTTTCACGGGATAAAATTTTTGTAAGTTCGGTAATTATTACACTGGTTTTTTCTGCCGATAGATCTATATTTTTTATTGCCATTATTCTTGGATGTAATCCATTTTGATTATTCAAAATAAACTGTATTAACTCTTTATTCATATTAGTTTTTTTTGCATCTTGTTCAAAACAAGAAATTAGACCTAAAAATGCTATTGTTATTATAAAATTTTTCATATTACTATATTATCTATGGTCCAGTATAAATATTAGGATGAGAGACTATTGATAATGATGTTGCGGAATTCCAAATTTGTAAAATTCGCGTATTCCAAGTCTGACTAGCTAAAATTAATGGTTCTGGAGGTGGTATAATTCCTTTAATGTTTCCTCCTACTATATTTATAACAGTAAGATTTGCTGGGACATCGAAATTGAGATGAACTCTTGCTTCAAAATCTATATGTGTAAATGTCCACGGTATTGTATTATTCGCTGCACTGGAAGTAGGTTTATCAACCAGAGTTGCAGTTTTTCCCCATTTGAAATATTATACAAACCATCGGCATATCTTGGATCTAATCTAAGTCTGTCCAAGGTCCAGTCAGGATAATGGCTTATATGTGTTAGATTGTAATCTATTACATTTGGCCTTGACATTCTTTTTGCCACGTCCCACATTTCTCTTCCTCCTTTTTTCCATTGAACTTAATATATCTGTTCATAGCTATTTGCAAACTTTTTAGATTATTAGAAACATCTACATTCGAAGCCAAACTTTCTTCTTTTATAGTTGAAGAGTTCTGAAATGATAATACTTTGAAATAAATTTTCATTGTTGTGAATTGGCTTAAAGGCTGCCTTGCTAAATCTCTCCACCAATCTAAAGGCATTTTATAAGTCGCTTTTCCGGAAGCATCTAACACTTTAATGTGATATCATTTTCAGTGATTTAAAAACAATAGCTCAATATCACTAACCTGTGAAACATTACTCTACCTTTTCATTTGTGGATTCAAGTAAATAAGTGCCTCTTCTGCTTCGCTCTTTATTTTGCGATTTTCAGATTTTAGGTTAGTCTGGTAATATAAAAATTGTTTTTGTATCTCATCTTTTGAGCCTTTATCAATCTTAATATTAAACTCTCCGTTATAGGTACTATTTTTTGGCAAGCTCCCTTCAATACTTATAAATAACTCTAAAGAATAGTTTATTTTTACTACTCCCTCTTTTAAAAAATCAAAATATCTGTTTAAAAAATAAGTTATCTGATAGGATCTTCCTGAAGAAATCTTAATGGGTACTGAGCGTTCGCTTTCATTCCACACACTCTCTTTCATTTTTACTAATGAAGATTGTGAATTAAAAGAAAGATCACTTGGATTGGGATAAAATAATAAAATACTAATATCTTGATGTGTATTGTTTGTAATTGTCAAAACTGCAGTTACTGTTCCATTAAGCATATTTTTCCCTTGACCTGCTGAAATGCTAACCTGTATGTTATTGCTATTGCTCATTTTAATTTTATTTTGTGAAGTACATTGTAAATTGATGAATAAAAAAATAATTAATACCTTTTCCATAATGCAGTTATTAAGGTAAATTATGTTCTTGACTGGTTACATTAGCATTTCCTGGATTACTAATATATGTATTTATTGTAACTAGGGCTCCTTTCTTTTTTGTTCTATGTTTCCATTGGGGAGCGGTAGCTGTACCTACATTATATACTTCGTGGATTCTTTTAAAACCTGAATTTGGATGAACTATATCATTAGCTCCGCAGCATTTACATTTATATATACAGAGCTGGTTAGCTTCTGTAATTCCAGCCCTACCTAAAGTAATTTTTGCTCTGGGGATTGAATGTCTATCTTGAGTCAGTTGATCGCCCGGTAAATATCCAGAATTATTGGCAGGCTCTCCCCTTGGAGGAAAAGGAGGGCTATCATTTATGCCAACGTAATCCACCACTTCTTTAATTTCTACTTCTTTTAAATCTGTAAAAATACTATTATCTGAATTCCATCCATCCTGAACTATAACACCCAATTTAAGAGGCGTATCTATTTCGCCAGCATAGGTATCAGTGTAGTTAATAGGATGACAACAAACCGTAAACGGCTGTGAATTTGCAGCCACAACTCCTGCTACTCTAGCTTCAATCAAAAGTTGACCTCCATGCCCAGGTTTTGTCATTGCTGTACCTTTTACAATTACTATAGCTGTAGCCGTTATAGATGATGGTGTAACAGTCGCATTTCCATTATCTGCACTTGAATTAATTATAGCCAAATTAACGGTACCTTTTCCTTTTACTACAACTTCTACCTCATAAGTTTTATTTAAAGGGACGCTGTCGGGAAGCCCTACGACAGCTGTTGCATTTTTTTCTATATATGGGTTCCCTCTAATTACTCGACCAATAGTTACTAAAACAGGATTTAAACGCGCCGGGGCTCCTATTTTTTTATCGGGTTTACCTATTTTAGTAGGGGTTTGATTTTGAGGAATATCTGTATTAACAGTTGCTACTCTATTTTTCACATTTAAATATATAGCGTGTAAGTCGTCCCCCAAACTGTCTTTGATATATTGATTAGATCCTTGGTCTTTTACCTTTATATAGAACTCTTCTACATTTTGAATATTTTTAACGTGTGCCATCCATGCATAGGTATTCTGTATTTTAAGATTTACTTCCCCATCTATTACCTGTACGTCAGTATATACTAAGACTAACTTGTCATCTTTTGCATATTGTTGGTTCCATAATTCTATTATCAGTTTATTGCCATTTAGTCCTTCCGTTTCTAAATGCAAGTAAACAATATGCCCGTAAGAGATATAATCTGCCTTATTTTTATTCTTAATACTATGGCTGCTTCCTTGCTGCTTAGTCCATTTACTGCTAACAATCATAGGCTTGCTCCAGCCTTTTACATAAAGCCCGGTATTATTCGTAAAATCTCTCTTGCCAGACAGGCTTGCTTCTATGAAATAATGATAGCTTCCGCACAACTTTTTAGAAATTTTAAAACCATACATCTTTGTAGGAAGTGTAGATATTTGTTTAACGATAATTTTCCTGTCACTGCTTTGCCGCATCCAGGTAATAGATTTTTTCTTATCTTCTTCAGTAGTGCCGGATTCCCACTCAGATATCTGAAACCAGGCCCATTGATCAGGAGCTATGGTAATTCTTTGTCCTGGGACAGACATTTTAGGAAAATCTAGGCCTTTTACGTATCTTATTTTTTTTACTCCTTTTGCCATAGTTTTTATGTTTTTATAAAGTTTCATCTACACCGCCCTCATGTGTCGGCTGGTCTTTATACATTTCTTCAGGGCTTACCAACGGATTAATCTGCTTATGCACCTCCTTATTGGCATTCTTAAAGTTCTGCCGGCTGGCTTCTGCTCTCTGGCCGTGGTCGATGATTTCTATACACGGCGTTCCTGCAATAGCACAAACCGCCTTGCTGTTTTCTAAGATAACATGGCCACCGTTACTTAGGGTAACATCCTCATAAAAATCTTTCCACTCCGTGATCATGGGTTTACAGGGTGGGGGAGGGTTGCCCATTTTTGTGCAATTGCCAAAAGTGTTTTTCTCCAACGTTGCCCCTCCGGTTTCTTTGGTGGTCACAATCAGTTTTTTTGAAGTGCTTTTATCATTGGCGTATTCCTTTTTATGAGAAAGCACTTTTATTTTATCGGGTGCCTGCCCAAACTGGCATTTGCATTGGCCCCCTTGTACTACGATGTGTTTTTCTGCCATATCTTATTTTTTATTGTGGTACTTTTTTAAATTTTCGGCAATCTCCTGCCTTCCTTTTTCTTTTCTATATTCAGGGTCATTCATTTCTTTGAAGAATTCTTTTATCCCGTTCCAAAAGCTTTTTTTCGGTACTGTCGTCTCGCTTTCAAATACAGCTGCTGCCCGGTTATGCACATTAATACTCGCGGTTTCCGACAGATTGGCGATGATAACAGCCACTTTTTTTGTTTCTTCCAGATCGATACTACATTCTAAATGTATTTCTTCGGGAATACAGGAGTTCGGGTTTAGGAATGCCTGTATAGTGATGTCCCCAAAAGGTACTTTTTCCTCTTTTTCCTCTTTTTCATTAGCGGCAAAAAGGTTTTCGTTGATAAAATCGGCCCGGGACCGCCCGTCATCCAGTACGCCCTCTATTTTAATATTGATTAGATTGTATTCATCGAGATAAGGATCTGTCTTTGCCTGTATTTTGTAACGGGGTTCTATGGCACTATCTATGATAGGGAAAGTAATGTGCTTTTCGGCCGTAAAACCTTTTCCGTAATTGGTGCAATATCCCTGAAATAATGTCCTAAGAAAAAGGTCCCCTAACATATACCGGGTAATCAGCTCCGGGTTTTCCAGTATTTTTTCTATTTTTAAAAGGTATCCTTCTGCTAGTTCCCCTTCAAATTCCTTGTGGATTTCCTGTTTGATGGTTTTCCAGCGTCCGGGATAGCGGTTGTATCTTGCCGCTGCTTTCCATTGTCCTTCCCGGTCTACTAAAATTTGCATGGGATAAAGGACTTTGGAAGTTTTGTATGCTAAAGTATCGGCCATGTTGTTGGCTTCTTCTTCGTTAATATAGATTTTTGAAATCCGGTCTATTTCGAAAACATTAAGGCCTTCAAACATTTGTACCCATTTTACAGTGATTTCGTACTGGAGTTCGTTTTTTTCTTCTCCGTTTTCCATGGTAATCATTACGCCATAGTTATAATGGGAGTTTACAGGAGAAAAAATCAAGGTATTACCTGGTGCAAAAGGGGTTCTTTTTCGTTCTTTTTCTTGCGGTGTTCCAGGTAAAGTGCCTTCCGGTTTGGGTTTTGGGATAAGGAGTTCTTCCTGGTGGGTAATGTCATGTTCCAACAGGTCGGGTACTTCGCAATAGGCATTGTGATAATGGCGGAGCTCTTCTGCCGTTATCGTATACTTTTTGGCAACGCTTTGCAGGGTATCGCCTTTTTGGACAATATGGAGGAAATGCTTGGCCATTTATTCCTGATATTTTTAAAAGTTATTTAAATCTATTTTTACAACTGCTACTTTATTTTCTTGTTAGAAAATTAGTATGGGATTATTAAAGTCTTTGTACATGCCTATTTTATACCCTCGGCCTTACTAATAATTATGTTAAAAAGGTATAGTATTACCTTCTAAATTATTAATTATTTGTAATATCAAAGCTATGCTTTTAATCTTACAATTGTTCAATAAAAATGATAAATATTGTGTATGGGGTAGTTTTGTTAGTAGAAAGGTATGTTATCCGGGTGTAAGTAAGATTTTACGGCTTGGGTTATCCGTACCTCGGGCTATGGTTTAAGTAGGTGCAGTGTCTTAGGGTGTTATCCTGTATGGTAACACCCCATGTCATTTATAAGTATTTGAAACGCTATGCTGAATTTAAAATCCTGTCTGCTTTATTTGGGCCTCCAGACATTATTTTTAGTTAACAGATGTGCGTTAGGGATAGAGCAATTGTCTGAGCTCTTTTGGTGTAGCGCCAGCGGAACCAAAAAGCGAGTGCGAAAGCCCGGCCTTTAGGTAACGCCCAATTATAAATTAAAGTAATGACTAGTCTTTACCTTTTTGATTGTCACGACCGGATTTAATAACTACACTGCCTGTTTTTACTTTGAGCTTTAAATAAGTTATTATTCAGGTTTAGCAGCCTGGTGTTTTGCCCTGTTTTTTTGTTCTGATAAAATAGCATTTAAGAACGGCTGTGTTTGTTTTTGTATTTCAGCAGACGAAATATCTAAAGCACGGGGATCGGTAATGAGCTGTAACCATGGTTTAGGGCCGCCAAAATCATAACTACCGAAAACAATAACCGGTGTACCTTTTATCTGTACACTGTCTTTATCGGCCAATACCCACTGGTCTGCCCAGTCGTAAAGGTAACGGGCATCTTTTTCCTGAAGGCGAAGGCAGGAATGTGAGGCAGGATAACCGGGCAGTTCGTACTGGTGCCACCCTACGCCCAGTTTGTTTTCGATATTAAAATTCCAGCGCAGTTTCCATTCGTCATCAAATGTACTAATGGTTTCTTCAGCTTTCCAGTTGGTATAGAAGAGCCCGGTAGGAGTGGGGTCTTTTTTCCTTCCCATATTGGTTGGGCCGGTATAGGTTAACGATCCTTTTTCATAAGTGGCAAATGTTTGTGTGGGATACGAAAAGAAAATAATTTTATTAATATCTTTTAAATAGGGTACTTCTAACGGAAACGGAAGATAATAGGACAAATCACCATTCATGTCATCGGCAATCACAACGGAATCCATTTTTGTAAAAAAAGCTTTGTCTGTCCTGTTTAGCGCCAGTGCAATACGTACTTTGGTACTGTCAGCGGCATTGGCATCCAGCCATTGCTTCGCATTTTCCATATGGTACGACATAGCGGGCTTTTTGCGTTCCGGTGCTTTTTTAGTTTCAACTTCCTTATTGTCTTTGCATGAGGAAGCAATAATGCTAATAATAATACTTAGAAAAAGAACAGATTTTTTCATGGTTATTTTTTAGCACAAATATCTAACTTATTTGGAGTAAAGAATTACAAATACTCTACATTGTTTTATAGGTTTCAATGATGTAAAAATTTTAAATTTTAAATTTTAAATTTTCAATCTTCACTCTCAAATCTTAATTCTTAAACATTACCACGTCGCCACTTTGTTGCTTTAAACCTTTACATTATATTTGCACTTCAATAAAATGAAGAACCATGTTTGATAATTTAAGCGATAAATTAGATAAAGCCTTTCATATATTAAAGGGACACGGAAAAATTACGGAAGTAAATGTGGCCGAAACTTTAAAAGAAGTACGCCGCGCCTTACTCGATGCCGATGTGAATTTTAAAATTGCCAAAGATTTTACGACCAAAGTAAAAGAAAAAGCGATCGGTCAGCAGGTGCTAACTACTTTACAGCCGGGACAATTACTGGTAAAATTAGTTAAAGATGAACTAACGGAATTAATGGGTGGCGATGTAGCGGGAATAAACCTTTCCGGGAATCCTAGTATTATTTTAATGTCGGGCCTTCAGGGTTCAGGAAAAACGACCTTCTCCGGGAAACTGGCCAACTATCTTAAAACGAAAAAAAGCAAAAAACCGCTTTTAGTGGCATGTGATATCTACCGTCCGGCAGCGATTAACCAATTGCATGTTATTGGGGACCAGATAGGCGTAGAAGTATATGCTGAACCGGAAAATAAAAATCCTGTTGCCATAGCACAAAATGCGATAAAGCATGCAAAAGCCAATGGGTTTAATGTAGTGATTGTCGATACTGCAGGACGTTTGGCAGTCGATGAACAAATGATGAACGAAATTGCCGAAGTACACAAAGCGATCCAGCCACAGGAAACCTTATTTGTAGTCGATGCGATGACAGGGCAGGATGCAGTAAATACAGCTAAGACCTTTAATGACCGGCTTAATTTTGACGGGGTTATCTTAACCAAATTAGACGGTGATACACGTGGTGGAGCTGCGATTTCCATCAAATCGGTAGTCAACAAACCTATTAAGTTTGTGGGTACAGGCGAAAAAATGGACGCTATTGATGTGTTTTATCCGGTACGTATGGCAGAACGTATCCTGGGCATGGGGGACGTAGTGTCATTAGTAGAAAGGGCTCAGGAACAATTTAATGAAGAAGAAGCCAGAAAGCTGCAGAAGAAAATTGCAAAAAATGAATTTGGGTTTGATGACTTTCTGACCCAGATCCAGCAGGTAAAGAAAATGGGTAATATGAAAGACCTTGTGGGGATGATCCCCGGTGCTTCAAAAGCTATGAAAGATGTAGAAATAGAAGACGATGCCTTTAAACATATCGAAGCGATTATTCACTCGATGACTCCGATAGAAAGAACCCGGCCTTCTATTATCGATGTAAAAAGAAAAACCAGGATTGCCAAAGGGTCCGGAACAAAAATAGAGCAGGTCAACCAACTTATGAAGCAGTTCGACCAAATGAGCAAGATGATGAAAATGATGCAGGGCCCGGGTGGAAAAAACCTGATGAAAATGATGGGTGGCATGAAAGGCGGAATGCCGGGAATGAAATAAAAAAGTTTAAAGTTTAAGGTTTCAAGTTCCTGAAATATTAAACTTGATTTTTTTATACTATTAACTACTAAATTTAAGTTTAACTGGCAATTTCAAACTTTAAACCTTAAACAACAGACATGCAACTATTAGACGGAAGAAAAGTATCAGAAGACATTAAGTCCGAAATCACTGCTGAGGTGGATTTAATGAAAAAAAACGGCGAAAAAGTACCGCATCTTGCCGCTATTATTGTTGGTAATGACGGAGCGAGCCTAACCTATGTAGGCAGTAAAGTAAAAGCCTGCGAACGGGTTGGGTTTGAATCTACACTAATTAAAATGCCCAGTACGACTTCTGAAACGGAACTGCTCAAAAAAATCCGGCAGCTTAACCAGGATGACAACATTGACGGTTTTATTGTCCAGTTGCCTTTGCCGAAACAAATAGATACCCAAAAAGTTTTAATGGCCATTGACCCAAGTAAAGATGTAGATGGTTTTCATCCGGAAAATTTTGGAAAAATGGCACTGGACATGACCACTTTTATCCCTGCAACACCTTTCGGGATATTGGAATTATTGGAACGTTATAATGTACAAACACAGGGAAAACATACTGTAGTTATTGGCCGGAGCCATATTGTCGGCCGCCCGATGAGTATCCTGATGGGAAGAAAAGGTTTTCCCGGAAACTCAACCGTTACTTTAACACACAGCTTTACAAAAAATATTGCCCAGATCACAACGCAGGCCGATATCATTATTACTGCTCTGGGCGTACCCAATTACTTAAAAGCTGAAATGATAAAAGATGGCGCCGTCATAATTGATGTAGGCATAACTCGTGTTGCCGATGAAATGAGCCCGAAAGGTTACAGGATTACCGGCGATGTCGATTTTGAACATGCCAGCAAAAAAGCATCTTATATTACCCCCGTTCCCGGTGGCGTTGGGCCTATGACCATTGCTATGCTGTTAAAAAACACTTTGCTGGCCAGGGAACAGCGTAAAAGCATATAATAAGCAACCCTAGTTTGACTTAATTTCATTAAAGGCAATAATATTTTGCTGCACAGGATTAAAGCCTTAATTACAACAAGGGCATCTTGACCCAGATTTACTGGAAGATGTTGAAATAGAATTACGCCAGGCACAGAACAACTAATATTTACAGCGATATCCTTGGCCGGTATGATGGGCAGAAATTATATAAGGAAGTACCCATTCAACAACAAAATCCTTTGTCTTTACCACCACCACAACACACACGATAAAAAGGTGGCTTCACACGATATTTCTACTATGCCGTCACAATAATTTACCCATTGTGAGAACTATCAGGATATTTACATCATTGTTTAACATTATAAATTCTAATACAATGAAAAAAATCTTCCTCATTATTGCCATCTTTCTTTTAACAGCGGCTGCCTCACAGGCGCAAGAGAAAAACCCAGCCAAATCAAAAGGCAAAACAGAATACTCTTTTTTATGGGGTGCCTTTAAATCAAAAGAGTATAAAGGAAAAAGTTTTGATTTTCAGTTCGACACTCCTAAAAAAGGAAAAAATAGTTATGCCAGAGATCTTTACGCTGTTGATACCACAAAATATGAAAAGAAAAGAGCCTTGTGGGGAGTGATTCAATGGATAGAAAAAAAAGAAAAAAGCAAAACTAAATAAAACAAATCATGAACCGATTTTTAGAGATTGCCAAAACAGGCAGGAACAAATGGTGGGCTTACGTATTAACAATTCTAAGTACCATTGCAGCTGTTGCAATAGCAAATATTGCACTGCAAAAAGCAGTGCCGGCTTTAAAAGCAATAATTCCGGACAATACTTTTGGCAAGGATTTAAGCACTTTTATTCTTGTCGCATGCATCTTTGGCCTGGCCTTGCTTACTTTATTTTTTACCTTTCATAAATTTCATAAAAGGCCGGTATTTACCCTTATCAACACCATTAACCGCTTTAGCTGGGCTTTATATTTAAAAGGTTTTTTTATTTGGGGCGGACTGTTATTTGCTGCGGCATTGATTACCGATTACGACCTATTTCAAAATTTTTTAAACAAATTTAATCTTTCACACTTCATCATTTTATTATTGGCTGGCTTTATTTCTATAGGGATACAGTCTTTTTTTGAAGAAGTACTTGTACGGGGCTACTGGCTTCAGGGAATGAGCCTAAGAATTAAAAAAACAGTATATTTGGTTATTGTTAACGGTCTTGTTTTTGGGATTTTACATTTTGGCTATGGCATTGAGAGTTTTTTGTCTAGCTGGATCTTTGGTATTGCATTCGCTTTAATTGTACTCAGGATGGAGCGCATAGGGTTTGCTGCAGGAGTCCATAATGCCAATAACCTGGTGTTGGCTTTATTTTTTCTTGATTTGGGCGATGCTGTGAAGGAAGATTTTTTATGGACTATAGACTGGTTAGGGCTTTGTTTACATCTGTTTATTACTTTTTTACTAGTACTAATTGTTTATAAATTCTTTCCTATAAAAAATGAATAAAAGTAAGCTTTTAAGATTTTTAATCCACCTCTTCTTTTGGGGTGGACTTTTAATGTTGATTAAATTGCAGAACCCTGTATTAAGCCCTGAAGAATTGCGCAATCTTTTAGGGCTTATTTTATTATCCGCAGCAGTAGTTTATTGTAATTTGTATATATTGATGAGTAGGTATTTCTTTAAAAATAAAAAATTCCGGTATTTTTTATTGCTGGCATTGCTCATCTTGATGGGTTCAGCTATTTTAACTTATGCATTAAAAAATTCTTTTTTCCATACCTCCATATTTCAAAACTGCTTTAATTTTTTGCTTATTATTATAATAACAAGTTCTCTTAAATTCTACAGAGAAATGAACAGGAGACAGGTAAGGCTGGTCGAGATGGAAAACAAACAGCTCCAGACCGAATTGTCACTTTTAAAATCTCAGGTAAACCCGCATTTCCTGTTCAATACACTAAATAACTTATATGGGCTCATCCTTCAGGACAAAACCAAAAAAGCCGCAGAAATTACGTTGCGATTATCAGACCTGATGCGCTATTTATTGGAAACCAGCAAAGCCGAAAAAGTAAAACTAAGCAATGAAATCAAATTTATTCATGATTATTTAGAAGTAGAAAAAATACGGATCGATAAAAGCTCAAAAGTGCTTTTTGAAGTTTCAGGCATGGAAAAAAGGGAGGCAGCTGTGGCCCCCATGCTCTTTATACCCATAGTAGAAAATATCTTTAAATATGGTAAACTTCAAAAAGATGATTGTGCCACTGTTTCACTAGCCATTCAGGGCAATGAATTATTTTTTGAAGCTATGAATACTATTGATACAAATGTTGCAATAACATTAGAAAAAAGCGGAACAGGATTAGAAAGTTTAAGAAAACGTTTGGACATTGTTTATCCCGGCAGGCATTCATTACATATAGTAAATGACAATAAATTATTTAAGGTAACTTTACAAATTACACTACAAAAAGATGAACTGTATCATTGTTGATGATGAGCCTATTGCTCAGGAAATATTAGAAAATTATATTTCACAAATAAGCCCTTTGTATTTGGTTGCGAAGTGCAGCAATGCTTTTGAGGCCATGGCAATATTACATACAAAAAAAGTCGACTTAATGTTCCTCGATATTAAAATGCCGGGGCTTACCGGTTTAGATATGTTAAAAACATTATCCAGTCCGCCAAAAGTTATCCTGACCACTGCCTTTTCTGAATATGCTGTTGAAAGCTACGAGTATGGCATTTCAGATTATTTATTGAAGCCGGTACCATTTGAAAGATTTTTAAAGGCAGTCAACAAATTATTAATGCCTAAAAATATTGATTTTCCAACAGCTGAAGAGCCAATGAATACCTCTTCAAAAGCAACTTTTATGTTTTTTAAGGCAGACAAAAAAATATATAAATTTTACTTCTCTGAAATACTATTTTTTGAGGGCTGTGGCAATTATGTAAAAGTGCATACTCAAAGACAAAATACAATAATGGTATTGGACAAATTAAGTGAACTGGAAGAGAAACTGCCTTCCGGCGGATTCATCAGGGTCCATAAATCGTTTATAGTTAATCTGTCCCACATTACAATGATTGAAGGTAATATTATAAAAGTCGAACAAAAACAAATACCTGTTTCTAAAACCTATAAAGAGACATTAATGAATGCATTAAATGCCAAATAAGCAAGCAAGAATTAAGTAGTTATATGAGAAATATTCTTTGGACGGCATATAGCCATGAAGAACGGTACTCAGCAATAATACAATTCAGAATATTATTTCAAAGTATGGGGACATAATCGACTTTAAGCTCT
>DASVUQ010000069.1:0-26883 GCA_036386975.1 Flavobacterium sp. | reverse complement strand
AAGCAGCGTACTTTGCACACAAGAAAATTGAGAAATTTGCTATACAAAATGAAAAACAACTAAAAGATTTTCATTCCACTTTAATTTTTGCTTTAGTTAAAAAATATGATTTTGGTTATGCAATCTTAACTTTTGGTGTTGGTGATTGTCCTATAGGATTGTTAAACAAAGATGTAACCAATGTAAAATTAATGAATTGGTTAGATGTCGGAGAATTTGGTGGAGGGACCCGCTTTATTACAATGCCCGAAATTTTCCAAAGTGATAAATTCCCAACACGTTTTGGCTTTACTCTGGTTAATGATTTCTCTTACCTAATGCTGATGACAGATGGTATTTACGACCCTAAATTTGTAGTTGAAGCAAATTTGGAAAAAATAGAAAAATGGAATGAATTTTTAGAAGATTTAAAAGGGAATAATGAAGACGGTTTCAAAGTAGAGTTCAGGAAAGAAAATACGGAAATAGCAAAACAGCTTTCCACATGGATGGACTTCTGGAGTCCTGGAAACCATGATGATCGGACTCTTGCAATTATCTATTAATATATGAGAACAGTTAATGTACAATCAATCAATGACAAGACAAAATCATATCAGTTTATTGATAATGGAGAGCCTATGCGTGGCGGTGTAAAGGATGTATACTTTAGCCCTGATAAAAAATATGTAGTAGCTATTTTTAGAGAAAAGCTAGATTTTAACCAAAAAGAAAGACTTCAAAAAATAACAAATTATTATTTACCTCAAATTCAGAATAAAGACGCTGGTGATTATTATTTAAATGAAGTGTATAGATGGCCCACAGATGTTATCGAACACAACGGATTAACAGGTATAATTGTCCCAATATATAATTCGAAATTTTTCTTTAAAAAGGGATATGAAACCAGTGATCTAATAAAAGGTAAAGAAAAAAACGGAAAGTGGTTTGCAGGCCCGAAATTTAGAAATGCGCAATTCCCCCTAAGAATTTCCAATGCTGAGTTAGGAGATTGGCTAAGCTATTTTCAAATAAGTGTCAACCTGGCGCGTGGTGTAAAAAAAATGCACGCTATGGGATTAGCACACTCCGATTTATCATATAATAATGTCCTGGTAGATCCGATAGAAAGATCAGCCTGCATGATTGATTTAGACGGTTTAGTAGTGCCGGGGCTTTTTCAGGCAGAAGTTATTGGCACCGCTGAATTTATTGCTCCGGAAGTTCTTGCCACAAAACACCTCAAAAAGACGGACCCCAATAGAAAATTGCCCAATAGGTTAACAGATTTACATGCACTACCTATTTTAATTTATATGTTTTTATTGCATAGGCATCCGCTAAAAGGAGGGAAAGTTCATGACTTAGATACAGAAAAAGATGACTTGCTGTCGATGGGTGAAAAAGCAATTTTTATCGAACATGAAACAGATGTTTCCAATAGGCCTAAATTAAACCAGGTGTCTAAATGGGATTTACCCTGGGCCGATGTGAACAAGCTACCTTACTCCATTACAGGCCCCTATTTGAAAGCATTATTTGATAAAGTTTTTGTTGATGGATTGCATAATCCGATGCAAAGGCCAACAGCAGAAGAATGGGAAACAGGATTGTTAAAAACAACAGATTTAATGCAGAGATGCCATAATAGTTCCTGTCAACAAAAGTGGTATGTTTTTGATAATACTACCAAGCCCAAATGTCCTTTTTGCGGTACCCCTCATAAAGGCACTTTGCCCGTTCTGGATTTATACTATCAATTCAGGGAATCAGTATGGAAACCTGAAAATCATAGATTAATGGTTTATAAGGATCAATATTTGTATCAATGGCATGTAAACAGGAATGTTATTAGAAATGAAAAAATAACAAATGAACAGAAAGTCCCGGTAGGTTATTTCACATTTCATAATAACGTATGGGTCCTGGTAAACCAAAAAATGACTTCGTTAAAAGATGTAACAGAAGATAAAGAAATCCCTATCGGTACAATGGTTGAACTAACAGATGGTAAAAAACTTTTATTATCAAAAGAAGACGGTGGGCGCGTAGTAATAATAACAATAACAAATAATAATTAACATTAATCAAATAAAAAAATGAACGAGTTCATACTTAATTTTAGTACACTTTGGCAAGACATAGTAAACCATCCAGGTGCATCATTAGCAATAATAGGAAATCTGATTATTATTGAAAGCTTACTTTCTGTTGATAATGCAGCTGTTTTAGCAACCATGGTAATGGACCTACCACCAAAGCAAAGAGACAGAGCACTCAAATATGGTATTTGGGGAGCCTATTTTTTTAGAGGGTTAGCCATGATATTTGCAGCTTTTCTAATAAAAATTTGGTGGTTAAAACCCCTAGGAGGGTTATATTTATTATATTTAGTTTATGATTACTGGAAAAGTAAACGAACGGAAAGTACAGATGATGATACAATAGATAAAGAAAGCAACTGGCTATATAAATTAACAGTTGGGTCATTAGGTACTTTTTGGGCAACGGTATGTCTGGTTGAACTTATGGATATGGCTTTCTCTATTGATAATGTTTTTGCAGCTGTAGCTTTTACACCAAATATTATTTTGGTTTGTACCGGTGTTTTCATAGGTATATTAGCAATGCGTTTTATTGCACAATGGTTTGTCAAATTAATGGAGAAATATACTTTCCTTGAAACTGCTGCTTTTATAGTAATAGCAATATTAGGAATTAAATTAACATTGTCTTTAGTAGAGCATTTCTATCCTCAAAGCCTGGTTAGTGCTTTCTTAGGAAGCCATAGTGCCGATATTGGTATATCAGTCCTAACCGTTTCGATTTTCTTTGTTCCAATCCTAACATCCATATTTTTTAATTATCCTAAAAAGAATGTAGTTTCTAATGATGAGTAAACTCTTAAAATATTTTTTTAAATTATATGGTGGCTGGCCTGTCTGATAACTAAAAAGTCATAGAATAAATTATAACCCAGTGGCCAGCTGTTGTCAGAACAAAAAGCAGAAAAGAGGCTATTTCACAAGTGTGGGAGAGCCTCTTTTTAGCATATCCTCTTTAAAACTTATAATAACTTCAACTTTTGGAAATAGTAAGAATCATTTGTTTTTAGAGTTATATATTCAAGGTCCTTATTAATAATTTTTATATGATTATTAGATTTTATAACTATTATCACTTTATAATTGGATCAATAATTACTTAAACATTTACTATAATATTATCTTTTGTAAAAATTAATATAAGTTTTTCAGCTCTAAATGTTATTTGTAATTATGTAACTTTGTACCTCAAAATTGGAGATAAATAACTTGATAATGAAAACAGCAGAAAATATAATCGTTGGAATTTCAATTGGAGATTTAAACGGTATTGGAAGCGAAGTGGTACTAAAAACATTTGAAGACAACCGGATGTTAGAACTTTGCACACCAGTTATTTTTGCAAACGTAAAAACACTGTCTTTTTTAAAAAAGACTTTTGAATCTACAACAGTACTTCACGGAATAGATACAATAGATCAGGTAGTCACAGGAAAAATCAATGTGTTAAACCTGTGGCGCGAAGGCTTTACTTTAGAATATGGAGTTAGTAATGATACTGTAGGCAAATATGCAATAAAATCATTTGTTGCTGCTACAAAAGCATTAAAAGAAGGCCAAATAGATGTTCTGGTTACAGCACCAATGAGTAAATACAACATCCAGTCAGAAGAGTTTAAATTTCCGGGACATACCGATTATCTGAACCAGGAATTAGAAGGCAATGCATTGATGCTTATGGTCCACGGCAATTTAAAAATAGGATTGCTAACCGATCACATTCCTGTTAATGAAGTAGCATCACACCTGACAGAAGCCTTAGTACAACAGAAAATAGAAACCGTAAAGCAAACTTTGATACAGGATTTTACAATTAATAAACCAAAAATCGCTGTTTTAGGATTAAACCCTCATGCCGGCGACGGAGGTGTAATTGGTAAAGAAGATGATAAAATCATAAAACCCGTTATCAAAAAAATGTTCGAAAAAGGGACAATGGTTTTTGGGCCTTATCCGGCAGACGGTTTCTTCGGTAGCGGACAGTATGAAAAATTTGATGCTGTCATTGCCGCCTATCACGATCAGGGATTAATTCCGTTCAAAACACTTTCATTCGGCAACGGTGTCAATTATACAGCAGGGTTAAATAAGATAAGGACATCTCCTGATCATGGCACTGCGTATGATATTGCAGGAAAAGGTATTGCTGATTTCAATTCATTCAAAGAAGCCGTTTATCTTGCTATAGATATCTACCATTCAAGAAACAAGTATAAGGAGATTAGTCAGAGGCCGCTTAAAACAAAAGAAAACCACTTATAAACAAAAAAATGTTTATAACACTTTTGATATTGCAATAATTTTATATCTTTGCACTCCAATTCAGAATACTGTCTTGGGCAAAATGGTTGTTACAATGAAACAGTTAAATGAATTTTTAATACCTTTTTTAGGTTTAAAGTTAGGAAAACACCAGTTTGAATATCAAATAGACAATACGTTCTTTGCTAATTACGACTACGATGATTTTGAAAGTGCATCGATAAAAGTAAATGTTGTTTTAGAAAAGAAAAGTACCATGCTCGAATTAAATTTCAAGCACAAAGGTACTGTTCATGTTCCATGTGACCTGACAGGTGAAATGTTTGATTTACCTGTAAAAGCGAAGCTTAGGCTGGTAGTACAGTTTGGAGAAGAGTTTAATAACGATAACGACGAACTGTTAATTCTGCCTCACGGAGAACATCAGATTGATATTTCACAGTATGTTTATGAAATGATTGTATTGTCAATTCCTTTAAAACGTGTGCATCCCGGAATCAAAGACGGGACGTTACAGTCAGAAGCTTTAGACAAGCTCAATGAGTTGAAAGTCACAGAGCAAAATGCCGGAAAAAAAGTAGAACAAGACAATACCGACCCACGCTGGGAACAATTAAAAAAACTATTAACGGATAAATAATATAGTAAAATGGCACATCCTAAAAGAAAAATCTCGAAAACAAGAAGAGATAAAAGAAGAACACATTATAAAGCTACTGTAGCTCAGATCGCTACATGCCCAATCACGGGTGAAGCGCATTTATACCACAGGGCTTACTGGCATGAAGGTAAAATGTACTACAGAGGACAAGTTGTAATTGACAAACAAGTTGCTGTTGCATAATACAGCTTCAAAAAATAATTTAAACTCTCACACGTGAGGGTTTTTTTTGTTGTTTAAAACATATATCCATAATAAATAGTACGAAATAATGTCATTTTAGATTTTTTTTGTACTTTCAACAACTTTACTGATCTAAAAAATCAGAAAAAATTCAATTATGAATACAATAACAGCCGCAATAACAGCTGTCGGAGGATATGTACCTGATTTTGTTTTGTCTAACAAAGCTTTGGAAACTATGGTAGACACTAACGACGAATGGATTACTTCGCGTACCGGAATCAAAGAAAGAAGGATTTTAAAAGAAGAAGGGTTAGGCACATCATATTTAGCCATAAAAGCAGCCCAGGATTTACTGTCCAAAAAAAATATTGATCCGCTGGAAATAGATCTTGTTATAGTTGCTACTACAACCCCAGATATGCCGGTTGCGGCAACAGCGGTATATGTTGCCACACAAATAGGCGCAACCAATGCTTTTGCCTATGATTTACAAGCGGCCTGTTCCGGGTTTTTATTCGGAATGTCTACCGCATCGGCTTATATAGCATCCGGTCGTTATAAAAAAGTATTATTAATAGGTGCCGATAAAATGTCCTCTATTATTGATTATACAGACAGGGCGACATGTATCATTTTTGGTGATGGTGCTGGCGCGGTCCTCTTCGAACCTAATTATGAAGGATTAGGTTTCCAGGACGAATACCTCAGAAGCGATGCAGTAGGCAGGGAATTTTTAAAAATCGATGCAGGAGGTTCCATACTTCCAACCTCTATCGAAACAATTACAAATAAACAGCATACTGTCTTTCAGGATGGTAAAACCGTATATAAATATGCGGTCTCCGGTATGGCAGATGTAAGCGAAAAAATACTGGAACGTAATAATCTTACGAAAGAAGATGTGGACTGGCTGGTAGCGCACCAAGCCAATAAAAGGATTATTGATGCTACTGCAAGCCGGATTGGATTAGAAGATGCTAAAGTATTAATAAATATTCACAAATATGGTAATACCACCTCAGGAACATTACCGTTACTGTTAAATGACTTCGAAAAAGAATTCAAAAAAGGAGATAATCTTATATTTGCCGCTTTCGGTGGAGGATTCACATGGGGATCTATTTATTTAAAATGGGCGTATTAAAACTAAACTATAACTAAATCAAAATATTATGGATTTAAAAGAAATTCAAAATTTAATCGAATTTGTCGCCAATTCAGGTGTTGCAGAAGTAAAATTAGAAATGGATGATGTAAAAATTACCATTAGGACAACACTCGAAGGCCATACACATGAACTTACGTATGCGCAACAGCCTCTTTCACAAAATATTTTACCTCCTCCTCCTGCGGCACCGCAAATTGCCCCTACACCAACGGCCGTAACCCCGGCAGCAGACGACAATTCAAAATTCATTACTATAAAATCTCCTATTATTGGTACTTTTTACAGAAAACCATCACCAGACAAACCGATGTTTGTCGAAGTAGGGACTACCATTAGTAAAGGAGACGTTCTCTGTGTCATTGAAGCAATGAAATTATTCAATGAAATTGAAGCCGAAGTCGCAGGCAAAATTGTTAAAATTCTTGTAGACGATATGTCTCCGGTAGAATTTGACCAGCCATTATTTTTAGTAGATCCATCATAAATTATTTTAAATTGTGAATTATAAATTATAAATGGCATTCTGGTCAATTATAATAATTTAAAATTTAAAATTCAACATTTAAAATTCTATACGATGTTTAAAAAAATATTAATTGCCAACAGAGGGGAAATCGCACTTCGTGTTATCAGGACCTGCAAAGAAATGGGTATAAAAACAGTTGCCGTTTATTCCACAGCTGATTCAGAAAGCCTCCACGTTCGTTTTGCTGACGAAGCCGTTTGTATCGGGCCACCGCCGAGTAACCTGTCTTACTTAAAAATGTCTAATATAATTGCTGCTGCAGAAATTACAAATGCAGATGCCATTCACCCGGGTTATGGTTTCCTTTCAGAAAATGCTAAATTTTCTAAGATTTGCCAGGAACACGGAATCAAATTTATTGGAGCTTCTCCAGAAATGATTGACAGAATGGGGGATAAAGCTTCCGCCAAAGCGACAATGATCGAAGCAGGTGTTCCCTGCGTTCCAGGTTCAGTAGGTATTTTAGATTCTTACGATCAGGCTTTAAAACTAGCCAGAGAATTTGGTTTTCCGGTAATGCTCAAAGCCACAGCCGGAGGAGGAGGAAAAGGGATGCGTGCCGTTTGGAAAGAAGAAGATTTACTGAAAGCATGGGAAAGCGCACGTCAGGAATCCGCTGCTGCTTTTGGAAATGACGGAATGTACCTTGAAAAATTAATTGAAGAGCCGCGGCATATCGAAATACAGGTAGTAGGCGATGCGTATGGAAAAGCCTGCCATCTTTCAGAAAGGGATTGTTCTGTACAACGGCGCCATCAAAAATTAACCGAAGAAACGCCTTCTCCTTTCATGACAGATGAACTACGTCAGAAAATGGGGGAAGCTGCTGTAAAAGCCGCAGAATATATTAAATATGAAGGGGCCGGTACCGTAGAATTCCTGGTAGACAAACACCGGAACTTCTATTTTATGGAAATGAATACCCGTATTCAGGTAGAGCATCCTATTACGGAACAGGTAATTGATTATGATTTAATACGGGAACAGATTCTTGTCGCAGCCGGAGTACCCATTTCAGGTAAAAATTATTTACCACAACTGCATGCTATCGAATGTCGTATTAATGCCGAAGACCCGTACAATGATTTTCGCCCTTCTCCGGGAAAAATCACCACATTACATACACCCGGCGGGCATGGTGTCCGTTTGGATACCCATGTATATTCAGGGTATTCTATCCCCCCTAATTATGATTCTATGATTGCAAAGCTTATTACAACAGCGCAGACACGTCAGGAAGCCATTAATAAGATGAAAAGGGCATTGGACGAATTTGTAATTGAAGGTATAAAAACAACCATACCATTCCATAGGCAATTAATGGATGATCCAAGATATGTAGAAGGGGATTATACTACTGCTTTTATGGATACATTTAAGATGAACGATCCTGAATAATAAAATAGAATTTTAATATTAAAAGAACCTGCCCATTATTTTGGCAGGTTTTTTTATGCCAAAAGCTATATGGCAACTAGGACTTGTATATAAATTATACACATAAAATAATTATTTACCCATTTTCATAAAAATTTATTAACTTATAACTATTTAATATTCAGACGTGTATACATGTAAAAGTAGGGCAGCTTATACTGGCATAATTTTTTCTCTAACCTAAGCGTCAATAACTAACAATCTTTAATAATAAGATAATAACAATTAAAATCCCTAATCATGAAAAAGTTAATTGTATCAGCTGCCGTACTCTTAGGAAGTTTATCAACATTTGCGACCATAACACCGGTTGCCGACACACGAATAAAATTTGTGATACAACAGGAAGATTATACTGAAGTAAAGGTACAAGACGTACCGGATGTTGTTAAAACGGCTTTGAAAACTGTTTACCCCGATGCTACTTTAGACAAGGCATATGTAAATGCTGCTAAAGAATATAAATTAGAAATTTCAGTGAAAGACCAGAAAGCTACTGTATATGCGGATGCTAATGGTAACTGGATCAATAAATAAAAGTGGACTATTTATGTTTTTCTAAAAAAGAGACTTGCTTTGCAGTCTCTTTTTTTTTAGAATTTTTTAAGACAATACAATTTTAATACCTTTATATTAGCATTTAAAGTTATTAAATATGTCAAGGATTTTATTGATTGAAGATGATGCGCCTTTTTGCAAAATGTTAGAACGGTTTCTGGTTAAAAATAACTGTGAAGTAGCCGCAGCATTTTCTGCCGAAGAAGCAAAGATCAAAATTAATAATCAAAAGTTTGATCTCATAATTACAGATTTAAGGCTGCCTAATTATGATGGAATAGAATTAATGGCAGAGTTCAAAGAACAATTCCCTGATATTCCGGTAATTTTGATGACTGGATATTCAGATGTTACCACAGCTGTAAAAGCGATAAAAAATGGTGCAGCTGATTATATTTCTAAGCCATTCATTCCCGAAGAAGTACTAGTTGTAGTATCAAATGCACTACAGACGGCTTCTAAAATTACAGCAACTAATACAAAAGCAATTACAAAGCCTAAAACAAAGACCATACCAAATAAATTTGTTTCCGGTATTTCTTTAGCTTCAAAAAAACTTTCTGAATACATACAACTTGTCGCGCCTACCGATATGTCGGTTTTGATTATTGGGGAAAGCGGGACAGGTAAAGAAGTAATTGCCAAAAGTATCCATCAGGGCAGTCAGAGAAGAAACAATAATTTTATTGCTGTAGACTGCGGGGCCATACCTAAAGAATTAGCAGCAAGTGAATTCTTTGGACATCTTAAAGGATCATTTACAGGGGCTATTAATGATAAAATTGGTTATTTCGAAGCCGCTAACGGCGGTACTCTATTTTTAGATGAAATAGGAAACCTGTCTTACGAAAACCAAATCCAGTTACTGCGGGCCTTACAGGAAAGAAAAATAAAACCTGTTGGGAGCAACAAAGAGATCAATGTTGATATCAGGATTATTACTGCCACAAATGAAGATTTAAGAGAAGCCGTAAAAAATGGCAACTTTCGTGAAGATTTATACCATCGTCTTAATGAATTTTCGATACACTCCCCATCCTTAAAAGACAGAGAAGAAGATCTAATGATTTTTGCCGAGTATTTTTTAGAGAAAGCAAACGACCAGCTTCATAAATCAACTATTGGGTTTTCACCGGAAGTACTTCAGATTTTTCAGGATTACTCCTGGCCCGGCAACCTGCGGGAACTTCAAAACATTATTAAAAGGGCTGTACTGCTTACTAAAGGCGATTTTATAGAAAAACCAGTATTACCTTTAGAAATCTTTCAGGTTACGGCTAATAAACCTGCCAACGATTTTTCATTATCTGAAAGTGAAAAAGAAGCGATACTTAATGCACTATCAAAATCCAAAAACAATAAATCGGAAGCTGCTAAATTGCTTAAAATAAACCGTAAAACACTTTATAATAAACTTAGATTGTATAATCTGGATTAACCATCTCCGTTTCCAGAAGTAGAAACAAGGCGTTAATCTCATATATAAGATGCGCAATAGCCGTTGCTGTGTCTGCTTTTGAGTATTCCTGGTGTTCCAGTTCATCCAGAGTATCACTTACTTTTTTGGCATTGATCTGCTTAAACATAGGAGACATCCGGTGTGATATTTCTTTTATTTCTTCAAAGTTATCATTTGCCAATGCCTTTTCCAAAGACTTAATATTTTCCCTGGTCGTGTTCATGAATGAAACTAATACGTCATTAAGGGCTTCGGCAGTATCAGGTAAAAATGATTTTAAAGATTTTAAAGAATAGTCTTTATCTGCAAGCGCTTTAGTTTCTTCTTTTACATTAAAATCACTTACCAAAGCAATTTTATTAATGGCAGCCTTTATTTTATGAATGAATTTTTCAGGGGTAAATGGTTTTCTGATTACCATAGAAAAACCGGCCGTCTGATATACAATCTCTTGCAGATCACCACGTCCGGTTACAGCAATTACCGGCTGGTTAAGGTACTGCCCTAAACTTTTAATTTTTTCTAATAATTCAAACCCATCCATTACAGGCATTTGGATATCGGTAATTATTACATTAAAAGAGGTTGTTCTGATTGCTTCTAAAGCGGCTACGGAATCATTGAAAGCAAAAACAACAAATCCATGTTGTTTTAATACTTCAGTAGTTAACCTTAACAGGTTTGTATCATCGTCTACTACTACGGCAACCAAACCAGGAGTTATAGCTATTTCACTATTTTCGCCAGTTTGTAACTTTAAATCGGAGTAATCCGGTTCCAGCGGAAGCGTAACCTTAAAAGTACTCCCTTTTCCATACGTACTTTTTAAAGTTAAGTCACCTCCAAGCAATAATGCAATTTTTTTAGAAATAGTGAGGCCTAGCCCGGTCCCTCCATATTTTTTTTCAATGCTTTCATCGGCTTGCGTAAATTCTTCAAAAATAATTTTTTGTTTTTCTTCGCGTATCCCTATTCCTGAATCCTGGATCAGGATGTCAATAGTCTTTGTATCGGTATTAACTATTGTGGCTATTTTTATAAAACCCTGTTCCGTAAATTTAAACGCGTTGCCTACAAGGTTAGAAAGGATTTGCTTTAGCCTGAAAGGATCTCCTATGATATTTTTATCTAATAAGTCATCGTTTTCTATAATAAGTTCAATATTTTTATTCAGGTATAAATTAGATACACTCTCTGCTACTTCATTAATAACGGTAACTAGTGAAAAAGGGGTTCTTTCTATATGTATTTTTCCGGCTTCAATTTGAGTAAAATCTAATAAATCCTGAACAAGTTGTCCAATATATTCTGAAGACGTTTTGATATTGTTAATGTAATAATGCTGCTTTTTTTCGAGTGAAGTGTTGTTCAATAATTCAGTATAGCCAATTATAGTACTTAACGGAGTCTTTAAATCATGGCTTACAGTAGCAATAAGTTGTTCCCTGTTTTTTAAAATAATTCTTGTTTTTAAGTTAGCATTCTCCAGCTGTACTTTATACGACTGGGATTTTGAAACGTCATTTAGGATCAACAAAGAAAAGAAAACAGTTAAAAAAAGACCCGCAATAGCAGCATAGCTAATGATGGTGTTGGTCCTTTTTAGGGCAACTTCCTTCTCCAGATTGCTTGTAGTGGTATTAGTAATAATTTCTTTTTCAATGATAGTTATTATTTTTCTTAACTGGTCAGATATGGATAGTTCATTCTGAAGTAGTTTTTGTTCTTCAGAAAGTAAAGATTTATTTTTTTTAATAGTCTGATAACGTACCTCTTTAAGCAATTTTTTAGATTCTATTAGTATGGAGTCAATTTCTGATTTATCCGGTGTGTTAGTGGAGTCATCTGGGATATTCTGGTTCATTACTTCAACATACTTTTTTAATACCGATAATACATAAGGGTCTATTTTTGAAGTATTTTTTACTAAATCCTTCAATTGTAACTTCTGGAATGAAGACTCCATTTTAGAAATGTCGGCAATGGCTTTTTCGACCGCCGCTTCATTATCAGATTGGTTTTTAATAGCGCGTAAACGTTGTATATTATTAGTCTTTAGAGATAATAACGATCTTACACTATCCAGTAGTTTGCCCTGATATCCTGTCTTTAAAGTAGTCTTTAGGGTATCAATTTCTTTTTTTAGTGCCTTTACATTATTATAATAATTTTCAAATGCTTTATCTGTAGTTGACAGCATGGCAATCCTGGACAGGTTTTCTGATTCATAAATATGGGAAAGCAGATTATTGACTTTAAGGATTTTGTTTTTTCCTGTTTCAATCTTATTTTCTGTTTCACTAAATGCTTTATTTTCCGAGTATAAAAGCCAGCCTGCAAAAACGACCAAACCGATTAACAATAAGTAACTGACCAGGACTTTTACAGGAATAGTATTCTTTTTAATTCTCATCTAAAACAAAATAGTGATTGGGATGCCGTTTTTGGAGTGTAAATATAAATAAGAAAACCCCACTTTTGGTGAGGTTTAAGGAATTAATGTGCATTTAGTTATACTTTCATTGCTTTGGCAATAGGGGCCGGGATAGCATTTTTATGTACCATAATAGCCGTGGTTTTGTATTTTACAAATTCTTTGGTCATATACAAATACCCTTTGTAATCGTTGGTAGTGCCCCATGAATTTTTAACAATATAATATTCTTTGCCATTTTGATCTTTTGAAACACCTACGATATGCATACCATGATCATCTGTTGTGGTATAATTATCAAATGCTTTTTGGCGCATTTCTTCTGTTACTATTGCTTCATTCTGAGGTCCGTTAAATAAGTTGGCTTTTTCGGTTTCAGTAATATCTTTTGCGTTTTTTTCCGGTACGAAAGCAACCCCGTTTTTCCAGCTAAAGCTTTTTTCACTTACATCACCGGCCCATGCCACTGTATAACCGTTTTTTAAACCGTTATCAATAATGTCGGTAAGATCATTTAATTTTACATTGTATACCAGATCGTAAGACCAGTTGTCCGGGACTAAAAGTGTGTTTTTAGTATAATATGGATATTCCTGAAAAGAAGAAATTTCAATATAATCATCCGGATTAATACCCACTATTTCCTTTGCAAAAGATTGAGGCGTATATTTTTTGCCATTATAATCAAATGAAGAAGGCACTTGCCCCAGGTACGAATCAATAACAGCGGCATACGCTTTTTGCCAGTTTGGTGTTAGTTCCCCATTCGGGTTTTTTACTACAGCCTGTAGCACACCTTCTATCATAGAAGCCATTTCATTGAATTTGTTTTTATCCGTTCCGTAATTCAGGCCGGTGTATACAGATTGTGGGACAGCACCGTATTTTCGGAACATATTGATTACATCGTGTAATGCACCGCCATCGCCCAACGTAACAGCACCGTGCATTTTAACATACATCTTTCCTTTTTCTACATAGACATTACGCGCAGCGTAAATTTGCGAAAGCTCTACAGGGGTTTTCCCCATTCGTACCATTTCAGATTCTAAAAACGAATTAGTAGAATAACTCCAACAGGTCCCGGAAGACCCCTGGTTTTTTACAGGAGTATTGGCCAGGTTAATAACATCTTTAAATTGAAATGACTCTTTGCTTTTTTCACTGGCATTTACTTTTAAAGAATTGACGAGCCCGTCCTGAGCAAAACCGCCTACTGAAAAAGCCAGTAATGAAGCGGCACATACGAAAGGTTTAATTGAAAATGAATACATGATATATAATTTATGATTGGTAATAGTTTATAAATACTTTTTTAAAACTGCTTCTTTTGATTTTGGAATTCCTGCAATTTCTTTCTCTAAAATTTTTAATCTTGGTTTCTACTTCTTCAATTTTTGAAACTACTTTTGTTGTTCGGAAATGGAAAAGTTTAAATAATAACAGTCGTTAAATGACTACCATATTTTTCATCATAAACTTCAATAAGATAACCACTGTGAAGGTTTGTGCTCCAAATTAATTCCGTACTACGGATAAAATAACTATACCATCTTCTTTCTCCTAAAATTTCAGGGTTTAACTTATTCGTTTTAATGGCTTTTTTAATTTTAGCTTCTAGTATTTTCATATTAGTTAGTATATAAAAGAAAAAGATGGTTTAAGTTTTTAATTGTATGATTTGAAGAAAGTAAATCAAAACCCAAAAATTTACTATTAGCTAAAGTTTCTGTTTTTCTATTGTCTTTTTCAAGTAGTTTATTTATTCCCTTCATACAATCTTTGATATTGCCTTCTAATATGTAGCCAACTAAAAAGCCTTCACAATTAGAATATTTTCCTCCTGTTAAGAAATTATCAATACCGGTTGTGATATATCTTCTTTTCAAATCCGAATCATTTACTTTAATATTTTTTGCTTCAACAAAATATCTATATTCCTCACCTTTCCAAAAAGTAGAATACTTCATATCTATTCTGGAAAATTTAGAAGCAAAACCTTTAGTTTGAATAACGTTTTCATCAAATTGATGATTTTCAGTATTTGTGAAAATTTCCCATGTCTTTCTTTTAGGATTTTCATCAATATAATTATGAAGGATAGCGGTTATGTCATTTTCGTCGAAATTTAAAGAAATAGATTTATTTGAAATTGAGGTTTGATAGGCATCAACAAATAGTGTAACACATCTTTTTTTGAATAGATTTTGGGTAGAAAGAAAAATATGAGAATTTAAAGTTCCTGCCATTATTCTTTCATATTAAGAATTTCAACTAATAATGACTTACTATCTTCCATAGCGGCAGTTTGGCTCCAAAATCTTATTTGATTTGGTTTAATAATATAAATATCATTGCCATCAAAATAGTTCAATTTTTTTCTGAAATAAAGATTTTTTGCTTCTTCTTTCCAAAGTTTCCTGTCTAATATTTTAAGCTCATTATAAATATCTTCTTTTGAAATTTCAGCTTCTTTTTGTTGATTACCAAAAGATAGCTTTACCATATATAAAGGACAGTTTCTGTCTATTCTGTAATGAGTTGCTGAAATTTTTAAATCTATATCATCTAACCAATCGTTTAGTTCCCTGATTATTCTTTCCGAATAAAGATCAATTTGATTGACTGGTAAAACCGCTTTCGATTTCTCTTGCTTTTCAAATAAATCTAAACTGAAATCTAACGTATCCTGAATAATAATTTGTTCATCTTCGGTTAATTTTAAAATATCATTATAAATAATTTGGTCAATTTCTTTTTCCAAATGAGTAATATCTTGATCTACTTTGTCAGATTTCTTCAGTGTGATAATTTTATCAATTTTCGAAGAAAGCTTTTTCATATTCTTCTCTTCCAGGTTTTCAATGATTGCAGGGAGTTGTAGCATTTCATTTGGTTGAACTCTTTCTCTTTCTATTCCCCAAGAAGCCGAACTTAATGACAGATAATAGTTAGAAAAAAGCGAATTTATAAACGCTGATAAAGTTTTGAGAATCTCAATGTTATTATGAACAATACTGTAAGCCATATGAAAAGAATCAAAGTCTATAATACTTGAACAATATTCTTTGTTTTTTTGGCCTTCCTTAAAAACCAAAAAAGGGCTTTTATATAGTAATTCGTTCGTGGGTCTATAAATCTTAGAATTATCAACTACTGCAATTTGGGATGTATAGTATTTATCTATCAAACGCGTATCTATAACTTTATTTGGTGTAAAATACTTATTTGCTTTTATTTGCTTTTCATCCGGTGAATGCAGCCCAGTTCCTCTTATCCAATCTTCTTTATTTATTTTAAAATATTCTTCAAATGTTTTATATTTTGACTCTAATTTTTTAATCAATTCAAAATCAAAATAACTTCCCCACATTGCAATTTTCCAGATTTTAGAATCTTTCTTCTTGCATACTGTTCTTGGTAAATATTTTTCATCGGAAGAATCAATTACAATCCCTTCTAAAATATCGTTTTTGATATAGGTTTTAGGTGCGTAGTAAGTAATTGTTTCTTTTGGATTTTCGGGTGTTTCATTTTGATAAAAAACAATGCTTATAGGTACAACAGCAGAACCGAAAAGCTGTCCGCCTGAAAATTCTGGAGCTTTTCTTAAAATAGAAAAATTATATATTTTTTCTACATAATTATCATTGAATAGCCATCTTCTAAAATTTTGATAGGTCCCTCCTGTATTGGTTAAAATTTTAGTGTTGAAAATTAAAGCAATTTTTCCCTTCGGAGCCAAAAGAGTCGCTTTATGCAAGAAAGGCAAAACCATTTCCTGTGCAAAATTTTCCTTTTTGCAATAAGCTGTAATTGTTAGTAAAACATTTTTAGTTCCAAAAGGCGGATTTCCTACAATCAAATCAAAATTTTGTAATTCTTTTATCTCTGACAAATCAGAAATAGTATCTCTCCTAAAAAGATTTTTACCTTGTTGTTTTAAACTTATATCTTCAGGATCATTTATTAAATAAGGAAATTGGATAGTTTTGTTCCACCAACCTGTTTTCGGGTCAAGATTGTCTAACAAAGCCAAGTACAAACTAAAAGCGGCAACTTTTATAGATTTAGGATCAAGCTCAATTCCGTAAATATTTGTTTTAAGAATATCTACTAAAACATTGAAATCATTTAGCTTTGAATGATGTTTGTTTTCATAGCGTGTTACCAATCTTTTAAAACTTTGAACCAAAAAAATCCCGGAGCCACAACTTGGATCCAAAGTTTTTACATTATATTTTGACTCATTATTTCTAATGGACAACTTTTCATTTAAAATTAATTCAACTAATGATGGTGGGGTATAGAAAGTTCCAGTATTTTTTTTCTCTTTCTTATCTAATTCCGATAAGAAATTTTCATAAATCTCACTTAATAATTCGATTCTGATAATACTAAAATCGAACAATTTCCAACGGAATAGTTGTTGTTGATATTCGTCTATATTTCCATCAAAAAAACATCTTTTAATTAAGGATAAATGTTCTCTTGTAATAATTTTTTTTTCGTTTTCTTCCAAATTAAACAAGCTTCCATTAAAGTCCTCTGATAGTTTTTCAAACAAATTATAGGTTGCTTCTGTATCTTCCAAAATATCAAAAAAAGAAGTTGCTCCTGGTAAAAAAGACCGATATAGTTCTTTAGAAGTTGCTTTTCTATCTTCCAAATAAAATAAGAATAAAGAACGCATAATTAATTTATGTATAATAAACTTGTTCTTTAATCCTTTCTCATCCAAGGAATTGGCAACATTTATAAGGCTTTGGATCAAATATTTATCAACTCTATTCTGAAGTTTTATTTTTTTTCTGATTTCTATTGCTTCATCTGAAGACCATATAAAACCTGTATCAATAGCAATTCTTGAAAAAATTATATTTAATAGTTGAAGTTTTTCTTTATCTGTTTGTTTACAGGAATAAAGTTCTACAGTTTTTAATCTGTTTATAAATTCAATTTCTTTGGTTTCATCATCAAAACTAAAAGGTTTTTCAGAGCAATTATAAATTCTGATTTCAGTTTTAGTATAAACATATAAAAAAAGAACTTTTTGAAAATTCCAGCAAATTTTGTGAATTTCAGCAACTTGTTTAATTGTAATAAAATCAAATGACTCAACTTCTTTGAAAAAAAGCACAGGATGGGTATCATTTTCATAAAATTCAACCACGCCATATTTCTTTTCATCGAATAAATCAATGTCAAGAACTTTGCTTTTCTTTGCAAAATCTACAAAGTCCAATTGATTGATAATTGAGTTACTCATTATTCTAAAAAAATTATTTACAAAAATAATTTAAAAAAGAGAAAAGCCGATATATAGTGAAATTATTTATTAATAATAATACAAACAAAAAATCCTGAAGTACAAACTTCGGGATTTTTTTACAACGTCTCTTGGAGCCATTTGTAAAATTCTTTTTGCCACACCTGTGCATTTTGAGGTTTTAATACCCAATGGTTTTCATCGGGGAAATATAAAAACCTACTTTTTATACCCCTCAATTGTGCTGCCTGAAAAGCTTCCTGCCCCTGGCCAATAGGTACACGGAAATCTTTTCCTCCCTGGATAATAAGAATAGGCGTATTCCATTTTTCTACAAAATTCGCAGGGTTAAAAACAGTATATGATTTTTGTGCTACAGCATTATCTTTTTCCCAGTAAGTGCCGCCAAAATCCCAATTGTTAAAAAAAACTTCTTCAGTAGTGCCAAACATACTTTGTGTATTAAAAACACCATCGTGGGCAATAAAAGTTTTAAACCTATTATTGTGTATGCCTGCCAGGTAAAATACAGAATACCCACCATAGCTGGCCCCGACGCAGCCCAATCGTTTGGTATCTACATAATTTTCTTTGGCAACAGCATCAATAGCCGAAAGATAATCGTCCATTACCTGTCCGCCCCAGTCCGTACTTATCTTTTCGTTCCATGCCACGCCATGTCCCTGCATACCTCTGCGGTTTGGCGCTACGACTACATATCCTTGTGCGGCCATTAAAGAAAAATTCCATCGGAAAGAATAGGATTGCGTTAAAGGAGATTGTGGTCCACCCTGGCAATATAAAAGCGTAGGATACTTTTTAGAAGCATCAAAATTAGGAGGAAGGATCACCCACACCAGCATTTGTTTTCCGTCGGTTGTAGTAACATACCTTTTTTCGGTTTTACTTAAAGTAAGTTTACTATACGTTGCATCATTAATAGTCGTTAATTTTTTCCATGTTTTTTTCTTCAGGTCAAAAGCATAAATTTCGCCCGCGTGGTTCATGTCGGTTCTTGTTACAATAATGGTATCACCAGAAAAGCCGACTAAACCCGATACATCAAAATCGCCGTTAGTTAATTGGTTTACCTTTACTGCTATCTTTGTAGCTCCCGGAAAATTGACTTCAAACAATTGTAATGTACCATCTATCGGTGCCTGAAAATAGATTTTTTTACCGTCCGGGCTCCAGAGGAAACTTTCTACAGTACCATCCCAATCTGCTGTAAGGTTCATTTTTATGCCTTTAAAATCTACAATAATATCATTCTTATCCGCTTCATAGCCATCCCGTTTCATTTGCAGCCATGTCAGGTGCCCGGCTGGTGAGAATTGTGGTGCTACATCATATCCGGGGTTCCCTACGGTACGGTTAATGGTTTTTTGGGTTTCGATCTGGTATTCGTAAATATCGGTATTGGTAGAAACGGCATAGGCTGTCCCTGCTTTTTTCTTAGAGACATAAAGAATACTTTTTCCGTCAGGGGACCAGATATAATCTTCGTCGCCACCAAAAGGCCTTTGAGGGGAATCAAAGTTTTCCCCTTTCATTATATCTGTGCCTACAGCACCTTTTTTATTTTCTTTGTAAAAAACATGGTTAAATTTACCTTCGTTCCATGTATCCCAATGGCGGTAATCCAGGCCATTATAAATTTGTACCTCTGATTTTTGCAGTTCAGGGTAAAAATCTTTTCCGTGTACTTTATCGATTTTTACTTTCTCATCATAGAGCATATATTTTCCGTCAGGCGAGATATTTTTGTTTTTTAAAATAGTAGAAAAATCTTCTACTTTTACTGCATTTCCGCCGGTAACAGGAATGGTATAATATACCGTACTGGATTTATTTTCTTCTACTGAAGGTGTGGTGACTTTGTATACTACGTTTTTTGAATCAGTAGAAATTCCGAGAGGTGTTACTCTTCCAAGCTTCCAGAGCAGCTCGGGTGTCATTACATCTTGTGCAACAGCATTTAAACTCATAGTAATAAGAGTTAAGAACAGGATTTTATTCATTGGTTTTCTAAAAATTATTTTGGCAATTAAAAGTAATCAAATTTTTCTATTATTTTGTTAAAAGCATTTTCTTTACATTCGCATTATAAATAAAAATAGTAATGGAGTTCAGCTATTGGGAATTAAAGAATTGGTTTACAAACGTTGATTTTACAATAGTAGGCAGTGGTATTGTAGGGCTTCATACGGGATTAAGATTAAGAGAACGCTTTCCCACAAGCAAAATCCTAATCCTCGAAAAAGGGATTTTACCGCAGGGAGCCAGTACAAAGAATGCAGGGTTCGCCTGTTTTGGGAGTATATCTGAAATTATTGATGACCTAAAATTTCATACAGAAGAAGAAGTAATTCAACTTGTCCGGAAGCGGCAGGAGGGATTGCAATTGCTCCGCAAAAGACTAGGAGATAGGACTATAGATTTTAAACCTTATGGCGGATACGAGCTTTTTTTACAAGAAGATGAAATTACCTATCAGGATTATATAACGAAAATGCCATTTATCAATGAAATCTTAAAACCGATTTTTAAAACCGATGTTTTTGATAAACAAGTAGATCGTTTTGGTTTTCAGGGCATACATGAATACACCATCTTTAATCCTTTTGAAGCCCAGATCGATACTGGGAATATGATGCAGGCGTTGCTCAAACAAGCCATTGCTGCGGACATCCTGATTTTGAACCGGCAAACGGTAACCGCTTTTCATGAAAATACGGAAGCAGTAGTGGTAGCGCTAGAAGATTTTAGTTTTATAACTAAAAAGTTATTTTTTGCTACCAATGGGTTTGCTTCCGAAATTACCAATGGGGCCGTTAAGCCCGCCAGGGCACAAATAGTAGTTACCAGACCCATTAATAACCTGGACATAAAAGGCACATTTCATATCGATAAAGGATATTACTATTTTCGGAACATTGGGAACCGCATACTCCTGGGCGGAGGGAGGAACCTGGATTTCGAAACTGAAAATACTACTGAATTCGGACAGACAACGATCGTACAGGACCGGCTGGAACACTTATTAAAAACAGTCATCCTGCCCGATCAGGATGTTGAAGTGGAACACCGCTGGAGTGGGATTATGGGAATCGGATCCAGTAAAAAACCTATTGTTAAAGCTGTTTCCGAACACGTGTATTGCGGGGTAAGATTGGGCGGAATGGGTGTGGCCATAGGAAGTATAGTAGGAACAGAATTAGCAGATTTAATATAATGGCAGTAAAGAAGACGCAACAACCGGCGAAACCAGCTACAAAACCAAAACCCAAAAGCAAAAAAAAACCAGCAGGCTTTGGCAGGAGAATACTAAGGTTCCTGCTTAAAATCATGCTTTGGTTTTTCGGGCTTTCTGTATTTTTTGTTATTCTCTTCAAATGGGTGCCGGTACCCTTCACCCCATTAATGGCAATCCGTGCCATAGAATATAAAGTTGATGGTAAGAAAGTAATATTTAGTCACGACTGGGTACCGCTCGAAGAAATTTCAAAAAATGCACAACGCGCCGTAATTGCCAGTGAAGATGCTAACTTTTTAAACCATAGCGGGTTTGATTTTAAAGCCATTCAAAAAGCAATGGAAAATAATGAAAAAGGGAAAAAGTTAAAAGGCGGAAGTACTATTTCCCAACAAACGGCAAAAAATGTTTTTCTATGGCAGGGCCGTAGTTATTTACGTAAAGGCCTTGAAGCTTATTTTACAGTACTTATTGAATTAATCTGGGGAAAGAAACGCATTATGGAAGTATACCTTAACAGTATTGAAATGGGTAACGGTGTTTATGGCATTGAAGCCGCATCACAATTCTGGTATAAAAAATCAGCAGCTGATTTATCTAAAAGGGATGCCGCAGGAATAGCAGCAATATTGCCGAATCCAAGAAAATTCAAAGCTTCTAATTCATCAGCCTATATTGAAAGAAGAAAAACGAGAATCGTAAAGCGGATGCGGAGCGTCGGTAAATTAGAATACTAATGTATGGTATAAAGAGCTATTACCTGATACTTATCATTACTATTTCAGGCCTGGCACAACAATCAAAAGAAATCGGTATTACCATTGACAATGACTTATTTACCTCTACAAAGAATGATAGGTATTACACCAACGGTATTGAAATTTTTTACCGCTATCTAAACAATACTAATTCTTCTGAGGCCAGTAAAAAAATAACGGAGTTCAGGTTAGGGCAGTATATTTATACGCCAAGCACTCCCAACGCTGCAAAAATAGCAAAACAAAACAGGCCATTTGCAGGTTATCTTTTTGCGGAAGCCGGGGTACATATTTTCTATCAGTCACAGAATGTTTTTAAAGTCACTGCCCAAATAGGGGTATTGGGCCCGCCTTCGGGGGCAGCAGGGTTTCAGGAAACATTTCATCAAGCATTTGGCTACAATAAAGTTGAAGGGTGGAAAGATCAGATCCATACTACATTTGGCATTCAGGGTGGCTTATTGTATTCTAAAGCGATCGTTCCTGCAGCTGCAACGCAAAGAACAGATCTGCATCTTCTGGGAAAAATAAATATAGGTACTATATGGAATGGGATTTCAGTCGGGCCATTAGCCAGGATTTCATTACAAAAAGAGCTACAGCCTATTTATAACTCTAATCTTTACGGAGGTGCCTTAAACCCGGATAAAGCAAAATATAAAATACAATCTGAATTGTATTTTTATATCAATCCAAATATCAATTACCAGGTGTATGATGCTACTATTGAGGGAAGCCTTTTTGATAACGATAGCCCGGTAACGTATGGGCTGATTCCTTTTCGGTTCAATGGAGAAGCGGGGATCAAATACCGGAAAAACCACTGGAACCTGCACTATATTTTTATGTACAGAGGCAAGGAATTACAAAATGATAAGGTAAATGGCTATTATTATGGTTCTATAGGCGCTTCTTTTTTATTGTATTAAATGTCTTAATGCTTCATGTTCTTTTTTTGGACGTGCCCCTCCGGGTCAGGTTGTACACTACAATCTTTTATTCCACTATCTTGTTGTTTCACTACAAATGAATTGCAGGAATAAAAGGATTTTCGTTCCCATCCTTCACGCGCCTGCCGGGATATAAACGATTTTAAGATCAATAGCTATACATTATGACTGCAGTGCAAATGTAACAAAGCTTTTATTTTAGGCAGCTATATTTTTAATTTTAAGTATATAAAAGAGGCTATATCATAACTGATATAGCCGCTATACTATAAAACAAACGTAAAATTATTTTGTATTGGGCAATGCTGTAAAGCCCATATTATATAAAGTAAAAGCCTGTAAATCTGCCGCTTCCTGGATACTTTTGGAAACCGGCTTTCCGGCACCATGGCCCGCATTGGTTTCTATTCTGATAAGTACCGGATTATTACCGGTTTGCTTGTCCTGTAATTCGGCAGCAAATTTAAAACTATGCGCAGGAACCACCCTGTCATCATGATCGCCGGTGGTGATTAAAGTAGCAGGATATTTTACCCCTTTTTTCACATTGTGGACAGGAGAATACGCTTTGATATAATCAAACATTTCTTTTGAATCTTCGGCAGTACCATAATCATACGCCCAACCGGCACCGGAAGTAAAAGTATGGTAACGCAGCATGTCCAGTACCCCTACTGCCGGCAGTGCTACTTTAACTAAATCAGGTCTTTGGGTCATGACAGCCCCTACTAGTAAACCACCATTAGAACCCCCTCTGATTGCCAAAAAGTCCGAAGACGTATATTTTTCTTGAATGAGGAATGCTGCTGCTGCAATAAAATCATCAAAAACATTTTGCTTTTGTAATTTTGTTCCCGCGTCATGCCATTTTTTTCCGTACTCTCCGCCGCCACGCATATTGGCTACGGCATATATGCCGCCCATTTCTAACCATACTGCATTGGTTACACTAAAGGAAGGGGTCAGACTTACATTAAATCCACCGTATCCGTAGAGTATCGTCGGGTTTTTACCATTCAGGTCCAATCCTTTTTTATGTGTAATGATCATAGGGATTTTTGTCCCGTCCTTAGAAGTATAAAAAATTTGTTTAGAAACGTAATCGTCGGTTTTAAAATCTACTTTCGGCTTATTGTATACTTTGGAAGTACCGGTTTTAGGCTCAAAACTAAAAATAGAACCGGGTGTGGTATAATTAGTAAAAGAATAATATAACGTTTTTGCTTTGGTTTTTCCACCGAAACCGCCTGCAGTACCAATACCCGGAAGCTGGATCTCGCGGATTAATTTTCCATCAAAACCAAATTGCTTTACTACAGAAACGGCGTCTTTCATATAATTGGCAAAAATATAACCACCACCTGTTGAAGGCGATAATACATTTTCAGTTTCAGGGATAAAGGCCTTCCAGTTCTCCTGCGTCGGATTCCTGGCATCAACCGTAACAATACGCCTGTTAGGTGCTTCTAAGTTAGTCACGATGTATAATGTTGACCCAACGTTGTCCAGAACATTCACATCATAATCAAACCCTTTGATAACGGGAATGATAGTACTGTTGGGATTGGTAAGGTCTTTAATATACAATTCATTTCCGGAGGTAGAATTGGCCGCTGAAATAAACAAATAGCGATCATCTTCAGAAACACCGCCACCTACATAACGCCGTTTTTCTGCGTCGCCAAAGATCACTACATCCTCTTTTTGAGGCGTTCCTAATTTATGGAAATACAATTTATGCTGATCTGTTTTTGCAGAAAGTTCACTACCTTTCGGTTTTTCGTAACTGGAATAAAAAATACCTTCGTTACCCTTCCAGGACAAGCCGCTGAACTTTACATCTACAAGATCCTCGCTGATTTTCTTCTTACTTTTTGCCTCCAGGAAAATCACTTTTCTCCAGTCACTGCCTGCTTCAGAAATTGAATAAGCTACTAAAGAACCGTCTTTTGAAAATCGTACGGCATCTAAGGATGTAGTAGCATCTTTAGAAAATGTATTAGGATCTAAAAAAACTTCTTCTTTTCCGGATTTGTCTTTTCGGTATAAGACAGACTGGTTTTGTAACCCATTGTTTTTAAAGTAGTAGGTATAATCGCCTTCTATGAAAGGGGCGGATAATTTTTCATAATTCCATAATTTTTCCATACGTTCCTTGATCGTATTCCGAAACGGAATTTTCGCCAGGTAATTAAATGTGACCTCATTCTGGGCTTTTACCCATGCTGCAGTTTCGGGAGATTTATCATCTTCTAACCAGCGGTAGGCGTCATTAATGTTGGTCCCAAAGTAAGTATCTATGGTTTCCCCTTTTTTTGTATCAGGATAGGGAATGGGTTTATCCTGTGCAAATGAAGCTAAAGATGAAGTTAGGGCCATGGCAAATATTATTTTTTTCATTTTCATTTTAATGGTTTGGTTTTCAACAAAAATAAACAAATGAATTATTAAGGTTATGTTAAAATAAAAGAGGCTGTTACAACAACAGCCTCAGTAGTATTAAACACAAAAAAGTTAGATTTAGTCGGCTATCGTAACAGGATACATTACTTCAGCATCTGTAGCACCTTGTGCATTTGTAATGTCTCCGTCAGCAACACCACTGGCAGATTTGTTAGGCAAATGCCTTAAGGTAACAGTTATAATTCCACTTCCTCCTGTTGCGCCTGTTTGTAATGTAAATCTAAGGCCAATAGGCTTTCCGTTGTCATCATTATCTGTGCCTGTATACCCGAATGCTCCTATAGCTGCCGGTGCCCTGTAAAATACCTGGTGGTCTTCGCCTTCTTCTGCTACTTCCTGTGTAATATCTTCAACAGGGATTTTAGCTTCATTTAAAAATTGCACCATTCCTAAATAGGTTGTATTAGCACTTAAAGGGCCGGAAACGGTAACTTCAGGCTGGCCTGGGCCATCACCATCTAAATCTCTGGATGTTAATGTAACTATTTGATCGCCAATAGAAAGCGTTGTTGTTACTGTTGTTATGAGTTCTTCTTCATTAATGACTGTATTGTCATCATCTTTATCACACGAAGAAAAAGAAAGGGTTACTGTTAAAGCAATTGCTAGAATTTTGAAATTTTTCATTTTGAAATGGTTTTAATAATTAATTTTAATTTGTAATTGAAAGTTTCTACCCATCTCGTCAGTAAAAAGGCGTTGCCGGTTAAGGTAGTCCCTGTAATTGGTGTTTAATACGTTCTGAACAGAAAATGCCAGTGTCACCATGGCGTTTTTAAAAGAATTCATTTTTATTTCTGAGTAAAAATCAAGTAAATGATAGGCAGGCGGCGGCGTACTAATATCAACTTCCCGCATTGTCAGTTCCCCATTTTCGATTATAGTGGCCTGAAAGTTAAAATCCGGAAACTTGGTTTGCCTGAAAACAAGGTCACTTTTTAAAATGAGTACCAGGTCCTGCCATTCTTTTTTAGAAAACCGAATACTATTACTGAGGTTCAGTGGTGGCATATCAATTAATGGTTGATCTTTGTTAAGATCTTTTCCATTAACATAAGCAAGCGAAAAAGTATGCTTCCAATTGTTGTTGATATCCCAGTTTGTTTGTAAGTCTACGCCAATTAATCTTGCGTTCGTCTGCTCATACTGCCATACCGGGAATGTACCACGAATCGTATTATCAATACCGATAGGCCTCAAAAACATGTAGTTCTGGATATAGTTTACAAACGGGTTAAGCATGAACTGGAAAGCGTTCCATTTTTTCTGAACAGTAGTACTCACTTTTAGCGCCTGTTCTTTTTGTAAACGCAAATCACCCAATTCAATAACACCAAGGGAATGATGCAGGCCGTCACTAAAGAACTCCGATGGATTGGGGTTCCTTGTAGCCAGGCTGCCATTTACAT
>DASVUQ010000068.1:0-1703 GCA_036386975.1 Flavobacterium sp. | reverse complement strand
TCAAAGCGGGTGCAGAATTAGAAGGTAACGTTAACTAATTCATTACCATATAATCATCAAAGTCTTCCGTGAGGAAGGCTTTTTTTTTTACATGTTTTTTTAATAAAAATTTATTTGATTGCAATTTTTTTTGTTAAATTTAATAAATTTATCTAATTATGATTTCTGAAAAACTCAAAAAAGGATATTTATTAATTGCTGAACCTACTATAGGAGATCTTTCTTTTAATAGATCAGTTATTTTATTGGCGGACCATAGTAGTGAGGGTTCTGTAGGTTTTATTTTAAATAAGCCATTACGATATACTATTCATGATCTGGTACCTGAAATAAATGCCCCGTTTAAGATTTACAATGGCGGCCCTGTAGAGCAGGATAATTTATATTTTATCCATAACACTCCCGACCTTATTTCCAACAGTATCGAAATCTCTAACGGCATTTATTGGGGCGGTGATTTTGAAGCAATTAAAAATTTAATTAACAGCGGGCAAATCAGCAAAGACAATATTCGGTTTTTCTTAGGGTATACAGGGTGGGAACCTGAGCAGCTTCAGACAGAAATGAATGCTAATGCCTGGATTATAACAACGAATGACTACAAAAATAAAATTATTGGTAAAGTAACTACCCATTTCTGGAAAGAAACGATTGTATCTCTTGGCGGTGAGTACGTTATCTGGTCCAATGCACCGGAAAATCCTACGCTTAATTAAATTTTTTACCTTATTTGATTGATAAGCCTATTAAGCCTGATTAATAAATCGTTGGCTAAAACTTGATCATATTCTTTTTTTCTGTATTTAGTAATGGGCTGTATACCGGTTATCACATTGGTGATGAATAATTCATCCGCTTTTTGAAGATCAAAAGGAGAAACAGGCCGCTCTACTACTTCAATATCCTCTATTTTCCTGGCCAAAGCTAGAACCTGTTTTCGCATTATCCCATTCAGGCATCCTTCCGTTACAGGAGGTGTAACTAATTCCTTTCCTGTAAACATAAATAAATTGCCTTGCAAAGCTTCTACTATATTTTTATTTTCATTAATTAACAGGCAATTGCTATATCCATTTTCATTAGCAAAAATGCTTCCGGTAATATGGATCATTTTATTAGTAGTCTTAATAGTAGAAAGTAATTGTTTGCTGACATAAAAATCTTTATACAATTCTACCTCATAAGGTGCATCAGCTATTTGATATGCCCGGTTTTCCAATTTAGAAGCCGTAATAACATAAGAAACGGTATTGTGCTCTGGCAAATAATAACCTCCTGTATTTCTATAGACTGTAAAGCGGACTCTTGCCGAATCATTACAAACATTGGCTTTAGCAAGATTTAATATTTCTTTTTCAAAAAATTCTATGGTAAAATTCATAGGGATTTCCATCCTTACAATACGCATTGATGCCATAAGCCGGAAATAATGATCTTCTAAAAAAAGAATAGTATCGTTTACTATTTTTAAAGTATCAAAAACACCATCTCCATAGAGAAAAGCACGGTTGTTATGTAAACTATCTTCTGTGTGGTCGTGAAGTATCCCGTTAAAATTCAGCATAAAAAAGTCCTGTTAAAAACAGGACAAATATAACTTTAAAAATCATTTTTTATACGGAACCGATAACATGTTTTAGATCCGCAACCTGATTTTCCCACAGCAGTGTGGCTTCTTTTAAACCGTCTTCTTCTGCATAATC
>DASVUQ010000067.1:0-6677 GCA_036386975.1 Flavobacterium sp. | reverse complement strand
ACAGAAATCGTAATGAAATTCTCTCGGCTGGATAAAAGAAGTTATAAAACGAAAACGCTTTTGTAACTCTGACATAATAATTTACTATCATAGCTTGCAACTGATCGGTAATAATGTTGGCATTCTTTTTTTACACTTGAATCCCTTCGCTCATTAATCTTTATTATATCAGTTTCTCCAAGGTCTAACACTATGTAGTGTATTCTATAATCAAACCATTCCTGAAAAATTTTGAACGTTCTTTTTTGTGGCCAATTTTTTTCATCGGTGTACTAATCGTTTAATTCATTTTGAAAAATTTGATCAAAATTCCGTTTCAGCCATTTTTCTATTTCTTCAGTGCTGTCCATTTTCCTGGATAAGATAAATGTCACCCTCGACCTTGGTAACAGGATTTTTAGGATCAGGATAAAGAAAGTTAATCCAATCAAATAATGGTTTTTTAGGTTTTACCACAATAGCATTACGGTTGATAATTTTGCAGAAATATGGTATTGGCTCTATCATTTTTTGGTTTTACATTGATCATCCTTGATAATAAGCTATAACGCTTTTGCAGCTGGATATTTTTAAAATTGGTTGCTAAAATATTCATTTCTTCTTATCAAATATAATTTATTTTATCGGACCAGTTTAAAAGATATTTATTTCTTGAAGTTCGCGTGAGGGACGGCAGCGGAAATCCTTTTTTGGCTTTTTCTGCCAAAAAAGATTGTAGCGGACTGCCCGACCGAGCCTGCACTAAAGATCTTTTTAAAAATGGAAGTGGTGGCGAGGGCACGCCCAAATAAAATCCCTGACTGCAAATGCAACCAGGGATTATTATGAAGTGCTTTTAATTTTAAATAAGTAAACTATGGTATTAAAACTTAAATCCTACACGTGCAAAAACAAACCTGCCGTTTAAACTGAATTGCGATACTGCCCTGGAATAGGCAAATTGGTTGGCATTGGTTAAATCGGTACTTGGTGCAGGGGTAAGCGTTGGGGTTGTATTAGTAAACGCAGGTGTAGCAGGATTGTTCCTGTCGGGGTACACATCGCCAATATTATTTGCCCCTATTGTTATCCTGATGTTTTCTGTAGCCTGATACCCAAAAGATAGGTCGGTAATCAATTTTCCGCTATATTCCGGATGTTCGTATACCGAAGAAAAACCGTCTAAATTTACATCTGTTGCACCAGGATCTGTTACGGATCCAAAATAACTGTTACGGAAATAGATGTCTAGTTTTTTGATACTAAAAGTAGTGCCCAGGTTGGCTTTGAATCTAGGAACTGCTTCTTCTAAATATACTCTGCTGGATTCCGGGAAAAAAGAATATACATAGGGCTCCCCACCAGCATCAACAATAGACTGAGGCACTTTTAAATCCCCGACACGACGTGTTTCATTATAACTTAGTGCAAAATCATTCCTAATAGTAAAATCAGCAATTACATCGTATTTATGTGTAACAACGATATCAAAGCCTTTGGTTTCAGAATTGATCCCATTGGTCCAGAATGAAGCCCGCTCTACTCCTTTTAAATCAAAAGCTGCCTGAAATAAAGTTAAAGCCTGTTGTTGCACCGGATCTGTGGCAGCAGCAATTTGAGCATCTGTTGGCCTTGTATACTGGCCTGTTAAAACTACCCTGTCATCAATCCTTGTAAAGAAAGCATCTGCTGCGATTGTAATATTGGCAGAAGGGATTTTGAATGTAAAACCGGTACTGACACTTTTGGATGTTTCCGGCTCCAGATTGGCCACACCTATACTTTTGGCTGCATTAGAATCATTTGTAAAGTAGCCTACCTGAAATGGTGATCCATTGATGAATTGTGTGGAACTGCTTTCAAAATATTTTTGTTGTAACGAAGGCGCCCTGAACCCTGTTTGGCCGGAAACCCTCCAGTTAATGGCGCCATTAAATTTTACTAAAGAAGCCAGTTTGAAATTGATTGTATTTCCGAAATCAGAATAATTTTCGAAACGTACTGCTCCATTCAATAACCAGGATTTGGTCGGACTTAGTTCCAGGTCCAGATAGGCAGCTGCACTTTTTCTGTTTTTTTCTTTGGCATCAGAAGGCTGAAAACCGGAGAATCCCTGCGCCCCTGCGCCTCTTTTAAAGCCGAAAAAGTCAGTCACTATCAAAGGTGAATTGCCTGGTAACGTTCCGGAAACAAAACTGCCGTTGGTATTATAAAGCCCGTATGATGCCTGTTCCCCTTCTTTGATTTCATAATTTTCATATCGGAATTCCCCTCCAAAGGCTACGTTGAAGCCTGCCAGTACGTCAAATTGTTTGCTGAAATCCAGATTCGATGTGCTTTGTAAAAAAGATATGCTACCGGCATTAAAACTGGTAGGCGAATTAACTCCTAATGTAGCATTTGATGTATTGTTGATGGTATAACCAAACGAGTTGGTCCCTAAATTGGTGCTAATATCTGTATCAAAACCCAAGATTTTAGTAGTGATCCCTACAGCAGAAGAAAGGTCTAGGATATCTGACTCAATTTCCGGTAAAAACCCGTTTGGAAAAGATTGCGTAAAGGTTCCTGCACCACTCGGAAGCCGGTTAAAAGCATAAGACTTTCCATTCCTATAGGAGAACCCACCAAATGAATATAAGGAAGTTGCTTCGCCAAGCGGATAGCCAACATTATAATACAATTGTCCGGAAGCCAGCTTGGACTGTCCTACACTCATGTTGTACTGACTTCTCTGCTGCCCTCTAAAAGCAAGCTCATTATTGGTCACATCAACATTTAATACTGTTTGTAACTGGCCAATGGTATTAGCAGATGCAATAGCAGCTTGCTGGGCATCAGTAAGATAACCTACTTGTGGCGCATATTCTTTTAGTTTAGTAATAATTTGATCCGTATTAGGGGTATTGTTGATATTACTAAATAAAGAATTGATATTCACACCCGCCTGTGCAGCCCGGTATTCTATAGCGTTATAGGCATTAAAAATGCTATTGTTTCTTATTCCGGCCCTGCTTGTTGCTTCTCTTGTTACTACGCTTCCGGTAATATTAAGGAAACTACCTTTTTTGTTTAGGGATGTGCCGTAATTAAGGTCCAGCTGTGCCGTTTCTCCGTCTATTCCGCCTTCAAAATTATTAGCGCCTGAAGATGCATTACCACCATACTGCAACAATCCCGATATATTGTCTGTTCCTTTTTTTAATACAATATTAATGACACCTGCAATAGCATCAGAACCATATTGGGCCGCAGCACCATCCCGTAATACTTCAATCCTGTCTATGGAAAAAGAAGGAATGGCATTTAAATCTGTTCCTACAGAACCTCTTCCCGGAGATCCGTTAATGTTGACTAAAGCACTATTATGCCTGCGTTTCCCGTTAATTAATATCAATACCTGGTCCGGCCCTAAACCTCTGAGTTGTGCAGGATCAACATGGTCTGTACCATCCGCTGTAGAAGTGGGGTTACTCGTAAAAGAAGGTGCTAAATAATTTAGTATCTGCGTTACTGATGTTTGTGGTGCCCCTTTTGTAATTTCGGCAATATTCAGGACATCGACTGCCACAGGGACTTCTGTTCTTACCCTGTTCCTGTTTCTTGTTCCGATTACAGTTACCTCCGATAGTTCATTTTTAGTTAATGTATCATTTTTTACTGTTTTTTCCTGAGCCGAAACACTAAAGTAGGTTAATAGTCCAAGTGCTATTAATGTAATTTTTGTTTTTTTTAGTATCATTTTTGGGTTTCAATAGTTAGTTAATTTAAAGTTTTAAAAAAAAATCGGATAATATCATTTATCCATAATCGTACTGTATGCAACAGCAACAATGCTTAATTGAGATAGTATTAGTATACATTTTCATTTTTAATATTGTTATATGATGTTTTAAAATTTTAGGGCAACCTCAAAAAAAAACCCCTGCTTTGGCAGAGGTTCCTGGATTGTATAGTTTAATTAAATTATGCAACAGTGTTCTATGCCGAGGTTTCGGGATTTATACAACACATGATGCAAACAGTAATTATCATTTTTTATTTTTGGATGCAGCAAATTTCTGAACTTATTTTGAATAATACAAGAAAAAGTTAAAATTAAATTTAACTATAGAAATATGTTTACTTAAAATGTATTTAGATAATCAATAAACTCTTAGCCTCGATTTTTGTTTATTCAAAATAGTCTTTATACATTTGCCACCAATTGAGAGGAAAAATTTGTACTGATTGCAACCTCGTTAAAAAATGCTAAAGCAGGATTCCTCCTTTAGCTGGTTCAGCAATATAGATCTTCCGTGATACTGTTACTAACATGCCAGATTAATTTCTGCAAAAAACCAAATTATAATTATGGCTTATTTATTTACGTCAGAATCTGTTAGCGAAGGACATCCCGACAAAATTGCAGATCAGATTTCGGATGCATTAATTGATAATTTCCTGGCGTTTGATGCCGATTCAAAAGTAGCCTGTGAGACTTTGGTTACCACCGGACAGGTTATCCTTGCAGGTGAAGTTAAATCTAAAATATATTTAGATGTACAACAAATTACACGTGATGTGATCAGAAAAATTGGTTATACCAAGAGTGAATATATGTTTGAGGCCAATTCATGTGGTGTATTATCTGCCATACATGAACAGTCCCAGGACATTAATCAAGGTGTAGACCGTGCCAATAAAGAAGAGCAGGGTGCCGGCGATCAGGGAATGATGTTTGGTTATGCCACCAATGAGACTAAAGATTATATGCCATTAGCACTTAATCTTTCTCACAAATTACTACAGGAACTAGCTGATTTACGAAGAGAAAATGATGCCATAACCTATTTACGCCCGGATGCCAAATCACAAGTTACATTAGAATATGATGATTATAACAAACCTGTGCGTATTGACGCCATTGTCATTTCTACACAACATGATGATTTTGATGAAGAAGTGGCCATGCTTGCAAAAATTAAAATGGATATTGTTACTATTCTGATCCCAAGGATTATTTCTAAATACCCCGAATATGCCCATTTATTTAACGATGCGATTCAATACCACATTAACCCTACAGGAAAATTTGTTATTGGTGGGCCTCATGGAGATACCGGTTTAACAGGACGTAAAATCATAGTGGATACTTACGGAGGAAAAGGGGCTCATGGTGGGGGTGCTTTTTCTGGAAAAGACCCAAGCAAAGTAGACAGAAGTGCTGCGTATGCTACAAGGCACATTGCAAAAAACCTTGTTGCAGCAGGTGTTGCCGATGAAGTCCTGGTACAGGTTTCTTATGCCATTGGTGTGGCTAAACCTATGGGAATCTACATTAATACCTATGGGACGTCAAAATTAAATATTACCGATGGTGAAATTGCCAAAAAAGTGGAATCTATTTTTGACATGCGCCCTTACTTTATTGAACAGAGGTTAAAATTACGAAATCCTATTTATAGTGAAACTGCCGCTTACGGGCACATGGGAAGAAAACCTGAAATTGTCACTAAAGTTTTCCGTAATCCAAACGGGGAAGAAAAAATAGTGACTGTAGAATTATTTACATGGGAAAAACTGGATTTTGTAGATGAAGTTAAAAGTGTTTTTGGATTATAAATATATAAGATAGATTAAAAATAAAAATCAGATATTTTCCCATTTTAAAACGGCAGTAGAACAAATTTATTTTCAATAAGAGGCATGCTCCATTTAGTTAGCTGAATTACATTAAAATTGACTATTGATTTTTTATGTCAATAATTTTGTAAAACATATTAATATAATAACAACTTCTTAAAGACAGAGGTTAAATAATATTAATGCCCTACCAATTAAATAAACAACTATGAAAAAATTAGGTGTTTTGTTTTTAACAATAATGATAGCAACTCTAATTGCAGCTGTTTATGGGGCTTTACATGATCAAATCACGTATTCTATTTCCTCTGAATATTTTACTGTATTTAAATTTGATCAATTTGGTTTCTTAGATTGGGGAAATAACAGCCCCAGGCTTACAACTGCTCTTATTGGTATTTTAGCTACATGGTGGGTGGTTTATATATTGGTGTTTTTCAGGGCTTGCTTGGACTCATACACGTTAACTATAAACTAATGTTCAAATATGTCATGAATGCTATTTTTATAACCATAGGAGTGGCTATCTTATTTGGTTTTGTTGGTTTTATAACTGGCAAACTTGATTCAGAAACATATAAAAATTGTTGCTTCCCGTATAAAGTTACGGATCCTAAAAATTTTACTATTGTAGGTTCAATTCATAACTACAGCTACGCAGGGGGAGGAATAGGTGCTTTTTTCGGAATGACATATCAAATAATAATGAGAAGCAAAGGACAATCGGGACGTGTGAATTTGTTCTTATTTAGAAAAAAAGCTAATCGGACTATTTAATCCGTTGGCAACCATAAAAATAAAATTCAACAACGTAAGCAGCTTCCTTAATAGTTTGCCTGAATATGAATTGAAATTGTACTATAGCTAAATTAAAATAATAGTCCCTTTTTACAATTTTTAAAAAGTAAATAAGGATCCCGAAAAATGTACAGTTTTTAAATCCAATAAATTATCAGGAGCACAAAAGGTATTGTTGCCACTGCTTGTGTCCCGCTTTCCGCTCTATCTGCGCAAAAAAGCGCAGGATACCGGCTCCATCCTACCGTGTGAACACATCTTTTTACTAATTTTAT
>DASVUQ010000066.1:0-9368 GCA_036386975.1 Flavobacterium sp. | reverse complement strand
GAAAAAAGAAAAATCAACATAAAATTGATTTTCCAGTATGCTAATGCGTTGCCTAAGTAAGATGTTCTCAAATATTATAAATTTTTTAAAGCTTGCTTTATGATTGTTTCAACAGTTGCTTCAGCATTTTCTTTAACAATTTTTTCCACTACTTTTTCTGCCAACTTTTTGTTAAAGCCTAAAACTTCTAAAGCAGATAACGCTTCATCCTTGTTTGTATTGTTTTGCCCCATCGAAACTTCGTCCAAATCATACAACTTTAACACTTTATCTTTTAAGTCCAAAATAGCGCGCTGTGCCGTTTTACTTCCAATCCCTTTTATAGACTGAATGGTACCTACATCGCCAGAAGCCAGTGCCTGTATAATTTGTTTAGGTTCTAAGGAGGATAACATGGTGCGGGCAATACTGGCACCAATACCGGAGACAGAAAGTAACATTTTAAAAATCTCGCGCTCCGATTTTTCTATAAACCCGAACAGAGTATGTGAGTCTTCTTTTACCTGAAGATAAGTAAACAACTTTATAGCATCAGTTACCGGTAAGAGTGAATAGGTATGTAAAGAAATATTAATATGGTACCCTACGCCACCGCAATCAATAATAACTTCGGTGGGTGTTTTTTCTACTAACTTTCCGTGAATATGTGCAATCATTTGTTTTTTGTTGGCCCAAATGTAATGAAAAAACTTTTATTCGGTAAAACTTATTGATTACCAATCTTATCTAAAGATTTGAGTTTGTTCCTTTTTTCTTTTTCCTGTGCATCTACTACTGCTACTGCGGCCATGTTTACCATTTCTTCAACACTTGCCCCGAGTTGGAAAATGTGTACCGGTTTATCCATGCCCAGAATAATAGGCCCGACAGAATCTACATCATATAATTCCTTTAATAATTTATAGGTAATATTAGCCGATTCCAGATTAGGAAAAATCAAGGTGTTTACTTTTTTCCCTGCAAGTTTGGAGAATGGGAACTTTTTTTGCAGCATTTCTGCATTTAAAGCAAAATCAACCTGGATTTCACCATCTATTACTAAGTCCGGGTAATACTTGTGCAGGTATGAAACGGCTTCCCTTACTTTTGCAGCGTTAGGATTGGCCGAAGAGCCAAAATTAGAAAAAGAAATCATGGCTATTACCGGTTCCATACCAAACATTCTTACTGTTTTAGCCGTCATCAAAGCAATTTTTGCCAGATCATCTGGTGACGGGTCGGGATTGATCGCAGTATCTGAAAGGAACATAGGTCCTCTGTTGGTCATCATCATATTGGCAGTGGCAATAAGAGAAATTCCCGGTGCCTTATCAATGAGCTGCATCATGGGTTTGATAACAGAAGGATAGCTTCTGGAAAACCCGGTTACCAAAGCATCTGCGTCGCCTTCATTAACCATCATTGCAGCAAAATAGTTGCGTTCCCTCATCCACTTTTGTGCATCTAAGAGAGATATCCCCCTTCTTTGCCGGGACTTCCAGTAAATATCTGCATACCGTAGCCTTCTTGCATCCTCTTCTTTGGTTTTTGGATCAAAAATAGGCACTTCGGCATAAAAACCAATTTCTTCTTTTAATTCCAGTATTACTTCCTTATTGCCTAATAATATCGGATGCCCAATCCCTTCTTCCATCACAATCTGTGCTGCTTTGAGGACATCCAGATGATCGGCTTCTGCAAAAACAATTTTTTTAGGTTCCATTTTAGCCCTGTTGGTCAGCAAGCGCACCATTTTATTATCCGAACCCAACCGCTCCAGTAGTTCTTCACGGTAACTTTCCCAGTCGGAAATAGGATTTAGTGCCACTCCGGAATCCATTGCTGCTTTTGCCACTGCCGGTGCTACCGTAGTAATCAATCTCGGGTCAAATGGTTTCGGGATAATATAATCGCGGCCAAAAATTAATTTGGTCTCTCCATAGGCAATATTAACTTGTTCGGGCACACTTTCTTTAGCAAGGACAGCAAGGGCCCGAACAGCAGCCATTTTCATAGCTTCATTAATTTTAGTAGCGCGGACATCTAATGCACCACGAAATATATAAGGAAAACCTAATACGTTATTAACCTGGTTAGGATGGTCCGACCTTCCGGTAGCCATAATAATATCTTTCCTGGTAGCAATAGCAAGGTCATAATCAATCTCCGGTACCGGATTGGCCATGGCAAAAACAATAGGGTCATTGGCCATATCCAGAAGCATTTCAGGTTTTAATACATTACCTGCCGAAAGCCCTAAAAACACATCGGCATCCTTAAGCGCTTCTCCCAATTGGATGCCGCTTTTCCCGTAAGAGTACTTTCTTTGGAGTTCGGATAAATCAGTCCTGTCTGCTGATAATACACCGTCCTTATCAAACATAATAATATTTTCAAGCCGCACACCAAGCAGTACATATAGGTTAGCACATGCCAATGCTGCCGATCCTGCGCCGGAAACCACTAATTTGATGTCTTCGATTTTTTTGTTGGCCAATTCTAATGCATTCAGTAATGCTGCCGATGAAATAATGGCTGTACCGTGCTGGTCATCGTGCATGACCGGGATGTTGAGTTCCTCTACGAGCCGCCTTTCTATCTCAAAAGATTCCGGTGCTTTTATGTCTTCAAGATTAATCCCTCCAAAAGTAGGGGCAATATTTTTGACTGTTTCAATAAACGCGTCGATATCTTTAGTGCCTATTTCAATATCAAAAACATCAATATCGGCAAAAATTTTAAATAACAACGCTTTGCCTTCCATAACCGGTTTTGAAGCTTCGGGCCCAATGTCGCCCAGTCCTAAAACTGCGGTCCCATTAGTTATTACAGCCACTAAGTTTCCCTTAGCAGTATATTTATATACATTTTTTACATCTTTAGCAATCTCCAGGCAGGGCTCTGCAACACCAGGCGAATAAGCCAGGGACAAATCTCTTTGGGTGGCATATTTCTTGGTGGGAATGACCTGTATTTTTCCCGGTGTGGGCTTGGCATGGTATAAAAGCGCTTCTCTACGTTTACTGTCTTTATGCATTTTTGCTTTATTTTCTGACTGGCAAAGGTAAATGTATCAACGTAAAAGAGCAACTTTTAATACTTTTCTTTTAAAAAAAGTGATTTAGAAGAAAGTGTATTAAAATAGGTTCTTTTTATAAAATTTTAAGTAAGGTAACAAATCGGCCTGTTAGTTGATCTGTATAAAAATAGGAAATAGAGGAAGCCGAAAATCCTAAGAATAGGCACAACCAAATCTAATTTATAGTATGAAAAGATTAAAAAAACGAGTGTAACGACAGGCGTGAAAATTATGCTATTTTTAGGACTGCTCATTTTATTAAATTAATGAGTTTAGGGCGATGAAAGGTTGAGGATTAAAAGAATTAACCTGGGCGAACGGCCGGGCTCGTATCTTTATGACGTTAAAGGAACGCCATTAAGGATGCCGTTACTATCCCTGTCGCATACCTGACCCATTCTACTGCAACACCATCTTCATTCGATATAGCAATAACACTGCGGGAAAATCCTAATAAAAATGATATTGATTTATGACAATACCTCTAAATTCTGATATAATAATCAATAAAAACTATATTAAAATTACCTTATAATTAAGCTTGATATTACTTTATTTGTGTTTTTAAATCACTTTGTATAAAATTATACACCAGGTAATTTTAAAGGTAATATTGCTCAGGAAGTAGCCATAAAAGATAAATTACTTGTGGAACAGGTTTAAAGAAATTGACATTATCCTTTACATAAAAAGCGGCCCTGTAGGGACCGCTTTTAAATAGCTATTATTCATTCTAGATTACTCTTTAATAATTTTTATTACAGTTTCAGAATTATTAATTCTTATGAGGTAAACTCCTTTTACCAATCCTGAAAGATCAGTCTGTTCGTTTTCGAACTTGCCTGATTTTACAAGCTGGCCAGACATATTATAAATTTGATAATAATAATCTTTAGGGTTGCCATTTCCTTTGATATATAATGTACTCTTTACAGGATTAGGGAAGAACTCAAGTCCCTTTTGAGCTGCCTTTTCTTTAATCACTGATTTCTCTAAAACATTAGATGCTTGCCCGGATGAAGTAGTTGTTACTTGTAATCTAGGGATTGGGCCTTGTTCATTACCATTATTGTCATATTTTACTTTTACACAACGGCAACTTTGAGCAAAGTATGGATCAGAATTGCTGCTAAACGGAAACAAATAACCTCCATTATACTGAATCTCCACCCTTAAGGCTCTTCCTGTATAATTTGAATTAAGTGCTCCTAACCAAAAACCACCATATATATAATTAATAAAATTAAAATCCGGAGCTGCGGGAGAAGCTTCAATTGTATTTCTGCCACCTCTGACACCGGAATTTACAAAGCTTCCTATATTATATGAAGGATTGGCAAACAAATAACCGATTGCTGTAGCACTAGGTGTGTTTGGGGGTCTATTAATTCTTGTTCCTCCATAATTAATAGGAATACTGATTCCTGTTGTTGGTTTATAAAAAGGAGTTGCGCCTACACTTGTATTTTCTACACCAGTTAGATCTGGAATTCTCCAACCCTCTGGACATGGGTCAAAAGGAGATTTCTTACCACCTCTTCCCCATCTTTCCGGAGCTAAATTAGGCTCATTTGCCAACCAGTCTGCTCCATTGGTATGATTTATATTTGATGCCGCAAGAGTCATTGTAGGAACCATAAAAATCATTGGGTTCTTAACTGAATAGGATAAAATTTTGCTGATCTTATCTGAAACCTTATCCGAAGCCAGCACATTAGACTCTACGGAATAATCAAAATAGTTTTTAAGATATAAATTTGAGTAATACGTTGTATTAGCTAGTGTAGTATAAGTTACTGTACCATTTGCCTGTACTGTGCCTAAATAAACCGCAGCAGAATTTCTATTAGCATTTGCAAAAACCGGTAACGGATCTTTTCTTCCCCACTGGAAATGCAATCCAGCTGTTGAAGTAGTTTTATTGGCTTCATTAATGGCTTGATTTGCTCCCAAATCTCTATCCATTATTTCGGTTTTAATTACTTCACCAGGTTTAATATAATTTATATAATTGACAGCTGTTTGATTAGGTAATTCTGTTGTATACACTACAGATGTAATCGGCGTGTTTGTTACCCAAATATGCCAGCTCCAGTAAATTGGATTTGTGATACTGCCGTTATGTAAGGTAACTACAGCGTTACCAGATTGATTTGAAGCGATTTGAACATTAATGTTGGTATTTGAAATCGCTGATAATGAACCAGGAGCAGCATTTGAAATCGAAATATTACTGATCAAACTGGTATTAGTAGACCACAATACATTAGCTTTCAGATTATTAAAATTTAATGGATTTAAAATGTCATGATTATTAAGCAATTGGCTTTGGGCAGAGAATGCTTTACTGATAGGAATTTGAATCGTAGATTCCACCGTATTTCTAACGATAAAATAAGAGTTAGGATTGTTTAATCCTTCTGTATATTCAAGATCGTCATTGTAGAATTCGGTAGGAAAATCATATTGGTTTACGATGTATAAAGGATCTTTGATACATCTGCATCCGCTGGTACCGGAAGTTGCAGCTCCTCCTAAAGGATAATAATGATATCTTCCTGTTATTGCTGGCAAAGAAGGATCTGGTGTATCCGGCTGACTTCCATCAGGAATTAAGCGTAATCCTCTGGCTGAAACGGCAGGCGTAGTGTCAAACAATTTTGCCATTGTTGCAGTCCATAAATAGGTTTCATGCTGATCTGTATACTGACCTTCGTGATATCCTCTTGCAAGAGTGCCAGTCCCCGGGAAAATTCCAATATTGTTTCCTCCTACATTGCTCAGATCCATACCAATATAATTATAGACCTTGAAACCTGCCATATAGCCCGGCGTAGAATTGTTATTAGGCTTGATGATATGATATGTATTAGCCTCAAAAACATTTTTGCTAATATTATTTTTAATGCCAAATGGGCTGAAGTCTACTCTTATATCATCAACATAATTACTATTTGAAATATTTGAAACAAGTACCGAAGGTATCCTCCATCCATTGGGACAAGGGTCAAATGCAGATTTATTCCTGTAAGGCTTAGCACTATTATCAGCATTGTAGTCACCATCTGTAATTACACCTATTGAGTTGTCTGACCATAGATTTAATTCTGATAATCTTTCTGCAGGCAAAGTAGCCGAATTGCCAAACCAATTTACCGGTAGATTAGTGTTATTGTCATAATATGCCTGACCAGAGTTATCATCTTTGTTGACATAAATTAAGCTTAAAGGGTTTTTAACAGATAATCGAATATTGTTAGGCACTGTAGCATTAGACAATGTTATGGTTTGAATTAAATCATCTATTCTTAAAGCATTATTCTGCCAGTTTCTAGCTTGCTTATGTCTTACTCTTCCAACTGAACCTGAAGCTTCATAAAAATCACTTCCTTTGGCCACTAAAGGAGGAATAGGATCTTTTCTTCCCCATTGGTAAAGAAGCCCTCCATTTTTGATCCAGTCATCTCCGGTAAGAGAGCTTCCTATCGCCCCTAAGTTTCTATCCATCCATCCCCAATCAGAATCAGGTATCAATTCTATAGTGCCATCGTTTTTTTGTCTCTTAATACCATCAAAGCTTTTATATGTAGAACCATTGGTTGGGTCATCTGTTACCCAAACATGCCAGGACCAGAAAACTTCTCCGTTTACTTTATAAGCAATTACGGCATTTCCTTCTTTAGATTTATTAATAGGGACTTTAATTTTAGCATTTTCTCCAGAGCCTGTTATTTCTAGGCTGTAGTTTGTACCGGATTTAATTAAACCATGTGTATCCTCCCAATAAACATCTGCAGTTACAGGTCCAGAAGGAACAGGGCTGCCTCCCATACGGGGATCGGAGTTCCACATTTTATAAGCTTTTTTTACAGGAATATATAATCCGTCATTTTCTTGATTAGATACGAAAATATAACTATTCGGTGCTTTTGTCCAGTCCACCACAATGTTCGGCTGTGCTCCAGGATTGATGGCGAAACAAGAATTGGAGCAATCGCCAGTATTTAATGCTATATCACCGAAAATGCCGGTATAATTTATAAACTTCGCAATCTCAGCTTCAATGTCTGATAAAGACCTTACAGATTGGGAAGAAGTTGTAGCATCATTTCTCAAAGCTCCCATTCCGTAAAGTGTCATTTCAGGAGTATTGGAGATTATTAAATTTTCAGAACCCGGGCCTCTTCTTGTTCCTCCCTGATCGTTACCATAACCAAAAAACAATTGTCCGTAGTTGCTGTATCCGGTTGCAGGTATAATGCTGATAAATTGCCCGTTACTTTTATAGACCCTGAATCCTGTAGCCTGACTGGATACAATGACAACCGGCTCCTGATCAGATATAAAATCGGATAACTTTTCATAAATTGTATTATACAGATTAAAATATCTGCTTTGCAGCTGGTTGGGATTTGTGAAATCATGATAACCTGGCCCGTTCGGATCACCCGGGTATTGACTGAATTTCAGTGATAATCCGCTGATAGAGAATTTACCAGCAAACATATATACAGGATCATTATAGCTGTAAAGATAAGGAATAGGATGTCCAGGCTGTTCGTCATAAATAAATTCGGGAGTAGAAGCTAATACATCTGTAGCAGCCCCCTGGTTAATCATGTTAACAGATTTTATCCCATTGCCGCTATCAATCAAAGTTGCAGGAGTCGCAGGCGAAAAAACTATACTATCTTTTTTATTATTCATGATAACATTTCCAAGCTTGTTCCAGGAATAAGCAGATGTAACCCTGTCTTTAACGCCTGTAACCTTCCCATTGGCATCAGTAATCAATGTACCGTCCTTTTTAGGTGTCAAAAGAATAGTGTACTCATTTTCATCAAGATCACAATTTGCCGGGACATAGTCTCCCTGCTTATAATGACTAACTGCTTTATCCCACACTATAGTACTAAAACTGCTGCTGCTAATATCTGAACTTAGTTCTACTTTTAAATTATAAGCAGTACTAACTGATTCCGGTAGTTCAAAAGTAGCTTTTAGAGTTTCATTATATTGATTGTAGGAATATAAGGTTTTACACCAGCCTGTTACCCATTCTCCTTGAGCATTTTGATACTTAATAGACATCTTGATGTGATCACTTGTAAAAGGCTTGGTAAGCAGGCCGCTCATTACAACCAGCCCTTTTTCATTCACATTCTGTGAAATGACGATCAAAGGATCCAAATCATAAACACTTGGCGGAGTCGGTGTTTTAAGTTTGGAGCCAATGTTTTTCTCATGAGCCTTGGGGACGGCAATTATCGTTGAAAAAGCATGGGTTGATGCAATACAAAAGATTACGGCAAAAATCTTCAATGTTAATTTTTTTTTCATAATAATTTTTTGTAAGATTTTAAAATTAAGTAAAGTAAAGTTGTATAAAAAAAATTTATCTTTAACTATAAAATATTTTTTTATACAAATATAACTAATGAAAAAATTTAATACAATGAGTCAAAAAAACATGACTACTCATAATGTAATTGAAAATCAGGAAATTTGTCCTGCACAGTTGCTTTTAAAACTCCTTTCGGGAAAGTGGAAACCGGAAATCTTTCGTTTAGCAACCCTGTCTGCAATACGGTTTAGCAGCCTCTTGCGTGATATAGAGGGTACAAATAAGCAATCTTTAGCCACTGCACTAAAAGAACTGGAAGAAGCTAATTTAATAGAAAAAATTACAATTAAGCAAAAACCACTTCATATAGAATATTATCTTACTGAAAAAGGCCACGCTCTTATTCCTGTTTTTAAACAATTGGAGGATTTAACTCTTTAAAATTAATTAACAATATTTAAATTATAAGAAGTAACCATAGAGGATAAAGCACTTCTGGAGTAAGTTAAATTGATCCAGGAACTCGAACCCGATGAAAAAAATATGGTCTTCAAAGCATCAATAGGAGGATATTCTTCACAACCTGTTATTTTCATACAAAGAAAATAAAAAAATTAGTTAAACGATGTTTTTCATGTTAAATTAATGTAAATTTTTATATATAGTTAACTCAATATAAAATATCTTATCTTTGTTCCATGAGTTATTCATTAGATTTCCGCAAGCAAGTCTTTAAGATAAAAGAGGAATATCATCTTAGTTTACGTGAAACAGCGGAGCGTTTTAATGTTCCGGTACGTACACTTCAAAGATGGAAGGTCAGGCTAGAGCCTAAGACCCAACGCAACAAACCTGCTACAAAAATAGATATGGAAGCCTTAAGGAAACATGTAGCGGATTATCCGGATGCTTATCAGTATGAAAGGGCACAACTATTTGGTGTAAGCCCTAACTGTATCTTATATG
>DASVUQ010000065.1:0-3446 GCA_036386975.1 Flavobacterium sp. | reverse complement strand
CAGTTATGGTAATCTGGGATTTTGAATCACAGCAAAGTTTATATTCTTCTTATCATTTAGAACGATCCACTGATGGTAAAAAATTTATAAGATTAAATAAAGTCCCAATTTATTCCTGGGAAAGTAAAAGTAAAATTATTTCCTATACCGATAATTTAGATGAAAACGGGAAACCATATTTCTATAGAATTTTAGGTATTGATACGTTTGGCGAAGTAAGTAACCCTTCAGAAGTGGTTTCCGGAAAAGGTGTCAATATTCTAGAATACACCCCTCAAATTACAGCAAAAGGAGCCATTAAAGAAGATGAAATAAATATCGAATGGACGTTTCCGGAAGAAGGAGAATTTAAAATTTCTGGTTTTAATGTGTTACAAGGTGACAAAGAAGACGGGCAATTTCAAATCGTAAAACAAAATTTATCTCCAAAAACAAGAAAAGACATTGTAAAAACGAAATTAAAACCATCCAATTATTTTAAGATACAGGCAGTTGCAAAAGAAGGTGGCTCTAAAGAATCCTATCCTGTACTCGTACAACCCGTTGATTCCATTCCGCCAGTTGCACCCATAGCATTAGAAGGGGTTATAGACTCCCTCGGAATTGTAAAATTAAAATGGAAACAAAATGCAGAGACCGATCTGCAAGGATATAAAGTATTTAGGGCATATAACCCGAAAGAAGAATTTTCACAAGTAACCAGGGCCGTTTGGTTAAATAATTCATATAAAGATTCTATCAATGTAAAGGCTTTAAACAAAAAAGTATACTATAAAGTAATTGCTATTGATCAGCGCTATAATGAATCAGGATTTTCTAAAATCCTTGAAATTAAAAAAACAGATGTTATTCCTCCTTCTTCCCCTGTAATCAAAGATTATGAATCAGAGGAAAAGAAAATAAAAATAACATTTATTCAAAGTAGTTCTGATGATGTAATAGCTCATAAAATCTACAGGCGTTCTGAAAAAGAAACGGATTGGAAATTAATTAATGAGATAAAAGACAAAAAAACAGTATCGTTTACCGATAGTAATTTGACTCCTAAAACGGAATATTACTATACTATTACTGCAACTGATGATGCTGGAAACGAAAGCGATCCATCAGAACCGCTTATTGCTTCATCAATCATTGAAATAGTGAGGCCTGGAATAAAATCCTTTGATTATGCTGTAGACAGAAATAATAAAATAATTGAATTGTATTGGTCTTCAAAAGAAAAAGATGTCTACGAATATGAGTTATACAAAAAGAAAAAAGACGGAAACTATATTTTGTATAAAGTTATCCAATATGAAAAAGAGAAAATGAGTTTTTTAGATAGTAATATCAACCCGGGAAATGTTTACTTATACTCTATTAGGGCCACTTTTAAAGACGGTACGTTTAGCACATTTAAAGAAATTACAATAACTTATTAACTGATAAAAATGTTTAAAAATTACTGCAAATATTTAATAGGGTTGTCATTGTTTTTTCTTTACAGTTGTTTAACTGAAGAGGTTTTAGTGGCCAATGCCGATTTTCTTATTGAAGAAATCATAACAAGTTCAGGAAAAACAGCCACATTTACAAACCTGTCGACAAATGGAGAAGTATTTGAATGGACTTTTGAAAATGGAACTCCGGCTACATCAAACCAATTTAATCCCGGACAAGTAAGTTTTACCGTTGCCGGAACGCATACTATAAAATTAAAAGTAGCCAACAAAGATGGTTCCGTCTCCGAAATTGAAAAACAAATTACAGTTATTGCCAATCCTTCAACCGATTTTAATTACCAGATCCTTATCAACAACTATGCACCGGTTGAAGTACAGTTAACAAACCTCTCACAAAATGTTACTGGTTATAACTGGCAATTTTCAAACGGAGTCCCTGAAAGTTCAACAGTGGCACAACCGGCTAATGTTTTGTTCAACATCCCAGGACCGCAAACCATTACTTTAAATACAGTAAATGCCACAGGCCAAACCGGCCAGAAAACGGTAACATTTGAAGTATTGCCCGAACTAAATGTAGATTTTGAGTATACTGTTTTGCCGATAGATGATTCTTATAACGCTCCTGTAAAAGTGTTTATTAATAATACGACCATAAGTGCCACCTCCTATTCATGGGAAGTCATCGGGGCAAACCCTTCAACTTCTACAGAAGCCAACCCAATATTTATTTTCAATTCAGAAGGGAATTACCAAATAAAATTAACAGCTACTAACGGAAAACAAACGGAAACAGTAATTAGAAACATAAGCGTTTTAGCTTATACTAATTTGAGTATTCACAATAATGTGAAACTAGGCATTAATTCGGCACAAAACACTTTAGGAAGTTACTATTCAACCGTTCAGAAAAGAGTATATAAGAGTAGTGAAATCACACCACAAAACGGAAACTTAATTGATGTTGTCTATTTTGGATTAGGCAGCACATTTTCTTCAAATGTATTTGTTTCCCCAACTAATACCACAACGTTTGGATTAGCCGATATCCCGAATGCAGCAATAACAAGATATACAAACAAGCAAGAAAGTTGTAGTTGTAGTTGTACCGCTGTAACCGAAAATAATTTTGATGATGTAACCAATGACTCTTTTTTACAATCATTTACTATAACTAATGAAAATACTTCTTTTAATTCTGGTGTTTTGCCCAGGATTGTACCCTTTGTAACGGCCAATGGCAGAAAAGGATTAATTAAGATAAAAGCATTCGTTAACGATGGTGCTAATTCTTATGTTTTAGTCGATATAAAAGTTCAGAAGATACCATAATTTATACTATTTACCTGTGAATCCTGATAAAACTACTCTTGTAATTTCTTTTACCAAATTTTTAGAACACACCGGTTCGGATTTTTCTTGTGTGATAAAATGGAACAAAAAATCTACCGATAACCCCTTAAAACTTTTTGTATTAATCGTGGTTTTTCATGTTTTTTTTACAAGTTCAAAAGTAAGCGCACAAGCGATTGATTTAGGTTCATTTTCCGGGCAACCTTTTAAAATAGGTGGCGGCATTGCTGCAAATGCGACCTATTTTAACTCGAACAGAAACGCAAGGGAACCCTTTGTTTATAACTTTACAGGTAATGTAAATGTTTCGCTATACTCCTTCTCGGTACCTGTTTCTTATAATTTTACTAATCTCGGAGGACAATTGGATTACCAAATTCCATTTAATTTTAACCGGTTAAGCATTAGTCCAAAATACAAATGGATAACAGCTCATATAGGAGATGTAAATATGACATTTTCACCATACTCCTTGGCCGGGCATCAGTTTAGTGGCGCTGGTGTAGAACTAACACCAAATGGCCCGATTAAATTTTCAGCGATGTATGGCCGGTTTTTTAAAGCAGTAGAAGATGATGAAAACCCAAATACTTTACCTGCTTTTAAACGAATGGGTTATGGAAGTAAAGTAGAATATGTAAAAAGCAA
>DASVUQ010000064.1:0-1587 GCA_036386975.1 Flavobacterium sp. | reverse complement strand
TATAAGAATCCTTGATTTTTTGACACGAGCTAAACCTAGAAGATTATGTGTGCCTAAAGAACCTACTTTTAAAGTCTGGATAGGAATCTTTAAATAATCAATAGGACTGGCGGGCGAAGCAAAATGTAAAATGTAATCTAGTTTACCTGGAATATGAACAAATTTTGTAATATCATGATGATAAAATTCAAAGTGTTCTAATTTCAAAAGGTGTTCTATATTTTTTAAATCTCCTGTAATAAGATTATCCATTCCAATAACACTATATCCTTCAGATATAAACCTGTCGCATAAATGCGATCCTAAAAAACCAGCGGCTCCCGTGATAAGTATTTTTTTCATATTATATAGTCGTATACTATTAATTATGTTAATAAATTCATATATTCAGACACATTAATTTACAAGAGTGGTTTTTAATAAAATAAGACTATCACTGTTAATGCTGTAGCAATATTAAAGAAAATCTTTTTGCTTTCAAGCATTTGTTATGTTAAAAATTAACATTGTTTTAAGTTATATTAGTCATTATAAATATTAATATAATTACTCGTAGTGCATTTAGGCAATATTGATTTTTAAGTTATTAATATTCCTATTTCATTTCTGTTAATAGTCTGAATTATAGTGATCGTTGTTATCTTAGAGAGTATTCTTGTTTTGAATCCTAAAAAACTTTTTGCATAATTTCTTCTAATCATAAATTGGTCACAGAGTTGAGAAAACAATGTTTCTATTCTTTTTCTTGATTTACGTATTATGTATGGCTGATTTTTATACTCTTTTTGATTCTTCCTTATCGGAACCTCAAGTTTAATATTATGTGAGGTAAATAAATCTAATTGATAATCAGATGATAAATACCCCTTATCGCCCAAGACTGTACAGTCTTTAATTTGTTGCTTTATATCATTTAGGTAATGGATATCGTGAACTGAAGCAGGACTGATATCTAAACTTTGAAAAACACCCTCTACCGAACAAATTGCGTGGAGCTTATAACCATAATAGTGCATTTTCTGTGATGCGCAATAACCTCTGTTTGGAAGGGCATAATCTATTTCTTTACATATTTTACTTCGAGAACTTCTTGATAATTTACATACTTCCAAAGGCATACTGTCTACAACGAAATACTTCTCAGTACTATTGAATTTCTCTGCCAGCAGTTTTCTTATACGCTCCATATAGACAAATAGCTTCCGCTTTCTTCTGTTGTAAACACTCCTTTCTATAAGTGATGTAATTTCAACAGGTAAGATTCTGAAAAGTTGATATTCACTATCAATACTCATATATTCGGAAGTAAGGTTTATTGCTATGACCTTTAGATCTGTCAACCTGGGTTTTCGTATTTGAGATAAAAAATTCTCACTTTCAAACTCTAATCCTTTCAATACTTCTAAAATTTTCTCGTAATTTGCTCTAAAGTTGTGCATCTGAATTGTTGTGTGGTAACTACAATTTACTGCTTTTTTAGTAGTTTGCACAACTTTATTCATTCATATACAAATGCACTACGGGTTAATTATATCTATTCATGTAATATATTATTGATTATATGATAATTAATAATAAATGTATATC
>DASVUQ010000063.1:0-3449 GCA_036386975.1 Flavobacterium sp. | reverse complement strand
CATCCCGGGACGCATACGGATATGCTCTTTCCAGTCGAGTGAACGTATATTATCTTCATTATAAATACTTTGGTCTTGCATTTTGAGGGGATCGATTTTATGCTAATATACAGTATCAAAAGTAAAAATGAAAGTACTGCTACTTAAAGTTATTAAAACGATATTGACAAAAAAAGTAATGCTTAGGACGGAATACTATTATGTTTAACGTACCAGTTTATAAGTAACAGCGGCCCTGTTATTAATATAAATAGTAAGGAAATCATTCGCTTTACTATCAACAGGAATTTCAAATTGGGCTATATTATTTTTAAATTCAGGAAGTATCCTTATTAGTTGCCCCTTATTGGTAAAAACATAAGTAACGAGGGATTTCGGATTTAAATTTTCGACTTTAAAACGTATTGAATTTAAGTTTTTTAAATTTATAATTCCGGTTTCAGGGCTTAAAAAGGTATAAAATGCATCTGCATATTGCCTATGATACAAAGGAAGGCCGGCAAAATCATCGGCCGTTTTTTCGGTTAACATCCAATCTTTTTTATCTGGAAAATGATTTAGGAAAAAGATATCCGGATCAGAGAAAAAATACCCGGGATTAAAATTACGGACAAACTTTCTTGTTTTAGCATCCAGTGCACCCGCAGCCCATGTTACATCAATTAGTTTCCATTCTTTATTGATTTTTACCGCATTCCATGCATGGTCGCTTTTACCGGGTTGTTTACCAATATCCATAAAACTTACTTTTGATGTTCCTGCAATAAGTACTGCTTCTACTCCATTCAATTCACAAAGCCGTTGGAATAAAGTCGCATATCCCTGACATACTGCTTTATTGGAGCGCAATGTTTTATTGATTAACTGATCTTCAAAAGCCCTTTCTTTCTGTCTTTTTTCTTCCTGGTCCCTAAAAGAATAAGCAATACGCGTTTGTCCGGAAGAAGAAAAATAACTCGCTGCATCATAATCTATATTAAGCGCGATCCAGGTAAAAGCCGCTCTTGCTATTTCATCCTGCCGGTTAAAATCTTTTCTTATTTTTTCTGCTAAAGTTTCTGGAGTAGTAAAGGATTTGGGGTAACCGGAAACTATTTTATCTACTTTTAAAAAATCCTGCGCTACGACAGGAAGGCTTAAAAAAAACGTTATAAAAACCGCTTTTTTTAATAAAATATGTATTTGCTTCATACTAAAATTTTAGCAACAATCTTGCCAAAAGGAGCTTATAGTAAAGTGAAAAATATGTTTTTAAGGCTTTAAAGATTATCTGTAATGACAAAAAATACCGGTATCTGAAGGTGTCCATAAAGCGGCTTTTTGATTTGCGGCTTTTAAGGCATTATTAGCCCAGGTATTACAGGTGTAAAATAAATTATATTTTCTTTTGGCTTCATAAAAACTATCATTATTTCCGTAGGTTGTAGCGTGGATCAAAATAACATTTCCGTATGCATCTTTCTGAAAACTATTTTCAATATAATCAATAAGTTGGACGTATTCTTCTTTACTAATATTTATTTTAATGCGGTCTTCATTTTCATTTACATTTTTCATAAAGGTAGCATGCATTGCAGAAGTGCCTAAATTAAAGGCAGCTTTGAAAGCAGTACTAAATTTAAGGTCAGACCATTGCGGTGTATTAAGATAAAAACCTTTATCACCCCAGCCAAAGGCAACGTATCGCATCGTAGTATCTTTGGAAGCAGTGTCTTCAAACCTTACACGATCGCTCCAGTTTTTAAACTTCGTTTTTACAGGTACGACAATATCGGTATGTACACCATTGGTTTGGATAAAAATAGTTACATCTTCCTTAGGATTATCATCCGTTTTATTTACAGCAAATCTGGGTACAACAACTGATATTGTTATATAAATTAGTATGAAAACCAATATTCCCAGAATGAGTTTCCAAAGTATTTTTAAGCTGGTACGAATTATTTTCAATTTAAAAAATTATTTATAATTTGTTTTAGTTCTTTGTCGAGTTCCGTATTTGAAATTGTACCTGCTTCACTATCAAAATTGTCATGAAATAAAGGTAATGAGAAAGTGGCTTTGATAGCACCTCCATAACGTGGCAAACTGTTTTGTGCTATTTCTAAAACAGACTTTCCTCCTCTTGCCCCTGGCGAAGTAGCCATTAAAAGCATTGGTTTTTCCTGGAAGACTTTAGTGTTGATCCTGGAACACCAGTCGAAAATATTTTTAAAAGCTGCTGAGAAATTTCCGTTATATTCTGCCAATGAAATCACTAAAATGTCAGCGGAGGCGATTTTATCCAGAAAAGCTTTTGCCTTTTCGGGCTGTCCTATCTCTTTTTCAATATCTGTACTATAAAGTGGCAATTCGAAATCGTTCAGGTCTAAGATTTCTGTTGTAGCATTTTTAAATAAATGAGCGGTATAGGTTACTAATTTTTTATTGATGGAGTTGGTACTGATGCTCCCGGCAAAAGCTATGATTTTCATGATTTACGGCTTTTATTAATGATTTTTCTAAATGTTGTTGCAGAGTTCCTATTTTTTAATTTTACAAATGTTTTAAACTCCCTTCCTGAAGGAGAAAGCAAGTAGCTGACAGCATCTATTTTTTTAGATTTAATTGTAGAGATTGAATCCAATTGATACAGATCTTCTTCAAACCCTAAATCTTTCATCTCAACGATGTCTTTTGAGAATGAAATAATCTTTACTTTCCAAAAAACAGAATCTATTGTATTTAAAATTAAATGCTTACCTACTATTTTTAGTTTTTGCTGATTCGAAAAAGAAAATAGAGTATCAACCACTTTATAAATACATACTATAGAATCGCCAATATGTTTGATTCCATATGCTTTTCCAACCCTATTTCCATCTGCAACATCAATTTCATTTTTTAACGAATCTAAAAAATTTTTATGGATCTTAAATTTACAATCCTCTTCCGTTACCATCTCATTTTCATTAATTTTTAATAATAGAGCATCTGAATTTAAATATGTGCCTCTGTATTTAGAAGGAAATTTTCTTAATTCACTACTATTTACAGGTTGTGGACTATTAAAAAGTAAATTAACGGCAGGAACATATTCATCCATTTTTTTACAAAAGCAAAACAAAAATAAGAGAAATAACATATATATCCTTTTGCTGATCATCACAGTTACTTAAAAACTGTTAAATTTACAAATTTAATATATTATTTTACTTCTTAACAATTACTACAGCATATTTTATACTGTTTTAATTCCTCGCAAAGGCGTTAAGATTCTGTGTTGGTTTCCAAATAAATCTAAATTTTATTTTTATCAGATTTCTTTATTTGCTTTTATATTGTTAAATTTGCCCTCTAAGTCAGCCATAGCGCTAGACTGTATAGCGTGTTTATGCATTTTGTGCTAGCACGCTATTTTTTTTTGATTCATAATCCTTGTCATATGCTATTTTATTTTTATAAATAAC
>DASVUQ010000062.1:0-1555 GCA_036386975.1 Flavobacterium sp. | reverse complement strand
AAAACTCAAAAACATTCTCCGTTCTATCAAGACGACTAATTACCGAGAATTAGCAAAAGCGATAGAGTTTGCCTTCAATCAAGTTACATTATCCGATATGAGGAATTGGTTTACTCACTGCTGTTATTGTACCTCATCTTTTTGAGAAACGCTATACAATAATTAGAGAGTGTAAGTATCGTTATATAAAAGTAAAATTTCTAGAAATAATTGAGGCAACAGCTAGCGATTTAAAAACAATTCTGTCCTATCAGCGAACTATAAATCGCTCGAAAAAAATCAAACGCTTAATGGGTAAAAATAAATATATGTGGTTTTTATCTTTCATTTTGAGCTATATAACGAGCAATATGAAATAAATTTATTAAAACGCTTTCATTCGGCTATTCACCTACTATCTTGGCGTTACTATTTTGCTCCTAAAAAGCTTTAATACACAATTATTTGATTGATACTTATCATCAAAGTTAATGTCAATTTCAGCAAATTATTGATTGGTAGCTTGATCACTACTTTCCATAAATCGTTCATAGGCATTTTTTTTGCCTTTAAATACCATCACTAATGCTGTCATCTGTCTGTCATCTTCACTACTTTCTTTAGCAACAGTTTTAAATTCAACATTATACCAGCCAAGCGCTAGTAAAATTAAAAAAAATCAGTAAAATTATCAATAGTTATATCCATTTGCAGAGCTAACCTTCGTACTAAATATTCTGGTAGTGATGCACAGTAATGGTTTAATATTAAATCAACATAAGTTTCCGAGGTAAAAGTATGGAATATCCTAATTGTCAAAGCGACTTTTTTGTTAAAGATGGAAAGATTTATTACGGAAAACAGCGATTTAAATGTAAAAATTGTAGTCGTCAAGAAGATTGAAAATTCTCAATATAAGCAGATTTCACTCCTAGACTAAAACCTTAATTGAGTGGCTGATTTTAGAAAAAATTTCTTGATCCCGAATTGCTAGAGCTACGGGGGTATCCATTCGATGGCTTCTGAATTATGTAAATAAAAAGTATGCCGAAATTTCCCAAGAAATTTTGGTGAGGAAAAAACCGAAAGTCAGTTGACTTTACAGCTAGATGAAATGTGGTTATTTGCCAAAAACAAGTAAAAACAGCAATGGCTCTGGATAGCTTTAGATCAAAATACCAGTGAAATTGTTGGACCTTATATTGCAATACTTCGGACAGTTTTGGGAGAGAGACGCGATCGACAGTTCTCAAAAAAGTCAGTGCAATCGGAACCCAAAAAACAGAAAAAAAGGCATTCTTTAGGTTAAGCTCAAAAAACACACGAACTTAACAGATTGCCTGATGAATATTATTGAACCATATTACAACAAATGTCCGGGGTGAGTCAAGCCCAAAAGAAGTTTATGGTAATTTTATTTTCCACCATATTGCTGGTTTATGGCAAGGTGAATTTTACCAATCTGGGCCGTTACAGTTCCTTGAGTGAAAAAACCTATCGCCGTCACTTTCTTAAAGGCTTTGATTTTCCAAGATTTCCTCAATATTTTGTCAAAGAAGCTTTAAATTATGAGCGG
>DASVUQ010000061.1:0-15162 GCA_036386975.1 Flavobacterium sp. | reverse complement strand
TACGTGTTTTTTTTAGAAGTCATTTTAAAAAAATCGGCTACTTCAATGTACTTCAACGTACTGGATTTACCGCCATACCAGCGTTTATTAATGATATAATTTTCTAAAATATCCGAAGAAAATATTTTTACAAATTCATCATCTTCAAAAGCATTTTTCCATTCTGTTTTAAAAATAAAAGGGGTTGTAGAAGTTTCCTGGTTTAAGTTTTCCATAATTATCTTTGAATTTTAAACAGATGAAAGGGTAATGACGGATTCTGTTCTACAAAATTCCATTCTTTGTCCCATGTATAGCTGTTTCCCGTTATTAGATCTGTTATTGTAATACCGGCATAGTTCAATAGCATTGCAGGAAGTTTGACTACTGCCTGAACGGTATGATGCGCATCAAGACTAACTACTATTAATGTCTCGTTTTCGAGATTATCATCATACTTATAATAAGCAATAACATTGTCATTATTAGTATCACAAAAAATAATATTATTAGTTTGCTGCAGTGATAGTTGCTCGTTACGTATGTTATTTATCCTGGTAATTAATGTGATCAACTTATTTTTGATAGTCCAGTCCCATTGGTACACCTCATATTTTTCTGAATTAAGATATTCTTCTTTTCCGGGGGCCATGGGTTCACATACCATATATTCAAACACTGGCCCGTAAATACCAATACTTGAGCTCAAAGTTGCTGCCAGAAAGTACCGTTGCAAGTGAACGGATTCATTACCACTTTGCAAGGCAAAAGGGTTAATATCGGGAGTATTGGGCCAAAAGTTAGGGCGATAGAATTCTTTTTGATTGGATTGTGTCAGTTCGGTAACATATTCTGTTAATTCCGCCCTGGAATTTCTCCATGTAAAATAGGTGTAGGACTGACTAAATCCTTGTTTTGCCAGTTCGTTCATAATTTTAGGGCGTGTAAAAGCTTCAGCCAAAAACAGCACATCGGGATGTTTCTTTTTAATTTCGGCAATAAGCCAGCCCCAGAAATAAAATGGTTTTGTATGCGGATTATCTACCCGGAATATTTGTATATTACATTCCTCTATCCAGAATAAAGCCACATCGAGTAGCTCTTTCCAGAGGTTTTTCCAGTCCTTGCTTTCAAAATAAATGGGTAGTATATCCTGATACTTTTTTGGAGGGTTCTCTGCATATTGTACTGTTCCGTCCGGTCTCCATTTGAACCATTGCGGAAAATCTTTTACATAAGGATGGTCCGGTGCCGCCTGAAGGGCATAATCCATTGCTATTTCTATACCCAATTCCTTCGCTTTTGTTACCAATTGTTTGAAATCTTCTATTGTTCCCAACTCTGGATGAGTTGATTTATGTCCTCCATATTGTGAACCGATTCCCCACGGTGACCCTACATCGCCAGGTGCTGCGTTGGTAGCATTGTTTTTGCCTTTACGATTGACTTCCCCTATAGGATGTATCGGTGGAAAGTATAAAGTATCAAAACCCATTGCAGCTACACGGGGCAATAATTTTTCGCAATCTTTAAAAGTACCATGTTGTCCTTGTGCTGAAGCTGCTGATCTTGGAAAAAATTCATACCAGGTACTAAACAAGGCTTTTTTTCTGTCTACATATACCTTTAATTGCCGTGATTGGTTCGCCAGGTAGCGTGTTGGATATTTATTAAAAATCTGGGCCAGTTGTAACGAAGTCGCTTCGTTGATGGCTTTATTATAATCGGCTTCAGTAGTAAAATATTTTGCTACACTTTTAAGGTATTCTTTTTCTTCAGGCGTAGCCAGTTTTTGAATGGCTTTTATATATTCTATACCTTCTAATAGTTCTGATTTTACATGCTGGTTATCATGGATTTTTCTTTCTGTCCCGTGTTGCCAGTTCAACGCATAATCGACCCATCCTTCTACATAATATATATAATAACCTTGTTTATTAACCGTAAACTGCGCTTCCCATGAATCATTTTGTGTTGGTAACATCCTTATTTCTTCCCATTTTGTGTCATCTTCATGCTTAAATCTGACACAACAGGCTATAACGTCATGTCCGTCAGAAAAAACGTCAGCGGTAACATGTACTTTTTGGCCAACAACTCGTTTTACTGTAAAAGTACCACCGTCTAATTGTGGCAGGACATTTTCAATAATAATTCTGGTTTGATACTGCATTTTAGGTTATTTTTATGATTTTTAAATTTAGTAAAAAAATTATCATAGAATGGCTTGCATAAAAAATTATTAAAATGACAAAGAAATCTAATAAACCAAGTAGATCTTTAAAAATTCCGAAGTTAATCTTAATTACTACTAAATTTTTATCATTTATATCCCCAAGACTCGTTACACTTCTTGCAGCCAGATTGTTTACTTCTCCGATAAAATATAAAATTCCGAGGCGTGAGTCAGAGATGTATCATAAAAGCATTCAAAAACGCGTTACAATACTAAAAATAAATAAAGATGTTGTAGTATATGAGTATGGGAAAAGCAACAAAAAAGTATTGCTTGTACACGGTTGGTCCGGAAGAGGGACACAATTGGTCAAAATAGCTGATGAATTGTTGTTGAATAATTTTTCTACTATTAGTTTTGATGCCCCTGCGCATGGGAAGTCCCCGGGAAAAACAACTATTATGCTGGAATTTATTGAAACTATTGCGTACCTCGAAGAACAATACGGCCCTTTTGAAGCTGCTATTGGCCATTCGTTAGGCGGTATTTCATTATTGAATGCAACAAAAAATGGTTTAGGAATTCAACGTCTCGTTACTATTGGAAGTGCAGATATTATAGAAGATATTATAGCTGATTTTGTCCATAAGCTACAACTTAAACCAGAAGCCGTGCAATGGCTTGAAAAACATTTTGAAAAAAAATATAATAAAACCATGAACAGCCTTTCTGCGTATTTATCTGCTAAAGCCATTACGATACCTGTCCTGGTTATTCATGATAATGATGACGATGAGGTCCCTGTAAAATGTGCGGTCCATATTCACAAGAATTTACGAAATGGCGAATTAATGATTACAAAAGGTTTAGGGCACAGGAAAATTTTAGGAGATAAAGAAGTTATTGAGAAAATAATCGATTTTATAAAAAATTAAAAATTTAAATAATATGAAAAAGATAGGTATACTATTAGTTTCGTTTATAGCGTTTACCTCATGCCAGGGCCAGAATAAAACTAAAGCCAAAGAGAATGTTGTAGCATTAAAAGTACAAAAGACGGAGGAGGAATGGAAAAAACAACTTACAACAGATCAATACGAAGTATTACGCAATAAAGGGACCGAAAGACCATTTACTGGGGAATATGTGAATAATTTTAGAAAAGGAAAATATGTTTGTGTCGCATGTGGTAACCTGCTCTTTAATTCGAACGCTAAATTTAAATCTGATTGCGGGTGGCCTTCTTTTGACCAGGCAGTTAAAGGCGCAGTAACCTATGTAAATGATACGAGTTTTGGTATGGTCCGGATTGAAGTAAATTGTGCCAGTTGCGGCGGGCACTTAGGACATGTTTTTGATGATGGCCCTGAGGAAACGACCGGAAAAAGGTTTTGTACCAATTCCGTTTCCATACAATTTATACCGGAGAAATAAATATTATTTGTCTAACCTTAAATACACTTACATGAAATATAAAATAGCAAAAGACGAGGCAGAATGGAAGGAATTACTTGGGCCGGAACGTTATAAAATATTGCGTCAGAAGGGAACTGAATTTCCTCATTCCGGAAAATACAACCTGCATTATGAAAAAGGGACCTATTGTTGCGGTGCCTGCGGAGAACCATTATTTGAAAGTAATGCTAAATTTGATGCCCATTGTGGGTGGCCTTCCTTTGACGAATCCATCCCCGGTAAGGTAGAATACATTGCAGATAAAACACATGGCATGATACGAACCGAAATTGTATGTGCCAATTGTGGCGGCCATTTGGGACATGTATTTGATGACGGCCCTACAAAAACCGGACAGCGCTACTGTGTCAATTCGCTTTCTATTAATTTTAAAGATGATGTTTAAAAGTAGACTGCTTCTTTTTTAAACTATAATGTCACTTCAAACCTTATTTAACCTATTCCTATTTTACTTTTAGGTTAATATAATGTTGAAGTGATTTAAATTTTTTGATTGAAGCGAAAATGAGGATTTTGTTCTAAATTTAGTTTTTTTCATAGCAGTGCTACGAAGTAAAAAAAGATGAAATTTAGCGCAGAAAGACCATTTTGTAGCCAATGGAAAAAAGTTTAAATCACTTCATTATTAAATCTAAAAGACGATATTAAAATTGCCCGATTTTGATTAAATTCGCATTTAAATAAACAATTTATAATACATCATGAATAACATGAATAAAAAGATCGTAATAGTTTCGGCAGTAAGAACACCAATAGGAAGTTTTATGGGAGCATTATCGACAGTTCCAGCAGCTCAGCTTGGTGCCATTGCCATAAAAGGTGCTTTAAGTAAAATAAATTTAGATCCTAATTTAGTTGATGAAGTAATAATGGGCAATGTGGTACAGGCAGGTGTTGGACAAGCACCAGCCAGACAGGCCGCTCTTTTTGCAGGTTTGCCACACAGCGTTATTGCCACAACAGTAAATAAAGTATGTTCATCCGGGATGAAAGCTATAATGCAGGCAGCACAGACCATTATGACAGGAGATGCTGAAATTATTGTTGCCGGTGGTATGGAGAATATGAGTTTGATACCGCATTACATCCACATGAGGAACGGAAATAAATTTGGCCCCGGAACATTGATAGACGGAATGCAGAAAGATGGGCTTACCGATGCTTATGATAATAATGCAATGGGGGTTTGTGCAGATATTTGTGCTTCAGAATATAAAATATCTAGAGAAGAACAAGATGCTTATGCTATCCAGTCCTATGAACGTTCAGCTAAAGCATGGGAAAACGGCCATTTTAGTAATGAAATAGTGCCTGTACCGGTCCCACAAAGAAAAGGGGACCCCATTATGGTTATTAAAGATGAAGAATATACGAATGTCAGAATAGACAAGATACCATCATTAAGCCCTGTTTTTACAAAAGATGGGACAGTAACAGCGGCAAATGCATCAACCATAAATGACGGTGCAGCAGCAGTTGTATTAATGAGTGAGGAAAAAGCACTTGCTTTAGGCTTAAAACCATTGGCTTACATAAAAAGTTTTGCAGATGCGGCGCAGGAACCAAAGTGGTTTACTACTTCCCCGGCGAAAGCATTACCAAAAGCAATACTAAAAGCAGGCATCACTATTGACCAGATTGATTTTTTTGAATTTAATGAAGCATTTGCTGTGGTTGGAATTGTCAATTCACAAATCCTGGGATTAAATAATAATAAAGTAAATGTGAATGGTGGTGCAGTTTCCCTCGGACACCCGCTGGGTTGTTCTGGTGCAAGGATTATAGTAACATTATTGAATGTACTGCAGCAAAACAACGGTAAGATTGGTGCTGCTGCAGTGTGTAATGGCGGCGGCGGTGCATCTTCAATGATTATTGAAAGGGTATAAATTTTATTCGTAATCATCAAATTTCAAATTATGGGTTGTAACTTTAACCCATAATTTGTTTTAAAAAGATATAGATGTACGGAATTTGTAACCTGGCCAATATCCCATTACGAGCTGAACCTACAGACAAAAGCGAAATAGTTTCACAAGTTCTGTTTGGTGAACATTTTCAGGTCACAGAAGAGTTAAGGCAATGGTCAAAAATTAAATTACATTTTGATGGTTATGAAGGCTGGATTGACTCTAAACAACTTAAAAAAATTAGTGAAGATCAGTACGAACAATTATCTGATGAAGTACCGGTCCTAAATGCAGATCTTGTAGAATATATTACAGCACCTCACGATTTTATGATGCCTGTTACTATCGGCTGTTCATTAACATTTTTGAATTATCAAAAGATAAATACGGAGCAATTGGAGTTCGAAGGTTTAAAGGTTAGCGGAATTAAACCGAAATCAAATATTATTTCATCTGCTTTTATATATCTTAATGCACCGTATTTATGGGGTGGTAAAACGCCTTTTGGTATTGACTGTTCAGGATTTACCCAGATGGTATATAAATTAAATGGTTATGCGCTTTTAAGAGATGCTTCACAACAGGCAACCCAGGGAGAAGCTTTAAGTTTTATTGAAGAAAGTGAACCCGGAGATTTGGCGTTTTTTGATAATGAAGAAGGTAAAATCATTCATGTAGGCATTATCATGAAAGATAACTATATTATCCACGCAAGTGGAAAAGTCAGGGTTGACAGACTGGACCATCTAGGAATATATAATGCCGAAATGAATAAACACACACATAAATTAAGGGTTATTAAAAAGATTATATAGGAAGTTTGTACTGTTAAGCTATTTTTGTTGTTTTTAACCTTATATATAATTAGTAAAATAGAATAATGTAATTACTGAATTAATTGATACTTTTATTTTAATATAACTTATTAAAAACTTTAAATTATGAACACATTAAAAAACATTTTAGCTATTATTAATTCTATCATTATGGCTTTTAAAGTAAAAAAGTATATTATAAAAAATCCTAATAAAATACAGTATTACTTATACCATGAAAACACTATGAAAGGAATGAAACTATTTTTAATTTTTACTTTTGGATTCCTTGCTTATGTTTATAATTTGATAAATACTTTAATTTATTTGAAATCTAATTTATCAATTACCATAAATAAAATAAGTTCCATTTCATTTATAATTTTATTATTAGCAACAGCTTGGTTTTTAAATAATTTATATAAAGATCTTTATAATGATAGAATTTCTTATCTTAGAAAACGTCATTCTATGAAAAAAAATTAACAGTAATAATAGATCTCGGAAATTTCGATATCTATTGTGTTATATTTAGTTGTGTAATTAAACTATAATTTTATATCTTTCCAAAGTATATTCTTTATTATAATCCAAAAAAAGACGCTGTTCCAATACTTTTGAAACAGCGTCTTTTTTTCTTTTTTCAACACTTACTTCCCGCCTTTTGCTTCTAAATCTTTTACTTTTGCTTTTAATACTTTTGCTTTATCCGTAATTTCAAGGGCATTATATACATTTAATAATGTCCTTGCTGCATCAATGTTTTCAGGGCTTAATTCAACCGATTTTTCTAAGTATGGAATAGTACTTTTAAAAACATCTTCTCTTTGTTTTTTATACACTTCATACTGTTTATTTTCTGCGGCAGATGTCCCTAGTTTATTCATCTTTTCGATAAGATTTTTTTCAGGAGATAATTTTATTACTGCCAGATTAAGATAAGCATCGGCATAATCAGGCTTTATTTCAATTGCCTTTAAATAATATTGTTCGGCTTCCTGATTTTTATTGGCTTGTGAACTTATTACTCCAAGGTTGTATAATAATGTAGCATCTTTTGGATTTTTTTCTAATGCTTCTTTTGCTACTCTTGAGTAACCGGCAAAGTCATTCTCTTTCAGATATAAATCTGCTTCTGTTAATATCAATGAAATATCATCAGGATTAGAAGCCCTTGCGTCAGTTATAGCTTTTTTAGCCTCATTGGTTTTACCTTGCTCTACAAGGATCAAAGCAACGTTTTTGTATATTTCACCTCTCTTGGATGTCAATTTTTCATCACGAGGATTCGTATGTGTTTTTAATTTAACAAAATTGTCCCGGTCTTGTTTAGTAGCAAAAGTTTCTTCTTTGTTACTTGCAACACTTGTTGCCCAATATACAGTACCTTCTCCTGAATAATTAAGGCGTATTAATTCATTGTAATATTTTAATGCAGAATCGTAATCCTTCCCGTTTACAGCATAAGTCGCTGCATAATATAACTTATCAATATCTTTTTTATCGAGTAAATAGATACTATACAACATGGAAGCTGACTCGGTATATTTCTTTTCGTTACCTGATTTTATAGCATGATTAAGCAAAACCTGCTTCACACCTGGTACTTTTTCCTGAATAGATTTAGTTAATACCTGCTTTCCTGCTTTTTGTTCAAAATCAATTAAATTGTTGGCACTTTCAGCAAGTTTTGCTGCGCTTTCAGCAGTAATAAAATCAAAGTTCTGGTTGTCTGCTCTTCCAGTAGCTTCTGCAACTTCTACAAATAAAAGCCCTGATTTATAAAAGTCTAAATAGGCTTTATCCGATTCATTAGATCCGGCAACCAGAGGTTGTGCTTTTTCTAATGTCGATTTGTATTCTGTAACATCTTTTGATGAAACAGTTTTTTTATCAAATAGTTTCCTGAGCGTTTTAAGCTCGTCTTTTTGTGCAAAAGTGTTTAATGACAGCAATAATGCCGATGCTAAGATTACATGTTTAATTTTCATATGATTGAATTTTAAATATTTATTATTTTTTTATTAATTATCTTCTGTTTCTTCTTCTGTAGTGTCCGATTCTAATGTAGTGCCCGCTTCTAAAATTTCAATGTCACTTGTTTCAGTAGTGGTTTCCAAAGGCCTTCCATCTTCCACCGCCTCTTCAATGGCTTCTTCCAAAGCTACTTCGGGATCATCTTTCATTACTTTTGTAACCGCTGCAATAGAATCGTTGCCTTTAATATTGATTAACCTTACGCCTTGTGTAGCTCTTCCCACGACTCTTAAATCTTCTACGGCCATCCTGATAGTTAATCCTGATTTGTTAATGATCATCAGGTCATCAGCATTAGTAACACTATTTATAGAAACCAGTTTTCCTGTTTTCTCTGTAATATTTAGTGTCTTCACCCCTTTTCCTCCTCTGTTCGTTACCCGATAATCTTCCAGGCTGGAACGTTTACCATAACCATTTTCAGAAACAACTAGGATTTCGCTTTCCATGTCATTTACAGAAACCATGCCAATCACCTCGTCATTTTCATCCTGAAGTGTGATTCCGCGGACTCCCGATGCAGTTCTTCCCATGGGACGGGTTTTACTTTCTTCAAAACGAACCAGTTTCCCGGATTTGACTGCTACCAGGATCTGACTTTGCCCGTTGGTCAGTTTTGCTTCCATAAGTTCATCATCTTCCCTGATAGTAATTGCAGCAACACCATTGACCCTGGGCCTTGAATATTGTTCCAATGGGGTTTTTTTAACCTGTCCCAGTTTAGTCACCATTATCAAATAATGATTATTAATATATTCCTGGTCTTTTAAATCCTGGGTACAGATAAATGCTTTTACCTTATCATCATTGTCTATATTAACTAAATTTTGAATAGCCCTTCCTTTAGACGTTTTGCTGCCTTCCGGAATTTCATAAACACGCATCCAGAAGCATTTCCCTTTTTGGGTAAAGAACATCATATATTGATGATTGGTAGCTACGTACATGTGCTCAAGAAAATCCTGATCTCGTGTCCCCGCACTTTTTTGCCCTACACCACCCCTGTTCTGGGTTTTATATTCTGATAACAGCGTACGTTTTATGTAGCCTGCATGAGAAATGGTAATGACAACATTTTCATCAGCGATCAAATCTTCTATACTTACATCGCCACCGGAATATTCGATTTGAGAGCGTCGCGCATCGCCGTATTTATCGCGGATTTCTGTGAGTTCTTCTTTAATGAGTTGTGTCCTTAGGTTAACATCCGCAAGCAATGCTTTTAAATGGTCAATTAACTTCATGATTTCCTCATATTCTGCCCGTAGCTTGTCCTGTTCAAGGCCTGTTAACTGACGTAAGCGCATTTCAACAATGGCACGTGCCTGAATATCGGAAAGCTGAAATCTTTCAATCAATTTTTCACGTGCTTGTTCTGTATTGTTAGAAGAACGGATCAAAGCAATTACCTCGTCAATATTATCGGAAGCAATAATTAATCCCTCTAAAATATGGGCCCTTTCTTCGGCTTTACGTAAATCAAACCGTGTCCTTCGTACTACAACATCATGACGGTGCTCTACAAAATAGTAGATCATGTCTTTCAGGTTCAGCATTTGTGGCCGCCCTTTTACCAAGGCAATATTGTTAACACTAAATGAAGCCTGAAGTTGTGTGAATTTATACAACGTGTTTAAAACAACGTTAGGAGTCGCATCACGTTTAAGTATGTATACAATCCGCATACCATTCCTATCTGATTCATCACGTATATTGGCAATTCCTTCAATCTTTTTGTCATTGACCAAATCGGCTGTTTTTTTGATCATATCTGCCTTATTGACCTGATATGGAATCTCGCTAACGATAATAGATTCTCTGCCGTCCACTTCTTCAAAACTGACTTTGGCCCTCATTACAATCCTGCCACGTCCTGTTTTAAATGCTTCACGGACCCCTTCATAACCATAGATAATACCACCGGTAGGGAAATCCGGTGCCTTTATATGGTTCATTAGTTCATCTATTTCTATGTCATTATCATCAAGATAGGCTAATGTACCGTTGATTACTTCGGTAAGGTTATGTGGTGGCATATTGGTGGCCATACCTACTGCAATTCCTGTAGCCCCATTAATTAATAATGTAGGCACCCTTGTAGGCATTACTTTTGGCTCATACAGCGTATCATCAAAATTCAACTGAAAATCGACGGTCTCTTTTTCAATGTCAGCCATAATTTCTTCCGAAATTTTTCGCATTCTGGCTTCAGTATAACGCATAGCGGCCGGACTATCACCATCTACAGAACCAAAGTTTCCCTGGCCGTCTACTAAAAGATAACGCATGCTCCATTCCTGCGCCATACGTACCATAGCATCATATACAGATGTATCGCCGTGGGGATGGTATTTACCTAAAACTTCCCCAACGATCCTGGCCGATTTTTTATGGGCTTTATTAGAAAAAACACCCAGATCGTACATGCCGTAAAGCACTCTTCGGTGTACAGGTTTTAAACCATCCCTAACATCCGGAAGTGCCCTTGATACAATTACCGACATCGAATAATCGATGTAAGCTGATTTCATTTCGTCCTCTATGTTAATAGGAATTAGCTTTTCTCCGTCAGACATAATATGTAGTTAAATTAAAAAAATTATTATATTTAAAAAATCCTGCTAATATAAGCTTTTTTGATTTTTTTTCGTACATATAGAGGCAGAAATTATCTTGGAATTATTAACAAAAGACAGTATCGCATTAGTTAATAAATTAATCATTATTTAATTTTTATTTCTTAAATATTTTTTGTCTCTTAGCTGACAACTGTATGATGAGGTATGATTTTTGCAAATAACCTCATAATATTTATTAAATTTACATCAACAACAATTATAATTATGGATGATAATTTTTCACCAAGAGTTAAAGATGTTATTACCTATAGCAAAGAAGAGGCTTTACGTTTGGGCCACGATTTTATAGGTACGGAGCACCTCATGTTGGGTATTTTAAGAGACGGTAATGGAAAAGCAATCGATATACTTAATAATCTTTCTGTAGATCTTGATCATTTAAGAAGAAAAGTAGAAATCCTAAGCCCTGCGAACCCGAATGTTGAAATCAATAATGAGAAAAAAAACCTTCACCTGACACGTCAGGCGGAAAGAGCGCTAAAAACGACTTTCTTAGAAGCAAAGGTTTTCCAAAGTACATCTATAAGTACTGCACATTTGTTATTGTGCATATTAAGAAACGAAAACGATCCTACAACCAAGCTATTGAATAAGCTAAAAATAGATTATGATATCGCTAAAGAACAATATTTGAATATGACCCCAAATGACGAACAATTTTTAGAAGATTTGCCAAAAAATGAATCTTACAATGAAGATTCAGGACAAGATGACAGTTTAAAATCGGAGAATTTTAATAATCCTTCCAACAAGAACAAGAAATCTAAAACCCCGGTATTGGATAATTTTGGCAGGGATTTAACAGAAATGGCCGAAGACGGAAAACTAGATCCTGTAGTAGGGCGCGAAAAAGAAATTGAGCGTGTTTCTCAGATCTTAAGCCGTCGTAAAAAAAATAATCCGTTGCTTATAGGAGAACCCGGAGTGGGAAAATCTGCTATTGCTGAAGGTTTGGCACTACGTATTATTCAAAAGAAAGTATCCAGGATTTTATTCAACAAACGTGTTGTTACTCTTGACCTGGCCAGTTTAGTTGCCGGCACAAAATATAGGGGGCAGTTTGAAGAGCGAATGAAAGCGGTTATGAATGAGCTCGAAAAGAACGATGATATTATTCTTTTTATTGATGAGATACATACTATAGTTGGCGCCGGCGGGGCAACAGGTTCCCTTGATGCTTCCAACATGTTTAAACCTGCTTTGGCAAGAGGAGAAATCCAATGTATAGGTGCCACAACATTGGATGAGTATAGACAATATATTGAAAAAGATGGTGCTCTCGAAAGACGTTTTCAAAAAGTAATTGTTGAACCAACATCTGTTGAAGAGACGATTACAATACTGAACAATATCAAAAATAAATATGAAGACCATCATAATGTGATTTATACACAAGAAGCGATTGAAGCATGTGTAAAACTGACCAACAGGTATATGTCAGAACGTTTTTTACCAGACAAAGCTATTGATGCCCTGGATGAAGCCGGATCAAGAGTACACATTACTAATATTGAGGTGCCGAAACAAATTTTAGATTTGGAACGACAGTTAGAAGAAGTCCGGGAACTTAAGAATGCTGTAGTTAAACGTCAGAAATATGAAGAAGCAGCAAAATTACGTGATGATGAAAAGCGTATTGAAAAAGATTTAGCCATAGCACAGGAACAATGGGAAGAAGACTCTAAAAACAACCGTATTCAGGTAACAGAAGATAATGTGGCCGATGTAGTTTCTATGATGACGGGAATCCCTGTAAACAGGATTGCACAGACCGAAAGTAACAAACTGGCGAAACTACCAGAACTGATTCAGAATAAAGTAATCGGACAAAATGAAGCTGTACTTAAGATCGCGCGTTCTATCCAAAGGAACCGTGCAGGATTAAAAGACCCTAACCGTCCAATTGGTTCGTTTATTTTTCTTGGCCAGACCGGTGTCGGTAAAACACAACTGGCAAAAGTTTTAGCAAAAGAATTATTTGATTCTGAAGATGCGCTGGTCCGTATCGATATGAGTGAATACATGGAAAAATTTGCTATTTCGCGATTAGTAGGAGCACCTCCGGGATATGTAGGTTATGAAGAAGGCGGCCAGCTGACAGAAAAAGTAAGAAGAAAACCGTATTGTGTCGTTTTACTCGATGAGATAGAAAAAGCACATCCGGATGTCTTTAATATGATGTTACAAGTTTTGGATGACGGATTCTTAACAGATAGCTTAGGCCGTAAAATCGATTTTAAAAATACAATTATCATCATGACCTCTAATATTGGTGCGAGACAACTGAAAGATTTTGGACAAGGTGTTGGTTTTGGTACGGCAGCAAGAGTAGCACAAAGCGATGAGCATTCAAAAAGTATTATTGAAAATGCATTAAAGAAATCTTTTGCACCTGAATTCTTAAACAGGATTGATGATGTTATCGTGTTTAATGCACTGGAGAAAAAAGATATTGATCTTATTATTGAAATAGAGCTTAAAAAATTATATGCAAGAATTAAGGAATTGGGATACAATCTAAGCCTTTCTGATACAGCCAAAGCGTATATTGCCGAAAAAGGGTTTGACAAGCAGTTTGGTGCGAGGCCTTTAAAAAGAGCCATCCAGAAGTATGTAGAAGATGCGCTTGCGGAAGAAATTATTACTTCTAAAATAGGTTCTGGCGATGAAATTTTTATGGACCTTGATGAAGGGGCACAAGAATTAACTGTTAAAATCCAGAAAGCAGAAGAGCCTACCAGTTAAATTAGTATTTAAATTATTATAGATAAACCCGTTATGTTATAAAAATGTAACGGGTTTAATGTTTATTATTGGTATATCAATTTTATGCAAACAAATATTTACATTTGAAGCAAAATTTGGATACTAAACATTACAATATGGCATCAGAAGATAAAGTTATAGTAGGGAGTGAAGAATGGTGTTCTTTTCCTGCACTGGGAATCCCAACAATCAAAGCACGTGTAGATTCTGGTGCAAAAACATCGGCATTACATGCTATAAATATTGCCCCATTCATTAAAAATGGTGAAAACTGGGTAAAGTTTGATATTAATCCTATACAAAATAATGTCAAAACAGTCATCCATTGTGAATCCAGATTAGTAGATAAGCGAATCGTTAAAAGCTCCAGCGGCTTTCGGGAACAACGCTATGTAATAGGTGCCGAACTTGAAATCGGCGGTTCCCACTGGCCGATAGAAATTACATTGACCAATCGGGATTCTATGGGGTTCAGGATGCTCCTGGGCCGTGAGGCCATGAGCGGAAGGGTATTGGTAGATCCGCAAAAAAAATATTTATTAGGACAGCCTTCCAGTGATACACTAAAAGAACTTTATAAAACTGCCCAACAAGCCAAAACAGGCTTACGAATCGGGGTATTGGCCAGTAACCCGGAATTATACAGCAATAAAAGGATTATGGAAGCAGGGGAAATGCGGGGCCACGAAATGCATTTTTTAAATATTAAAGAATGCTATATGAAACTTGATGCTACCAAACCTGAAATCCATTACCGTGGCGGAAAAGTATTGGATAATTTTGATGCTGTTATTCCGCGTATTCGTCCCAGTATGACCTTTTATGGCTGTGCATTAACACGCCAGTTTGAAGCCATGAAAGTGTATTGCCTTAACTCTGCTTCGGCTATTACACAATCCCGCGATAAATTGTTTTCTTTACAGTTATTACTCAATAATGGTGTCGAGATACCCACTACAGGTTTCGCCAATTCCCCTCTGGATACAGACAATTTAATAAAAATGGTAGGTGGCCCGCCTTTGATCGTAAAATTATTAGAAGGTACACAAGGTAAAGGCGTTGTCCTGGCAGAAACCAAAAAAGCAGCAGAGAGTGTGATCAATGCTTTCAAAAGCCTTAATGCGAACATCCTTGTACAGGAGTTTATTAAAGAAGCCAACGGAAAAGATATTCGTTGCTTTGTTATTGATGGAAAAGTAGTGGCTGCAATCCAGCGGGAAGCTTTACCGGGAGAATTCAGGGCCAATATCCATCTTGGCGGGACTGCCTCGGTTATAAAAGTGACAGCAGAAGAAAAAAGAATTGCCATTAAAGCCGCAAAAGCAATGGATTTAAAGGTAGCCGGTGTCGATATTATCCGTTCC
>DASVUQ010000060.1:0-1636 GCA_036386975.1 Flavobacterium sp. | reverse complement strand
AAAGCTTTTTCAATATGTTCTCCATCAATTAAAATAGGTTCGAACTCTTTTACAACGTTTTGGATATCCACCTCGGATGCATTTCCCAGAATAGCATTAAATATTCCCATAGTCATTTAAATTAAGTAGTTATTTTTGATTATTTTTTTCTTGTGCTTTTCATATAACTGACAATTCTCAGGGTATAAAAAAACTCAATAAAAATAGAGTACAAATTTTCATTCTGCTTTTGGTAATTTTCATTAAAAGTAAAAAACTAAACCATTTCAGCACTTATATATTTTTGTTTTAACATTATTTTTAAGTAATGGGTTGAATAAAGCCCATTAAATATTGTTATATAAAATCTTATAATTTGTATTTATTTTTATAAAATACATGCGATGTTGCTAAAATTATGGAGGTGTTACAAAATAAATTGAAAAAATAAATATAAATATTTTATTATATAAAATCCTATAATTTTTTATGCTATTTTTATAAAAAATAATAAAATGCTGGTAAAAATATATGGAAGTGCTGTTTTTGGTGTAGAAGCAACAACGATTACTGTAGAAGTTAATATGGATAAAGGTATAGGCTACCATTTAGTAGGCCTTCCGGACAATGCTATTAAAGAAAGTAGTTACCGTATTGCTGCCGCACTTAAGAATAATGGTTTTGCCATGCCCGGGAAAAAAATTACCATCAATATGGCGCCCGCTGACCTAAGGAAAGAAGGGTCGGCTTACGATCTTACACTGGCTATCGGTATATTGGTAGCATCGGCACAGGTCCAGGCAGAAAATGTAGATCAATATGTTATTATGGGGGAACTTTCATTAGATGGAAGCTTACAGCCTATAAAAGGCGCACTTCCCATAGCCATAAAGGCAAAAGAAGAAGGGTTTAAAGGCTTTTTTCTTCCGAAGCAAAATGTAAGGGAAGCCGCTATTGTGACCGGGTTAGAGGTATACGGAGTAGAAAACCTTCAGGAAGTAATTGATTTTTTTGAGGGAAAAGGCACACTGGAACCTACTATCATTGATACAAGAGAAGAATTTTATAAAACACTGGATTTTCCTGAATTTGATTTTTCAGATGTAAAAGGGCAGGAGGGCATTAAACGTTGCATGGAAATCGCTGCGGCCGGTGGCCATAATATTATTTTAATAGGCCCGCCCGGCGCCGGAAAAACAATGCTTGCGAAAAGGTTACCAAGTATTTTGCCACCAATGACATTGCGTGAAGCACTGGAAACTACAAAAATACATAGTGTGGCAGGTAAATTAAAAGAAGTCGGTTTAATGAACCAAAGGCCTTTTCGAAGCCCCCATCATACGATTTCCAATGTAGCACTGGTTGGAGGCGGAAGTTATCCCCAGCCGGGCGAAATATCCATGGCCCATAACGGGGTTTTATTTCTGGATGAATTGCCAGAGTTTAAAAGAGATGTTTTAGAAGTAATGCGCCAGCCTTTAGAAGACAGGGAAGTAACCATTTCCAGGGCTAAATTTACAGTAACTTACCCTTCGTCTTTTATGCTTGTAGCCAGTATGAACCCTAGCCCGAGTGGTTATTTTAATGATCCTGATGCGCCTGCAACTTCATCGCCAAATGAAATGCAAAGGTACCTGAGCAAGATTTCCGGGCCCTT
>DASVUQ010000059.1:0-1684 GCA_036386975.1 Flavobacterium sp. | reverse complement strand
CTTTTATAATTTGAACTCATAATTTAACTTTAATTTCTAGTATATATTTTTTCAATATTTGAATTAAATTCATTTCCCGGTAAGCTGTAACTAATATTTATTTTATAGCTACCCGGCGTTAAAGAAGGAAAAGTGGCTTCTATAATATTTCTATATTTATTATACCCTTCCCAATTTATAGGTGTTGATAAATATTTGTTTACAAATTGATACCTCAAATCAATGAAATCATTATAATATGTTAACGTTTGATCATATCCATATGGTAATCTCGTATTATTAAAGTTTTGGTTTTGATTGTCAAGCAAATAAAGATAAAAGTCATTTAATATTTTTATTGATTTTGTTGGTGGAATACCAAAAACAGTTATATTCCTATTTACTATAGCGACATTGTCTTTTGGATAACCTTCATATAACAATGGAAAAATTTTGTTATTATAATAGGGATCATCAAGGATTGCTTCAACATTAATCAACGATACATTATTTGTATACTGTGATCCGAATAATTCCGATTTATTAAAAATTTCATAGGGTGTTGTCAAGTGCTGTAAAGCAATTACATCTGCATTTACAATTTGTGAATAATAACCCGTATTTGTTATGCTATTCATCTTACTCACAAAAGTGGGATGTATACTTGTTTTAAAGTTGTATTCTAAAATGGTTTTGACACTTGCACTATTATTTTGGGCTTCAGCCGTATTGTTAGTTACTGATACATCATTTACTGTAGTAGCGTCATTGGCAGAATTAATAGTATCTGTTGTCGAAGTTGTTGCATTAGTGGCACCAGGATTAGAGGTTGATGTAGCATTTACTTCCGGATAGGCTATAATTTGTAAATGACTGGTTGTATTTAAAGCTACATTATTATAAGGAAAGGTAATTTTATTTAAAGTAGTATCATAGGTTAATCCTGTATTACTTTTTAACACTTCATTTTGTTTTATTTCTCCTTTTAAATCCCAATTGGCTACTGTTCCATCAAACAAATAATCTTGTCCCCGTTTTAATTTTACATATACATTTTTATGTTCTTCTGGATAAAAGTTATTGGCATCTACTACCGGATAAGTATAGGCTATGTTCTCTAACGGAATGTATTCCGGTGCTGCACCCGTCGTAAAGGAGAATGCTTTTGTTTCTTTTCCTGTTCCATCGCCACCTGTTAACATTCCCCATGTATTTCCATTTCTTTGTTCAAGGGCCACTTCTACCAGTGCATCGATGGTGGTATTGGGAGGTAAAATATCATCAGACACAAAGTTTACTTTTGTATTATTATCCAACCATTCTAATGTTCCGGTTATGGTTTGGCCTCTTTGTTTTAACTCATACTTTTGAACGTTGATACGGACTGTTTTTGTAACCCCATTTACATCTTCTGCTGTAAAAGGCTGTAACATGGCATAGTTAAATGCTACTTGTGGTTTTTTAAATACATCTACTCCATTTTGATTATCAGGGCTTACTTCTGAAATAACCGATATTGCTAAAGGATTTGGCAATCCAACAAATTCGCATTTCTCCCCAACTTCAAACTTAAACCGTAAACGTCCTCTTACCAAACCTCCAAGTACACGGTAATTTATTCCCAGGTAGCCTTCCATGTGGGTTGGGTTCGGAAATTCTCCCCTTAGCATTGCAGCAACACCTGCTTCTAAAATGGAAAACTTTT
>DASVUQ010000058.1:0-7617 GCA_036386975.1 Flavobacterium sp. | reverse complement strand
CCCCTCTCTAACTTAATTGGATTGCTAAAGCTAACGGACTATATGAGTATTGATAACGAAGAATTAAAAACGATTATTGATGGATTTTCTAAATCTACTTATTTATTAAATGAAACCATAAATGATCTGGGTGAAATAATGTTAATAAGGGATAATCCTTATATTGAAAAACAAAATGTATTGCTATTAGAGACCATTAACAATATATTGAACTACATTAGTTTGCCTATTAAAGAAGCGAAGCCAGTTATTAATATAGAAATTCAGGCTAAAGAAATACTTTATACAAATAAAACATATCTGGAAAGTATTTTAATTAATTTGTTAACTAATGCAATAAATTATAGAGCAAAAGAACGTATTTTACAAATTAATATAAAGACGCAAAAAAGCAAAGATTTTACAACACTTATCATTGAAGATAATGGTATTGGAATTGACCTGAAAAAGTATAATACCAAAATATTTGGGTTATACCAAAAATTTCATGATTATCCTGATAGTAAAGGATTAGGGTTGTTTTTAGTAAAATCTCATATTGAATCTTTAGGAGGAAAGATAGAAATTGAAAGTGAAGTTAATTTAGGAACAAAATTTTTATTAAAATTTAAGAACCATCAATAAATGCCAATGCTACAAAAAATTATTTGTGTAGACGATGATCCCATAGCCCTACTACTATCCAGACTGATAATTACTAAAACTAATTACACATCAGAAATTATCACAGCGATAAACGGGCAGGAAGCTTTAAGCTATCTTAGTCAGGAAAAAATTATTAATGAAAACAAAGACAACAAGAACAATATACTTATTCTTCTCGATCTTAACATGCCTATAATGGATGGGTGGGACTTTTTAGAAGAGTTTGGCACACAACTAGCTCATCAATATACCAATATTAAAATTATTTTACTTTCATCATCAGTAGATCCAAGTGATATACAAAAATCAAAAACGTATCCTATCGTATTAGATTTTTTACCTAAACCGCTTACTAAGGAAACGCTTAATATAATTATAGAAAAACTTAAATAAAATAAAAAGAAGCCGTCTCAATACTAAATTTGAGGCGGTTTTTTTATTTGCTTTAAACTTTCATGAAAAGATTATAATTTAAAATGCGGATAAAATGATCTTTAAGCGGCAATCTTCTTTCTTAAGTTATGTGCCAGAGCCATTAATCCGAACTCTAATTCTGTTTTTTGGATTCCTTTTAATGAAAATCGCCTAAAATTGTGGTTGTGTTTGATTTGGGCAAATACAGGTTCTACATCGACTGAGCGTTGTTTCCTTTTTTGTATCCCTGTTTGGCTTGTGAGGAGTTCCCTGACTTTTTGTTTGTGCCTTTCAAGGTTGTAGTTTGGTTCTATGCTTCGATTCCCCCTGCCTTTAAAACATTGGCCTTGCAGAGGACATCCTTGGCAATTTTGGGCTTGGTAATGCGATAGATGCTGTGTGTATCCAGCCTGGGTTGTTCGTGTACTTTGGTGGGTTTTGTGCATTTTCTGACCCATCGGGCATACATAATAATCTTCTTGCTGATTGTAATGCAGGTTTTCTTTGCTAAAGGGTTTGTGCTTTTTTTGATAATTTTTGTCCTGTTCCTTATCAAAGGTATTGTACTTCACATAAGCCGTTAATTCTTCTTGTTGAAGATAATCATAATTCTCTTCGCTTCCATAACCTGCATCGGCTGTGATGGTTTCCAGTTTTTTAAAAGTTTCTTCGCCAAATGTTTCTTTGAGGTTTTCTAAATGTGGCTTCAGGGTTTTGGTATCGGTAGGATTTTGGTGTATGGTGTAATTGACAATGATCTGATTTTCGGTTGATATCTGTACATTGTAGCCCGGTTTTAACTGTCCGTTTTGCATATGGTCTTCTTTCATGCGCATAAAGGTAGCATCAGGATCGGTTTTGCTGTAGGAGTTCCTTTGGCCCAAAACCGCTTCTTGCTCGTCATATTTTTGAAGGTTGTTTTCAAAATTTTGCTTGATGTATCGGAGCTTTGCTTTGGCCTTTGAGGTTGCTTTTTCGTTGCCCGATAGTTTGGCCTCTATCTGATCTACGGTTTTTTGGATAACTTCCTTGCTGATTTCCTTGAACTCTGGCGGTTCCGGATTTGGGACGTCATCATTGGAGATGCTTTGGGCATAATTCCATAAATCCTCGAGTTGTGTAAGCATTTTGCCTTTGTTTGTCTGGATGCTTTTGCCCCAAACAAAGGTGTATCTCCCTGCTTGAGCTTCTATTTTTGTGCCATCGGTGTAAATTTGTTTCATTGAAATTAATCCTTCTGATGCCAGCATCAATACTACTTGCTTAAAGATTTCTTTAAAACTGTCTTTTAATTTGTTGCTTCTAAACCGGTTGATGGTATTGTGGTCCACAATAGTCATTCCTGTGAGCCACATAAAGTTGATGTTCTCTCTGAGAGCCAATTCTATTTTTCGTGAAGAATAAATATTGGTCATATAAGCATACAGCATCACCTTTAGCAACATTTTTGGATGATAGGCAGGATTACCTTCTTTATTGTATGCTTTTAGTAGTGGCTGAATGTTGATTGATTCCACAACTTGGTCAACCACCCGAACCGGATGCTTTTGAGCAATAAAGTCGTCAAACGAATAAGGCAAAAGGGTGGTTTGATGTTGACTGTAATGTTTAAATTTCATATATAATCATCTGTAAATCAAATATAAATATATGAAATAGCACTGTTTTATGCAAGATAAACAATAAAAAAAACCGTCTCAGTTGTGAGACGGCTTCTTTTATATACAATTAAGAAATATTACAATTTAGCAACATGCTTTGTTAATTTTGATTTCAAATTAGATGCTTTATTATCATGAATAATATTTTTCTTAGCTAATTTATCAATCATAGAAATTACAGCAGATAGTTTAGATGAAGCATCATCTTTATCGGTAGCTATCCTTAAAGCCTTAATAGCATTACGGGTAGTTTTATGTTGGTATCTGTTTAATACTCTTTTCTTTTCGTTACTTCTAATTCTCTTTAAAGCTGACTTATGATTTGCCATTTTTTTAAAATAATTTTTCTTTAATAATTTTTTTTGTAGTCCGTAGGGGAATCGAACCCCTGTTACCAGGATGAAAACCTGGCGTCCTAACCCCTAGACGAACGGACCGTTATCCTCCTAAGTTTGGATTCGTAATATAAATATCTGTAGTCCGTGGGGGAATCGAACCCCCCTTACCAGGATGAAAACCTGGCGTCCTAACCGATAGACGAACGGACCCTACTTCTCTAATGCGGATGCAAAAATACAATTATTTTTTATTTTCACAATAGCTTAATCATCTTTTTGAAAAAAAATTAATATGCCTTTGCAAAAAGTACTCTTCTGGCCGAAGGATTACCTGTAAATACACATTTTCCGATCTCGTTTGTACTGTTTAAAGGTATACATCTTATAGTAGCTTTTGTGATATCTTTTATTTTTTCTTCGGTTGCGGCAGTTCCGTCCCAATGTGCCGAAACAAAGCCTCCTTTATCTTCAAGAATAGCTACAAATGTATCAAAATCATCCGCTTCTGTAATATGTAAATCACGATACTGCATGGCTTTTTCAAATAATTGTTCCTGAATGGTTGCTAATAAATCTGCTGAATAATTTATTATTTCATCTTTTAATATTATCTCTTTTGTAAGTGTATCTCTTCGTGAAACTTCAAAAGTGCCGTTTTCTAAATCCTTCGGACCAATAGCAATCCTGATCGGCACTCCTTTAAGTTCATATTCATTAAACTTAAAACCTGGTTTTTGTGTTGTCCTGTTGTCAAACTTTACTGATATGTTCTTTTTTCTGAATTGAGCAACCAAGGTATCTGCTACTTTAGATACGGCATTGAATTCTTCTTCTGATTTATAAATAGGCACTATAACTACTTGTATCGGAGCTAAATTAGGCGGTAAAACCAATCCTTTATCATCCGAATGCGTCATAACAAGTGCACCCATTAAACGCGTTGAAACACCCCACGAAGTACCCCAGACGTATTCTTGTTTCCCTTCCTGACTGGCAAATTTTACATCAAATGCCTTGGCAAAATTTTGCCCTAAAAAATGAGAAGTGCCCGCTTGCAGTGCCTTACCATCCTGCATCAATGCTTCAATACAATAGGTTTCTTCTGCTCCTGCAAAACGTTCTGTTTCGGTTTTTATACCTTTAATTACAGGAATAGCCATAAAATTTTCAACAAATTCTGCATATACATGCATCATCTTTTCAGATTCTTCAATAGCTTCTTCTCTGGTTGCATGTGCCGTATGCCCTTCCTGCCATAAAAATTCAGCCGTCCTTAAAAAAAGACGTGTTCTCATTTCCCATCGTACCACATTAGCCCACTGATTGATCAATAAAGGTAAGTCCCTATAAGATTGCACCCAACCTTTATAAGTTGACCAGATAATTGCTTCACTTGTAGGCCTAACGATAAGTTCTTCTTCTAGTTTAGCATTCGGGTCTACCATCAATTTACCCGGTTTATCAGGATTATTTTTGAGCCTGTAATGCGTTACTATGGCACATTCTTTTGCAAATCCTTCTGCATTTTTTTCTTCAGCTTCAAACATGCTTTTAGGAACAAACAAAGGAAAGTAAGCATTCTGGTGACCGGTTTCTTTAAACATCCTATCAAGTTCTGCCTGCATCTTTTCCCATATGGCATATCCATATGGTTTGATAACCATGCAGCCTCTAACTCCTGAATTTTCAGCAAGATCTGCTTTTACAACCAGTTCATTATACCATTTTGAATAATCCTCGGCTCTTGTTGTTAAGTTCTTGCTCATAATGAATAATTTGGCATAAAAATTGTTTAACTTTATCTTATATAAAAAGTGAACAAAACTAACTATTTTTGTTATGTCCAACAATAAAAATGCTATAGATATGAAAACTTATTTTTTTTCTTTAAAAGCAATCCGGTTATTTTCAATAATAGGATTGATTAGCTTAGGGCTCAGCTCGTGCGGAAGCTACCAAAACAGTTCTTATTATGACAGGGATGGAATTTATGGAGGTTCAGGCAGGGATTATTCCGATTCAAGATCCAATTATAACCCTCAAAATGAAATATATAGAAACTACTTTGAGTCACGTATAAATGAAAATGAACCTGTAGAAGTCCTTACAGATATAGATAATTACTCGAGTATTAATAACAATAATACACAAAACACGCAGGGATATTCTGGAGGTTATGCAGGATGGGGAGGAAATAATAGTAATGTCTCTGTTAATATTTATGATAATAACTGGGGTTGGAATAACTGGGCTGGCCCAGGTTGGGGATGGAATAACTGGTATGGCCCAGGATGGGGCTGGAATAACTGGTATGGGGCTGGATGGGGCTGGAACAATTGGTATGGCCCAGGATGGGGATGGAATAACTGGTATAATCCCGGATGGACTGGATGGAGAAATAATTATTATAGCAATTATGTATACAGCAACGGGCGTAGGAACTCCTGGTCTTACTCTCCAGGAAGATATTTAAATTCTAACCGATCCGACTATTCTAATAGAAGAAGTGGTGATGGTAATTACAGAAGCTATAGATCAAATAGTGATTCTTACTCTACCAGGAATAGTGGCGTAAGGAGTTATAATGATACTAGAAGCGGTACAACCAGAAGTAATGGTGTACGCAATTATAATGACAATGTAACGCCAAGAAGTAATAATTCAACCAGAAGCTATAATAATCAAGGATCAAGCCCAACAAGGAACTATAACAGCAACCCTGCTCCTACACGATCCTATACACCTGGTAATTCTGGAGGAACAAGAAGCGGTGGTGGCTCATACGGAGGTGGTGGAAGATCCGGTGGTAGCGGAAGAAGAGGTTAATCATAAAATTTATTGTTTTAATCATGTTATTATTATGAAAAAGAAATTGTTAATATCTCTTCTGTTTTCAGGGATTACGCTTTTGCAGGCACAAGATATATCTGATGCGGTACGCTATTCCCAGGACAATCTGTCGGGAACAGCAAGATTTAGAGCTATGGGTGGAGCTTTTGGTGCCCTTGGTGGCGACTTTTCAGCACTTTCCGTTAACCCCGCAGGTTCTGCTATCTTTACAACTAATCAGGCAACAGTAACTTTAAGCAGTATTAATAATAAAAACAGATCTGGTTATTTTGGAACAAAGACATCTGAAAATGATAATTCATTTGATCTTAATCAGGCCGGAGCAGTATGGCAGTTTGATCTTAATGCAGCTACTTCTGACTGGAAAAAAGTAACCTTAGCACTTAATTATGAAAATGCAAATAACTTTGATAATTCTGTTTTTTCTGCCGGGATAAACCCTACTAATTCTGTTGCCAATTATTTTATTTCTAATGCAAATGGGATACCATTAAATATATTAACGAGTTCTAATTATGAATTTCTTGATTTTAGAGAGCAACAAGCCTATTTAGGCTATAGAGGTCTTATTATTAATCCTATTTCAGGTTCCGGTAACCAATATACGAGCAGTATAAGCGGCAATAGCAATTATTATCAGGAAAACAGTATTACTTCAAATGGATTTAATGGGAAGCTTTCTTTTAATGCAGCTGCTTCTTATAAAGATAGGTTGTATGTTGGGGTTAATTTAAATTCGCACTTTACAGATTATACCAGAAATACAAGTTTTTATGAAGATTATCTGAATACGCCAGGACATGATGCTTCTACAGGAGTACAGTCGTTACGTTTCAATAATGATATTTATACGTATGGTAGCGGTTTTTCTTTCCAGTTGGGTGCTATAGCAAAGGTGACTGATGCCTTTAGAGTGGGATTATCTTATGAATCTCCTACGTGGTATGAGCTTAATGATGAGTTATTACAGACACTTAGGGTATCTTCTGTTGAAAGAGGAAATTTTAGGGCAGATCAAAACTTAGTTATTGTCTATCCAACGTATAGGTTGACAACGCCTGGTAAATACAATGGAAGCCTTGCCTATATTTTTGGCAAGAAAGGATTAATCAGTTTTGATTACTCTTTGAAAGATTATACCAATGCCAGGTTAAGGCCAGAATCTGATCCTCAGTTTAATGCTGTTAATAATGAAATTAATAATGAACTTACGGCTTCCAATGAATTTAGGGTTGGTGCTGAATATCGTTTGAATCAATTCAGTATTCGGAGTGGTTACCGTTTTGAAGAAAGCCCTTATAGAAATGGGAATACCATTGGAGACTTAACCAGCTATTCCGCAGGTTTGGGATATGATTTTGGCAGGACAAAAGTGGATTTGGCTTATGCTTATGCTAAACGGGATTATAATCAAGGGATTTTCTCCACAGGATTAACTAATGCGCCGGCCATTGAGAATACTAATAATACCATTTCTCTAACTGTTGCTTTTGAATTATAATTGTATAACTTAATAATTACCAATCCGTTTCATGCTGTGGAACGGATTTTTTTAGCCCTGATGGTAACCTACCGTGTGGACACATCTACGAATAATTGCCGTCCCTGCATAATTGCTGCGAATTTTTGTATTCCTAAGCGAAAGTTGTTATTGCCGGTTTTCGCCCACTGGCATATCCTTTCCATCCCCCGAGCCTTGCCATGGCCCA
>DASVUQ010000057.1:0-3792 GCA_036386975.1 Flavobacterium sp. | reverse complement strand
AGCCCCTGAAACCATCAATATTATTTGCAAGAACCTGAATATTGATGTAGGCGAAAACATGAAAACCAATGTAGGGCATAATCAGGAAAACACGATTGGGAAAAACATAAAAACAGTAGCCAAAGAAGAAATAAGCCAGGACAGTGGCAAAAAGACTATTATTGCCAGTGGTGATAATACGGAAATTGCTGCGGGCAAAGATCTGGATTTGTATGGCAAAAAGAAATTAATTGGTTTTACAGATGGAAAAACAGAATTTGGTGCAAAACAACAAATGCATGTGTATGGAATGACATCGCTTATAACAGCAAAAGATAAGATTGAGTATAAAGCACCAAGCATGAACAAACTGGCAGAAAGCGGGAAGTTTAAGTATGACAAGGAGAAACAGATTATAAGTGTAAAATGGATGGATAATGAAATGAAAGAAAGAATTGAAAGTGCATGTTTTGGCGATAAAGTAAGTTTATTGGTGAAAACCCGCAATTATGAAGAAGGTGAAACCATTACTATAAAAATAAAAGAAAAAGATGGTGGAGATGTAAAAGAGGGCGAAAAAGAACTAACCTTAACAGGAAAAGTAAATGCAGAAGGTTTTGCAGAACTGAAAGAAGAAGTAGAAATTGAAAAATCTAAAAGAGAGGAAGAACAAGAACAAGAACAAGAACAAATACTAAAGAAACAGGAAGAAGAAAAAAAAGCTACTGAAATCTATACAACCTATAAAGGCAAAGATTACACCTTTAAGGAATGGAAAATATTTGAAGATGAACAGTATAAAATTTATTTAGAAAAGAAAAACAAAAAAGGATTTTGGAGTTAAGAAAGTAAAACTATGTACACATTTTATATATCAGAAATTGACGGGGATGACAGGCCAGGTAAAAGGTTAAGCCTTACACCTTTTAGAGGATATGACAGTATTTATTTAGTGTTGCCGAATTATAATGAGATAATACTTGACTCTATTTTTCAGAAAAAAGATACTATTGATTATTTGCTTTCCAAAAACAATGTAAAAGTAAATTACTCACAGCACAGGATATTGATTACTTAAGTGATATTATGTTTAATTATTATGTATTTTATGACAACAATACTCTGAAATTCATAGATTATGGTTGTTCATGTCCAGATATACTTTATCCAAAGTTAATTTTTATTTTTTATAAGGGAGGAAGAAATAAAGATATTTTGACCTTGTATGACCGAAATGGATATACTTCAATTAAAAATTTCAGTATTGATGGATATGATCAAAAAAAATATAAAATTTTTAATTTATTCGGCATTAGTATATATGATCAATTTATGATATCTTCTTTAACAAAAAATAACTATTGATCAGTATAGTGACGGTACACAATATACAAAATCATTGAATAAAAAAGAATACAAAAATCTTTAAAAAAAATAGACACCTGAAATATAATAAGAATGGTATTTAAAACTAACTTAATAAATTAAATTTATGAACAAAACATTATATCCAGAAATTGAAGGAATTGATTTTCCATTAATTACATTAAATATTGTTGATAAAATATACATAAATCAAGGAATAGCATTCATGGGATTTATGAATGATAATTTTTACTTTATAAATGATATAAATGAAACAGCGTATAAAGGCATTAATCCAGTCGAACTTGATTTTGTAAAATTTTTATATAGAATTAGGAGAGCAAATAAGAAAAAAGAAAAGGTAGAATATCAGTATTTTTCTGGGCCAAATGGATTTACATCTAGAGAAAGGATTTTTATAGCAGGAAAAATATTTCCTTATATGAATTTAACTTATAAAGCTAAAGATGCCGATGCTACGAAAATTGTAGAAAGCAGTTTTATTTCTTTTAAAGACTTACGATTACTTTTTGATGAGCCATATGATAAGAGATACAGTCTTCAATATATAAATGTTGACAATGAGAAAATTAGGGTTATAGTGCCAAAAGATGCTATGAGAATTTCCTATTCTAAATTAATGTTAGATTTTTTAACCAATGGCCCTTTAACAAAAGATACGGTCATATATGGAGAATTCCCAGATAAAGCAACTTGTGAATTAGCGGTAGGTTACAGCATTGAAGGAAATTTGCCAGAGGGATGCTGGCTCAAAAGTGATAGAAAATTGAAGACTGACCCATGGAAAAATGCTTGTGAATATATTCTTAAGAATAAAAAATTGGGAGTATTAGCACCATTTTCTCAAATTCATGATTTTTATGAATATGTAGGTAATAAATTATTGCCTTTTAAGCATGAAATAAGATGGATCAGAGGAGCAAAAGCATTAGTAGATGCGCTAACTCGTTTAGAAGGTGGTGCTTGGTATGTGGATAATTCTATTGAAATAATTTTGAGTGAGCTAAATTTAGGCATTTGTGATTTCGCTATTACTCAATTTTATGAATTGTTTTATGGAAAATATAAGAATACACCTTTACAAGGAGAAAAAGCATATTTATTTGATAAACAGTTTATAGAATATGAGCAAGGTGTAGTTGCTACTCCAATTTATGAGAAGACTGATGAAAGCATTATTTATACATTTCAAGCTATGGCTGATAAGGAACCAGGTGCTGGCGTAAAAGATGGGGTAATGGGAACAGGTGGGTTATTTAATTTCGTAACTCCTGAGTTTGATGATCCGTTGGAAGGAAAAGTGACCGATCCAGGATTTAGGACAGACTTGCCATTGCTAATGCTTTGGCTTGATCGTCACATGCCAACATCAGAGTCATTCAAAGGAAAAACATATACAGTAGATACTTATGTTACTGTTAACAACATAAGACAATTACATAAGAAAGGTACATTATTAGAGAAATATAGAAAAATAATTCGTAAGTATGAAAAAAAATAAAGCTTATAGTATATCGACACTTAAAGTATTGATAATTCATATTTTTGTTTATTATTTTATATATGGAAATATAATAAATTCGATAAACAACTATTATAAAGACTGGAGTTATTTTGAAAAACAATCGCTTGTTTTTTCTGTTCTCTCACCCATTTTTGGTTTTGTAGGTTATTTTGATGAACTTCCTCTTTTTGTATGCTTGCCTATAATTGTCATGGTTATTCTTTTTCGTTCTGTATTTAGAAATGACTTCTATAAATCTTATTTTACTGCATTTCTATTATGTTACGGTTCTCAATATCTTTATATGCTATTTAATGATAGGCATACTTATCCAATAGAATCACACGATTTTAATAAACTAATATTTATAGTACCCAGTCTTTTTTTTGCGTTAATAACTAATTGGATAGTATTTGTGAAGTTTAAAAAGAAGTAGATATAAAACTATATTATAGACAGAACATTTATATAGTTGATAATGCACAAACCAACAATTTGAAAAGCATAATTTTAATTTAAAAGAATATAAAATGCCAAGCAAAATAACAGAAACTACACAATTAAAATGTGATAAAGGCGCGTTGCCAACACCTCTAAAAGTGACAAGCCAGGCTTTTATGAAAATTGACGGCAAACTTCAGGCCACTGAAGAGGACAAGCAACCCAATGTCAATATCAAACCTTTTGGCAGTTGCAGCCTGAAAAACGGTAATGCTTGCGTTCCGGCACCAACGGTTTGGAAAGACACATCGGTATTTGAGATAGACGGAAAGAAAGAATTGTTAGATTCTTCATCCTGTCAATGTGCTGTCGGAGGAAAGATTAGTATTGTAAAATCATCGCAAAATTTTGTTACTGAATAAATGGATAGTTTCTAATACAAAAATATGTTTTTGCAAGAAGAAATCAAACAGTTTATATGT
>DASVUQ010000056.1:0-2655 GCA_036386975.1 Flavobacterium sp. | reverse complement strand
AGCCCCTGAAACCATCAATATTATTTGCAAGAACCTGAATATTGATGTAGGCGAAAACATGAAAACCAATGTAGGGCATAATCAGGAAAACACGATTGGGAAAAACATAAAAACAGTAGCCAAAGAAGAAATAAGCCAGGATAGTGGCAAAAAAACCATTATTGCCAGTGGTGATAATACGGAAATTGCTGCGGGCAAAGATCTGGACTTGTATGGCAAAAAGAAATTAATTGGCTTTACAGACGGTAAAACAGAGTTTGGGGCAAAAGAACAAATGCATGTGTATGGAATGACATCGCTTATAACAGCAAAAGATAAGATTGAGTATAAAGCACCAAGCATGAACAAACTGGCAGAAAGCGGGAAGTTTAAGTATGACAAGGAGAAACAGATCATTAACGTAAAATGGATGGATGCTGAAATGAAAGAGAAAATTAAAAGTGTTAGTTATGGGGAAAAAGTAAGCCTTTTGGTGCAAACAAGAAATTATGAAGAAGGAGAAACTATTACTTTAATTGTGGATGAAGTAGATGGTAAAGATGTAAAAGATGGGGAAAAGGAACTAACCTTAACAGGAACTGTAAATGCAGAAGGTTTTGCAATATTGAAAGAGGAAGTAGGAATAGTAAGATCTAAAAGAGAGGAAGAACAAAAACAGATACTAAAGAAACAGGAAGAAGAAAAAAAAGCTAATGAAATCTATACCACCTATAAAGGCAAAGATTACACCTTTAAGGAATGGAAAATATTTGAAGATGAACAGTATAAGATTTATTTAGAAAAGAAAAACAAAAAAGGATTTTGGGGATAAAAATAAAAACACATAACAATGAACATAGAAAAAACTTTAAGAGTAAAAAGTGTAGCTGGAGATACAAGTTTTCAGCAAACAACCTTATTAGGAGTAACTTTGGAAACGCCAGATTCTTTTGGATATAGCTTTGAAGTAAATCTCAATCTGAATTTAGGAATAGCAGGGGTGAATGGAAAAGCTGGACTCAATTATGTAGTTTTTACTAGTGGTCCATACGCTTGGTTTCCTTACGAATATGCATATGCAGGATATTCATATGAGACTATCATAAAATTCAATTTGAAAGAAACTATAAGAAGCTTAAAATCATTAGCAAAAGGAAAAATTAAAGTACCAGGTTTGAGTATTAATGGAGGATTTTCACCGTTTTTGGCATGGATGAAAGAGGGTACAGATGATATGTATACACCTAATAGTTGGGAAGAATGGTTTTCAGCAAATACTGTCAATGTTCAACTAAAAGCGGGACTAGGGTTTTCTTTCGGTGCTTCTGTTTTCGCGAGTGCTCCAGATGGATGGGAAATTGGAAAAGTCCTTAGCCCCCAAAAAGGAGAATGGTATGGAGGGACTATTGATATTGGAGTTGGAGCTGGTACACCATCTGTAAATATAGGAATAAATTATGCAAGTTTTTATTGGCTGTTGGATAAACCTGAAATATATAGTAAATCTTCATTTGAATATTGGAACAGATGGTATAATTTCTTGAAAATGTATCCTGACATAAAACCATTAATGGAAAAGCTGTTCGTGAGATCTGGAAAGGATACAAATAAGTTTCTTTCAGATGTCAACTTAAAAGGTAGGAATAATATAATTAATGAAGAAAACAATACAATTACCTAATTATGAAAACGGACGAAATACTTATGATCAAGTTATTTTTAAAAGTGACAGCTTTTTTAATAATTAGTTTTACCGCCTATAAAACTTACTATGCTATATATATAGAACCAGAGGAAGATAGGCAGTATGTAATTGATTTAAAAAAAGCTAAAGAAAAAAATAAAGCTTTTAAGAATTTTATATTCAAGGATTTGGCTTTTGAAGGAACTGTAATAAGTAATGAATATGACCGATTATATAATAAGTATCGAGCATTTCATTTTAATGTAATTAAATTAAAAATCTTCACTATCGATATCCCTGTGAACACAAAAAAAAAATATAAAAATATTTATGATTTTACAAATAAAGATGAATCACTAATATATTTAGTTCAGCACGGAGCAATTGGATCACATATTATGGAAATAAGAGAAGGAGATAAAATAATTAAGAAGAAGGGAAATGAATTCTATATTGTATTCTACAAAGATAATAGATACAAACCAGAAATAATAAATATATTATTAGAGGACATATTCTGGGAATAAATTAAACTCCAATATTACTTATTCAGGTAATGATGCAGATTATTTTTAAAACTAACTGTAAAAATAAAAAAAATGCCCCAGCACATAACAGATACCACACAATTACAATGTAATAAAGGCGCATTGCCAACACCTCTAAAAGTGACAAGCCAGGCTTTTATGAAAATTGATGGAAAACTTCAGGCCACTGAAGATGACAAGCAACCTAATGTAAATATCAAACCCTTTGGCAGTTGCAGCTTAAAAAACGGTAATGCCTGCGTTCCGGCACCAACCGTCTGGAAAGACACATCCATATTTGAGATAAATGGAAAGAAGGAATTATTAGATTCTTCATCCTGTCAATGTGCTGTCGGAGGAAAGATTAGTATTGTAAAATCATCGCAAAATTTTGTTACTGAATAAATGGATAGTTTCTAATACAAAAATATGTTTTTGCAAGAAGAAATCAAACAGTTTATATGT
>DASVUQ010000055.1:0-8334 GCA_036386975.1 Flavobacterium sp. | reverse complement strand
CCCCATAAATTAGATTTACCCCTAATACTCCCAGCGTTTCCTGTTGTAAACGGGCATCTGTTTCTCTGAAACGGATATGTATAATAATTTCGTTATAATCTTCATCAGGCTCAATCTGGAAACGGATCCCTACCCATCCGTGGCCCTTAAATTGTTTGGCAAAATCGATAGTGGCCACTGTATTGGCATAACTAAAAAATATTTTATTAGGATGTTTTTCTCTGCTTAAGCGTAACTCTATAAGGTTTACTTCGTGCGCCAGCATTTTTTTCAGACGACTTTCGGTAACATATCTTCCGTCTGATTCCACACCATAAATAGCATCACTAAAATCTTTATCATAAGCAGACATGGCTTTCGCAATGGTTCCGGACGAACCACCAGACCTGAAAAAATGCCTTACGGTTTCCTGCCCTGCGCCAATTTCTGCAAAGGTACCATAGATATTTTCATTTAAATTTATACGTAAAGCTTTATCCTTTATAGAAGGGATCTGCTGTATAATACGGTCTCCTTTTAATTTTATTTCACTATCCATTTTATAAATTACTATTTACTTTGCAAAGTTAACAAATTAGGGGTTTGAGGAAAGATAATTATCTTATTTTTGTAAAAAAATAACACGCTTGAAAGTATACTTTTTAGGTACAGGAACTTCTCAGGGTATTCCCGTTATAGGAAGTGATCATCCTGTGTGCAAAAGCGAAGATCCGAAAGATAAGAGGCTCCGTGTTTCTGTTTGGATCACCTGGGATCACTTTTCTTATGTTATAGATTGCGGGCCGGATTTCAGGCAGCAAATGCTTACCTGTGGCTGCAAACATTTAGATGGCATATTATTTACACATGAACATGCCGACCATACTGCAGGTTTAGATGATATCAGGCCGTTTAATTTTCGTCAAGGGGCAATGCCGGTATATGCACATGAGAGGGTTATAGATAACCTCAAAATAAGGTTTGCCTATGTTTTTGAAACAGTTAACAGGTATCCGGGGGCACCAACGGTTACAACACATCATATAGAAAACAACATTCCTTTTATAATTGGAGATAAAACAGTCATTCCCATAAATGCAATGCATGGTGATTTACAGGTTTTTGGGTTTAGGATAGAAGATTTTGCCTATCTCACCGATGTGAAAACCATTGAGGATACTGAAATTAATAAATTAAAAGGCGTAAAAGTTTTAGTTATCAATGCCTTAAAGATAGAACCGCATAGTACTCATTTTAATCTTGAAGAGGCTTTAGCTTTTATCAGGTTAGTTCAACCTGAACAGAGCTATCTTACACATATTAGCCATGTGTTTGGTTTCCATAAAACAATTCAGGAAACTTTGCCGGAAAATGTTTTCCTGGCTTATGATAATTTAGAAATCCATATATAAAAAATGAAAAAATCATTAACACTTTATATTTTAATCCTTTTAGTTTTAGTCAATTTGTTTACCTATGTGTTTCTCAGCAAACAGGTAAAATTTGAGCAGGGCAATTATGATAAACTCAGCGCCCATTATACAAAAATGAAAGATTCTTTGTTGATACGATTGTCTGATGCCGATTATTTTAGTTTAGAAAACAATCAAAACGCACAGGATTATTTTGAAAATAAAACGACAGGCAAATTTATTGCTCCTGAAAAATTAATCCCTTTTCTAAAAGATAAATTGCTTGATTTTAATGAAAACCCTAATGGAAACCCCTATACAGGTTTTGACCCGATAGGGGGTAAAAAATTCATTATCAATAAAATGAAAGTCTTAAATTACAGATGGATTATTGCTGATTTTAATAATGGTGATATTTGGGGAGAGGCTATTATAAAATATTTTATTAATGATAACGGTACTGTTTCCTTTGAAGTGGCGGAAACGCTAATTTATCCGAAATAAAAATAAAACCTGTTCTCATTTATAATTCCTCTCAATAAATTGTCAGGAGCACAAAAATTACTATTGCCATTGCCTTTTGTCCCGCTTTCCGCTCTATCTGCGCAAAAAAGCGCAGGATGCCACTACAATCGGGGCTAACAAAAAAATTTTCGTTTTTTAAGAACACCTGAACCCGTATAACTTTAAAAAGAATGCAGGCACCTCCTAAATTCAGCCCTAGTTTTGTGTCTTAGCGCCTTCGCGAGAAATTAAAAACAAACAATAATGAATTAGTATAAATAGACTTTAGTAGTAATGATTAATGACAACATTTTTCTACAAAACGAGGAAAGTTTGCCTGAAAATCAAACCTTTTTTACCGAATTTCAAAGACACGCAAATAATCAATAACTCATAATCAGAATTGTGATATTTTAATTTCGCTATAAATTAAAACCCCAAAATAGCATCAGCTTTTTTGGGGTATTTTTATCTGTAAAGGTTTATAATAAATAGAGTAGTTACAGCTTACCTACCATATCCTCCGGTTTTACCCAGTTATCAAAATCTTCTGCAGTAACATATCCCAGCCGTACGGCCTCTTCTTTAAGCGTTGAACCATTTTTATGTGCCGTTTGTGCTATTTCTGCAGCTTTATAATAACCAATTTTAGTATTAAGGGCAGTAACCAACATTAAAGAATTATCGACTAATTCTTTAATCCTTTTATGGTTCGGCTCAATTCCCTGCGCGCAATGTTCATCGAAAGACAAACAGGCGTCTCCTAATAACCGTGCAGATTGTAAAAAATTGGCCGCCATGACCGGTTTAAAAACATTTAGCTCATAATGGCCCTGCATGCCTCCTATAGCAATGGCCATATCATTTCCTATTACCTGGGCACAAACCATAGTCAGTGCTTCACTTTGTGTAGGGTTTACTTTTCCGGGCATGATAGAAGAACCCGGTTCATTTTCAGGGATCAGGATTTCACCGATACCCGACCTTGGGCCAGACGCTAACATTCTAATATCATTGGCAATTTTATTTAATGCAACAGCCAGTTGTTTTAGCGCACCATGAGCTTCAACAATAGCATCATGAGAGGCAAGAGCTTCAAATTTATTAGGTGCAGTTACAAAAGGGTGCCCTGTAAATTGGGCAATATATGCTGCTACTTTTACATCATATCCATCAGGGGTATTTAGTCCGGTTCCTACTGCTGTTCCGCCTAATGCTACTTCAGATAAATGGGACAATGTATTTTTTAAAGCTTTTAACCCATAGTTTAACTGTGCCACATAACCGGATATTTCCTGTCCTAATGTTAAAGGCGTGGCATCCATTAAATGGGTACGGCCAATTTTTACTACATCTTTAAAAGCTTTAGCTTTAGCATCTAAAGTATCCCTTAATTTTTCAACACCCGGAATAGTAATTTCAACAGCTGCTTTATAAGCCGCAATATGCATCCCTGTCGGGAAAGTATCATTAGAAGACTGGGATTTATTAACATCGTCATTGGCTTTTACTACAGGTTCCCCTTCGCCGATTTTGAAGCCTGCCAGTACTTGTGCACGGTTAGCAATAACTTCATTTACGTTCATGTTGCTCTGCGTCCCGGAGCCTGTTTGCCAGATTACTAATGGGAACTGGTCATCAAGTTTTCCTTCGAGGATTTCATCACAGACCTGTGCAATGGCATCTCTTTTTTCAATAGACAGTACACCCAAATCATGGTTGGCGTAGGCAGCGGCTTTTTTAAGATAAGCAAATCCCCGGATAATTTCTTTTGGCATAGAAGCCGAAGGGCCGATTTTAAAATTATTTCTCGAACGTTCTGTTTGCGCGCCCCAATATTTATCTGCGGGAACCTGCACTTCACCCATAGTGTCTTTTTCTATTCTAAATTCCATCTTGTTTGTTGTATATTTTAAAGTTTGTATGCCTGTCAAAATAAAAATCCAAATTTACTGATTACACTGCTTTAAAAAAATAATTTCAAACTATTTATTGGTAAGAAAAAATAATACGCTTACATTTGTGTATAATTCAAAAAAATTCCGGAAAACATGTTTGAATTTTCTCAGTACCTAGGTTTTTTAGTATTCTTAACCATTCTAACCATCGGGTTTTGGTTAATGTTCTTTTTAGTAAGCTTTGTTCCTTATTGGATTGGAGGCGCTATAATGGAACTGATCAAAGAAAGAAGAAATAAAAAGAAGTAAACTTAGTTTTTAAGCTTAGTAATTAAAAAGGTATGTTTTCATGCCTTTTTTGCTTTAAAAATAATTTAAAATAAACGTATGAATTTATCTCAAAGTGATTGGAAAACACAATTGGCATCTAATACTAATAATGTTATTCTTGATGTAAGGACAGATGAAGAATTTAATGAAGGGCATATTCCTGATGCATTGCATATCGATATACTAAAAGGACAGGATTTTATTAATGAACTGGAAAATTTAGATACTACAAAAAAGTATTATGTGTATTGCAAATCAGGCGGAAGAAGCGAAAGGGCGTGTGCTGTGATGAATCAAATGGGTTTTGACCATGCCTACAACTTAGTAGGAGGAATAATGCAATGGGATGGGGAAGTAGTGCAATAACTTTAAATAAGTTTTAATTTTTGCTACTTTACATCAAGGTCGCTATCCCTCATTTTACTAAATATTCGGGATTGGCATAATGTAACATATAAGTTTTATTTAATTTTCTACGACAATAATTTATTACTTATGGCATGAAAAGAAGTTTAAGAAAAACAAGATATATATTATACAAAGAAACCTTAATTGATTTTAGGGAACATTTCTGGTCATTTATTGGGTCATTTATCGGAATCGGTATTATTGCTTATATGCAATCGCAATTATTACCTAATGAAGATGTTGTTTTTCTTATCGGTTCTTTTGGTGCATCGAGTGTTTTGGTATATGGTGTCATCCAAAGTCCTTTGGCACAGCCACGTAACCTGATTGGAGGGCATCTTGTTTCTGCGTTTATAGGGGTTACTGTTCAGATGTTTCTGCCGGATATTTTATGGATCAATGCTCCTCTGGCGGTTTCAATTTCTATTGTACTGATGCAGATGACTAAAACATTACACCCACCGGGAGGCGCAACGGCACTAATTGCGGTTACAGGTTCGGACGCTATTAAAAATTTAGGGTATTTTTATGTATTATCGCCTGTGTTAAGTGGTAGTTTGATTCTTCTTATTGTAGCTGTAATTTTTAATAATAGTACTTCTAACCGTTTATATCCCATTCATAAAAGGTTTGGTGTTATAAGAAGCCGGATTCCTTTTTTTCCAGATTATTCAAAGAAAAAGTAATTATAAGTTTGGAACTTTTGATCGTGCAGCTGCATTTCATAATTTAAATTTCTGGTATGGCCCGCTTTTTCTTTTTATTATTTTTGATGTTTCCGGCACTTGCTTTCTCTCAGTCTGAAGGTACGCCGGCAATGGAAATTAAGGAAAATATTAAAAAGCCGGTTATAAAAAAACTTAGGTTAAAACCGGAGCAATCTTTTACAATTAGCACAGCAATTCCGGAAGGTTCAGGATTAGTGGCCTGGAATGGGCAACTTTGGACCCATAATGACAGTGGTGAACCGTTACTTTTTGCTATTGATCCTGTTACGGGCGAACTGCAAACAACGTATGTATTACCTGGAGTAGCCAATAAGGATTGGGAGGACCTGAGCGATGATGAAAATTATTTTTATTTAGGGGACATTGGTAATAACTTTCACACAAAAGATACGCTACGGATCTTTCGTATAGAGAAACGTTCTCTTTTGAAGCAAAAGCCTGAAATCGATGTTATTACTTTTACATGGCCTGAAACCTGGAACCGGGACAAAAAAGAAAAAATAAATTTTGATTGTGAAGCTATGGCTGTCATTAACGACAGTATTTACCTGTTTACTAAAGAATGGCAAAAAGGAAGGCGCACCAGAATGTTTACTTTGCCGAAAATACCCGGTACACATATTGCGAAATACCATGCTACGCTTAATACCAATGTTTTAGTAACCGGGGCATCATACCATACGGAAACGAAGAAGCTTGTTCTTTGCGGTTATAATTTAATTTTATCTTCATTCTTACTTGTATTTGAAGAGGGTAGGGCATCTGATTTTTTTTCAGGGCCTGTAAAAAAAATTAAAGTACGGAAGCCTTTTAGACAGACTGAAGGTATCTCTACATTTGATGGAAAGACATATTATACTATTAATGAAGACTGGCATTTTTTATTCCTGCATACAGAACAGCAGCTTCATAAGCTACAATTGGAAAAATAAAAGAGTATTTTAAGTTGCTTCAATCTTAAAAAAATAAAACGGCACATTTGCTTTCAACAAATGTGCCGTTTAGTATTATAAATTATAAAAACTATCAGATAGCGCCAATACGTTGTTTGAACAATTGTATTGTAGTAATATCTCTTCCAACCCCTTTTCTGGTAAATAAATAATGAAGTGGTTTTCCGAATGCCCCTTTATTACCTACGGCATAGGCCATAGTATATCCCGCTGCTTGTGCTGCATTTATTACATTTAAATTATAATCTCCAAAAGGATACGCTAAGAAATTCCTTGACCCGCCTAATTCCTGTTCTAACCTTTGTTTAGAACCAACCAGTTCAGATGCCAGCTCAGCTGCAGTTATTGCAGGAAGCCTTAAATGATTTTTAGTATGTGAATGTACTGTAAACAACGGGCTAGCATCCATAGTCCTTAGCTGGTTCCAGCTCACTTTATTCCATGAGGTAGTACTTGTGGTACCAACATAATCGGTATGGACAAAAAAGTCCGCTTTAAGGTTTAAACTTTCTAAAATCGGCCTTGCATTAAGGTAGTTTCCAACATAACCATCATCAAAGGTAATTACAACACTTTTTGAAGGCAAACTTGATAAGATATACAAATCCTCAGTTGATATGGCGGTGTAGCCATTATTTTTAAGCCATTGCATTTGCTGATTAAAATTTGTGGTAGACACATCATCATTATATTTTGGAGTGGTAGCAATTTCATGATACATCAAAACCAACGGAGGAGTTAAAGGGATAGTCCTGGTGTAAACACTCATAGTAACCGTTTTGGAAATAAGGACATCACCTGTACTGGATAATCCTTTTACAGTAAGTACCCTATTGGCCCCGGCCTGATTAAAACTTTGTACTTTACTCCAGGATCCTGTAGCGGATTTAGTAATTGGCCCTCCTAAATTGTAGCCATCTACATCAAGTTGTATTTGGGTAATCGTGCCCGAAGCTGTTCCTGTAAAAGTGACATTGGTTCCTTTTAAAATTATATTTGGCAGAGTAATGGTTAGTGTTTCTCCAGCTCTTGAAGAAGAACCATTTAGACTGTCTGAGTTGGTATTCAGATCTTCTGAAATAGTGCTATCTGCGTCTTTTGAGTCCTGACTACACGAAGTCACTGCAAAAGCGATAATGGATAGGTAGAAAAAAAATGATTTCATTAGTAGGTATTGTTAAAGTTAAAATAGTAAGTTTATATGAAATTGGAAATCTAAAAATTGTAAAACTATAAGAAGCAATAGATTTTGTCCATTATCACTTCTTATAGTTTTTTCTTCGCAAAGTATGCTATTTATAAAGCTCTTGAACTAGACCAACCGGTAGTAGTTCTGAAATACCATACATTTGGCGCATAATTCCTCTCAACCCATGCAACATTTGGTGTTGCTAGTTCAGAGAGTACGTCCCAGCATGCATTCATACAATTGTTTCCAGCCACAAGATAGCCACGACCAGGAAATGTATTGATCTGGTTATAGGCATTAATTCTTCTGCTATCAGATAAATTTGAAAAAGCTATTCTGAATTTTACGTTTTTATATCCATAAGAATTTTTCATAATGCTAAACATTGCAGCCCCGGTAGAAGCCGTAGACCACCAGCCCGCATTATAACCGCCTCTTGGAACAGATGGAGATCCCTGACTATTTTCAACTGATCCAAAGTAGTATTTAATGTTTGATTGCACTCCATTTGAATATGTCCTTAATTCATAGCCTACCCCTACATGGCCGGCACCAAATGCCGCATTAGGCCTTTGAAAAATATACTGCTTTACCTTGTAAGTAAGTGCCGCCCTGGAAGCTTCATTTTCTGAAGTTGTTCCCTTTGCTGATCTTCCTTCAAGGGCTGTGTTTTCTAATGACTTTTGTTCTGCTTCCGGAGCGGAACAACTTGCTAAGAATAGAAATGCGAATAAAAAAAATGCTGAAAATTTAATCGTTAGATTTTTCATAGTTAAAAAGATTTGGGTTATTATTTAATTTAAAGTTGATTATTTGTTTTGAATTAATAAGAATTTATAAAAGTCTTGTAGTTGTCCAATCTAAGGCTGTGATATTTGTATACCATTGATTGGATGTTATAGTTGGTGTTGGAGTAGGAGTAGTGATTCCTAA
>DASVUQ010000054.1:0-7492 GCA_036386975.1 Flavobacterium sp. | reverse complement strand
ACCAGTAGCGGGAAACACCTATTATTGGACGGTACGTTCTTATAGTGCCGCTACGGGAGTATCTAGTTATTCTCCTGTAAGAAGTTTTAGGATAACGACTGCTTCCGCAGCCTCAAGTAGAGCGTTAGTAAATAATACTAATCTTGTGGTATATCCAAACCCAGGTAGTGAAGACATCAACATCAATTTTAATGCTGCTACGCAAGAAGCCACGCTTAGCTTATTTGATATATCCGGAAAACAGGTATTCGAAAAAAATTATCCTACTCAAAAAGGGGCTAATTCCATAAAAGAAAACGTAGCAGAATTGCAAAAAGGTATGTACATCCTAATGCTAAACGATGGCGAAAAAATATCAACACAAAATATCATTATTCAATAATATTTATCTAATCTAATAAATTTAACCTAAAACTATAATTATGAAAAAAGCTACATTACTGTTCTTAATTCTTATAAATTCATTTGCAATTTATAGTCAACAAAAGGAAATTGCTTTCGACCCTAACAGAGCATTGTCTAAAAAAATGGCTACTTACACTGGGAGAGTCGTTAATATTTTAGATGACAAACCGATAGATAATGCCCAGGTTATTGTAGAGAATATTGGAGTTGTTGCGTTTACTACAAAAAATGGCACTTTCGAATTTAATGCACCGGATAACGTAGCAGAAATTAAAATTCAAAAAGAAGGAAATATCGGAATGAGCGAAGTTTTTATCACAGGTAGTGAAAATAAAAGCAATATTTTATTTGAGATGATTCCCGAAAATCTAAATGATAAACAACTGGAAACGCTAAAACAGAAATATACCACGTTAGACAACTCTAAAAATATTAATGAGCATAACGAAGATTTCCATAATGCCACTAACAGAGGGGCAATTAAAACTACTGTACCTAATACAATCAGGGTCCTGATGCCTAACGGAAGTGTAGTAACTATGGGAATGGACGAATATCTAAAAGGAGTAGTACCAAGAGAAGTATCTCCTTCATGGGATGCTGATGCACTTAAAGCGCAGGCAGTGGTAGCCAGAAGCTATGCTACTGTAACTTTTAAACATCAGTCCCAAGGGGCAGATGTAGATACCACAACGCACTGCCAGGCATGGTCCTCTAGACATTATGCTTCAACGGACGAAGCTGTAATGCAAACCAGTAAAGTTTCTATAAAATATAATGGAAATATTATTGAAGCTTTATTCTTCGGACATTGTAACGGAAGAAATACAAAAAATAATGAAGCCGTTTGGGGAGGAAGCCCTGTTCCGTTTCTAAGAAGTAAATCTTGTGTATGTGGTTTTAGTTCTTACTTTGGCCATGGTGTAGGTATGTGTCAGGAAGGTGATCAGGCATTTGCAAGACAGGGAAGAGGTTGGGAAGATATTATAAAACATTATTACACAGGAGTTACTATTGATAAACCAACTACAACTCCTCCTACAAGTACTATTCCTGTATTAAATACCCCTGCAGCCGGAGCTAGTGTAATCAGCCCTGTAAACCTTAGCTGGTCTACAAGTGTAAGTGGCGCATCATGCAGGATTCAAATATCCAGAGTAAATACAGGATGGACTGCTGCTAATGGTTTTACTACCGAAACGGCTGCAACAGAAAATGTTCCTGTAAATTACAGCACTCCCGGTTTGCTTAACTACACCTGGCCTAACCAATATACAGCTGATGCAAACAAACCAGTAGCAGGAAGCACTTATTATTGGACGGTACGTGCTTATAGTGCAGCTACAGGAACTTCCAGTTATTCTCCTGTAAGAAGTTTTAGGGTAACCGCTACTTCCGCTGCTTCAAGTAGAGGAATGGTACATAATGCCGACTTAGTAATATATCCTAATCCGGGACACGAAGAAATCAATATCAATTTTAATACTGCTGCACAAGAAGCTACGCTTAGCTTATTTGACATATCGGGAAAACAAATCTTCGAAAAAAATTATACCACTCAAAAAGGGGCTAATTCCATAAAAGAAAATGTTGCAGGATTACAAAAAGGCATGTATATCTTAATGCTGAATGATGGCGAAAAAGTATCAACACAAAACATTATAATCCAATAAAATATTTAACCTATTAATTATTACTATTATGAAAAGAGTGACGCAATTTTTATTTGCATTCTTAATTTACTCCGGTGCAAACGCACAGGATGCAGAGAGTTACGACCGGCTAATGCAACTGCCAATCAAAAAAGAAATTAAAAAAAATGGAGATGTTTTTTTGCAGGGTGATTTTATCGAAGTATTAACGGGCCAAAAAGACCGAAGAAGTTTATCCCGGGAAACTATTGAAAGGATTGATAACACTAATTTGCCTACTCCTAGTGTTGCCACTATAAAGAAATATATAAGAGAAGCTGCAAAAGAATTTAACGTTCCCTTTCCAATTTTGGATGCCATAGCAAAAACATATAACAATTATGCTATGATAGGGCCTTCTGAATATGGGGCATATGGAATTATGGGGCTTATAGAAAGTAAAACCAGTGCTACTTTAGCGGAAGCTTCAAAATTAACCGGGATAAAAATGAATGATATCAAAATTAATGCCCGCGAAAACATCAGGGCGGCAGCAGCATTGTTATCTTCTTATGCCGGAAAGGATAAAAACCCAAATAATCTTTTAGAATGGTTTGATGCTGTAAAACAACTTTCAGGTCTAAATGATGAAGATACAAGAGAGATGCAGGCTATTGATTATTACAGAACTTTAAATGAAGGACGTTCTTCTATTACATTATGGAAAGAAAATGCTGCAATTGAAGGTTTAAACAATGCTAAAATCAGCAAATTAATTGAAGACTATGATAATAAAGTAGAGCAAGAAAATAATAATATTAATGACAGAGGTGCAACTGGTGGCACAGTAGATTATCCTGGAGCACTTGCTAAATTCACAGATTGCAATTTTTCTAGCCGGGCCGGGACAGATATTGATACGTGGGTAAACCACTACCTGGCAACAGGTTCATTAGCGGGTGCTATTTCATGGTTTAGGCAATGTAGAGGCGATTTAGGTTCCAGTGCTCATTTTATTGTGGGTCTTGATGGAAAAATTCATCAAGTGGTTAAAGTTGCCAGTAAAGCTTGGCATGCAGGTCCAACCAGAGGAGGAGGTTATCCAAATAATCAGCGGTCAATAGGTGTGGAACACGAAGTTTTTACAACAACACCTGGGAATTGGAACAATGCAACTATGTTAAAAGCTTCTACAGATTTAGCGCGGTTCTTTTGTAATAAATACAATATCCCAAAAACACGGTCTCTTCCAGGAATTAGAGGCCATAAAGAAATGCCGGGTACCGGTACAGATTGTCCTTATACAATTAACTGGGCCAACTGGATGAATTTATTAAATAGCGGCGGTACAACCCCTCCTCCTACAAGTACTATTCCTGTATTAAATACCCCTGTAGCCGGCGCAAGTGTATCTTCTCCTGTAAATTTAACCTGGTCTACAAGTGTGAGCGGTGCATCGTGCAGAATACAAGTTTCTAAAGTAAATACCGGATGGACTGCTGCCGATGGCTTTACTACCGAAACTGCTGCAACAGAAAATGTTCCTGTAAATTACAGTACAGCCGGTTTGCTCAACTATACATGGCCTAATGAATATACAGCTGCTCCAAACAGGCCTGTAGCGGGCAACACCTATTACTGGACAGTGCGTTCTTATAGTGCCGCTACGGGAGTATCCAGTTATTCTGCTGTAAGAAGTTTTACGGTAACCTCAGCTTCAGGCAGGATGTCATCGTCAGGTAGTGCTAATCTTGTGGTATATCCCAATCCGGGCCGTGAAGAGATTAATATTAATTTTAATGCAGCTGCACAAGAAGCCACACTTAGCTTATTTGATATAACAGGAAAACAAATCTTCGAAAAAAATTATACTACTCAAAAAGGGGCTAACTCCATAAAAGAAAACGTCGCAGGATTACAAAAAGGCATGTATATTTTAATGCTAAACGACGGAGAAAAAGTATCTACACAAAATGTTGTAATCCAATAAATATTTAACCCACTAATTTTATTAATATCATGAAAAAACAAATGAAAAATTTATTTTTACCACTCGTCGCCGTTGCTTTAATAGCTTCTTCGTGTACATCGGATGCTACTGAAAAAGAAAGCGTAAGCACTACGATAGAAGAAGGTACCAACACCAGTAGTCGTACCAGTGAAAACCTTACAGTTACAATTCCCGCTCAAATAGTAAGAGGAGAAAGTGTTGTATTTAGAGGAAATGCAGGTACAATGATAACAAAAGTGCAAGTCAATGTAGGTGGATATGATTTAGGAACTCCTGTTAATGTAGCAGCTTCCTCAGGATATTGGAGTAAAACACATACTTTTAGCCAGGCAGGAAACGATAGGGTGCTTACACTAACAGGATTATCCAGTTCAGGAGCGGTAATAGCAACTAAAACGTATACTATAGATGTTTTAAATGTTGGGACCCCTGTTGGAAGTTATATCCAGAATGTACCTTATTTTTATCAGCGTGCAAATCAATTAAATCCTGGTGAAAGTTGTCAAAATACATGTATTGCAATGATATTAAGATATTATGCACAAAAAGAAGGTAAATCAAGTTCAGCAATCAATAGTGAAACACCAGATAAAATTACAGGTATATATGGCAGATATTTGGCTCAAACTGTACCTGGATTTCAGCGAGTTTTTAATGAAAGGGCTTCAGCTTTGGGTTTAGCAGCACGTGATGCAGGAAGTTCAACCATGCCATTGGCTACTTTTAGAGCAAAAGCCGCAAGTGCAGCAACTACAAGGAATCCCTTATCAGTTCACATTTACACAACACCTGGGGGACATTTAGTTAACGTTTTAGGTTTTGATGGTACCCATTATATCGTTCATGATCCTTATGGAAAATGGAATGGCGTATATCAAAGCCCAAGTTCAATTGGTTACACACCCGGTGCAACAATTGGAGTTAATGTTAGATATGCAAAATCTAATTTTGAAGCAGCAGCGTCTCCTGACGGAATGGTATGGGTTCATTGTTACCAATAAGACTAAAATAATACCATTTTCTTTAAACTCTGAAAATTATTAATAAAAAAAAATAAACCCGTTGGAGTTTAATCTAACGGGTTTTTTTAAAATCAGAATAGTTACTGTAAAATATTGTGTATAGGCATTAAGCACATCATAATAAGCTATTGACACACAAATAGTACCATAATAAATATTAATACATATCAAAAATGAAAAATACAATAACGTGCCTGCTATTGAGCCTTTTCTTTTTTTCCTGCAGCAATAATGAGGAAACTAAAGAAATAGAAGTAGCAAATAAAGAAATAGAAGAAACAAACTTCGCCAACCGGACCAATTCAGGTTCCTGCGAAACTGCTCCATATACCGTAAGACACGCTTTTGGAAGTTCCTGGAGCCGCACTTTGGCTTTGCCGACAACTGGGAAATTTGTTGAAGAAAGCCACTATGTAACTACATTAGATATTTTTCCTAACGGAAGATTATGGGCAAATTCAGTAACAGAAAATATTACTGCTCATTTACAAAGGGCACATACTATTTACAAAACATATGATCCGGAAAAAACATTTAGTCAGTTGTATCGCGTGTCTTATCAAAAACAATGGACACCTGCAGAATCCGGGTCTATTGGCCAGGGGTCAGTGGGTGCTGTCCAGAAGCAGGAACTAACGCCTGAAAAAGCCATGTGGTTTATGACAATGATGTGGCGCCCGGGCACTATTCCTGCCCGAGGAACTAAATTTTTGTTAAGTGCAAACGGAAAAAAAGTAGTGGTAATTGCAGGCTATGAAACTGGCCCAAGGGCGCAGACATTTCTTGGTGGCTTAACACCAGAAACACATGCATGGTTAGGCACCAACAGTGCTTCGCAAATTACTGTTTCTTATTTAAGGAATCAATCTACCCCTATTGGGCCGATTACATGTGGAACTGTGTCCAATGTTCCTGTCTTGAACACTCCGGCTGCCGAAGCTAGTGTAACCAGCCCTGTAAACCTGAGCTGGTCAACCAGTGTAAGTGGTGCATCCTGCAGGATACAAGTCTCTAAAGTAAACACAGGCTGGACTGCTGCCAATGGCTTTACTACCGAAACAGCTGCAACAGAAAATGTTCCTGTAAATTACAGCACTCCAGGTTTACTTGACTATGCCTGGCCTAACCAATATACAGCTGATGCAAATAAACCCGTATCTGGAAACACCTATTACTGGACTGTTCGTTCTTACAGCCCAAGCACTGGAACTTCAAGTTATAGTGCAGTAAGAAGTTTTACAGTAAACTAATTTAATTAAGTAGGAGTATTTATTATAACCAATGCTCCTACTTGATTATAATTTAAAATAGAAATACTAAATACCATTGAAATCTGAAGAGAAATTAACTCCTACTTTACAACTCTTATAAGATTTTGAAAAATTAAAAAAGTTATAAGCTGTATAAAAATCAGAATAAATAATATTTATTAAAACTAAAAAAATGAAAATTGAAATCAATAAAAGTTATGCTTTGGCATTAACTTTTACACTAGCAACATTCTCTTGTTTTGCACAAGTGGATAGAAATATTAATGACATTAGTAAAGGTGAAAATGGTCTTCCAAATTTAATTACCTTCAAAGAGAACTCCACTTATAAAAATTCTGATTACTTCAAAAAGGAACTACTATTTTAAAAGAAAATATCACAGGATTAAATAGTGGTACTTATATTTTGATACTAAATGACGGAGAAAAAGTAGTTACACAGAATGTTATAATTCAAAACAAATAATTATTTAAAGGAAATAATCCTGCCTTAAAGATGCACTTTTAAAACTTTAAACTTTGGTTTATAAAATAGATAAAAATATAATATCGCGGTAACCGAAAAGCGTACGAGTAGGTAAAAAATGCAAATTGCTATTACTATGAAAAATTTAAAAAATTCAAATTTCGGATTACTCCTGATGCTACTATTTACCTTCACCTTTGGAAGCTGTTCAACAGAAAGCGCTGATCAAAGAACTGACAAAAAAGCCTCTGTTCAGGAACCCCTAAATGATGGTCTTACTACTTCGAGATCAGGTTCAACGTATGATATGAAAGCTTTTATTTTTGTTAAACCCAATGCGCATTCAGGTAAAGGGAATGTTGCTGTGGGTTACCAAATCAGAACTTTCACCAATGGCGTCATTACTGATAGTAAATACTTTTTTGGAGGAATAGAGAATCCACAAGGTGCTGTTACGATTCCTCAAGGCGCCGATAATGGCGGTTGGTTTCTATCAGCAAATAGTGCAGTTGAAATGACAGAGATGATGAAAAATACCAAAGGGTATTCACAATTTAAAATCAGAAGATCATTTGTCAGGGTAACAGCTGCAAATGTTTCCAACGCTTATAACAGAGTAACAGGTTTTCCAGCCAGAGGATTTAATCAAAATGGAAATAACAGCATAAATGCAGTACATGAAGTACT
>DASVUQ010000053.1:0-4677 GCA_036386975.1 Flavobacterium sp. | reverse complement strand
AATTCTTTATTTATTATTATATAATTTTTTTATTTTTATATAAAATTCAAATATGAAACTGGCTTTAAATATATTATCCTTTCTTTTAGTATTTTCTTACGCTTATTGTCAGGAAGGGTTTGGGTACAATTCTAAGAAAGCAAAAGTATCCGTTCCATTTAAACTAATTAATAATTTAATTATAATACCTATTGAAGTAAACGGGGTTAAACTGGATTTTTTATTGGATACCGGTGTAGAACAAACCATATTATTTAGCCTGGAAAATAAGGAAGAGATCCGGCTTTACAATGTTGAATCTATAAAACTGAAAGGATTAGGCAGCCAGGAGGCAATCGAAGGGTTAAAATCTACAGGCAACAAAATGGCCTTTAAAAGTATAACAGCGGAAAAACAGGATATTTATGTAGTGCTGGATCCCGGATTTGATCTATCCAGTACATTAGGGTTTCCTGTAAACGGGATTATAGGATATAGCTTCTTTAAGAACAATCTTGTCGAAATTAACTATTCTGATAAAAAAATAACGCTTTATGACCGGCAAAAATTCAACCCGAAAAAGCTTGAAAAATACCAATGCCTTGATATTACTATAGAAAAAGGCAAACCGTATATGGAAAGTTTGATAACCATAGGCGAAGAACAAATAAAATCGAAACTCTTGATTGATATAGGCAATGGAGATGCGGTTTGGATATTTCAGGATAAAAACCAATTTACCATACCCAAAAATAATATTGAAGATTTTCTGGGTAGGGGTTTTAACGGAGAGGTGCATGGTAAAAGGGCAAGGATCAGCAATTTTATACTTGGGAACCATCGGGTCAATAATCCAATAGCCGCTTTTCCCGATACATTATCAAGCAAAAATGTATCTTTTGTAGAAAATAGGGTAGGGTCTATAGGTGGAGAAGTGTGTAAACGGTTCAACATCTTTTTTGATTATCATAACCAAAAAATGTTTATTAAAAAAAACAATAGTTACAACGAAACATTTAATTATAACATGAGTGGCATTGTTTTACATCATGCAGGAGACAGGATAGTACCGGAATTAATAAAAGAAAAAGAACGGCCGCTCGATGGGATTAAAATTGAACTCGGAGACCAGAAAGTAAACCTGAAATATAAATTTGAATTAAAACCTGTTTACGAAATAATGAACATCAGAAAAGATTCGCCTGCAGAAAAATCAGGGCTTAAGGTGGGAGATATTATTGTACGAATAAATAATGTATCAAGTTACCGGTTTACATTACAGGAAATTAATAATTTGCTCAAATCTGAAGATGGCAGAAAAATGGAAATTGAAGTGGAACGGGATAATAAAAATATGACATTCGATTTCAGGTTAAAAAACCTGTTATAAGCTTTACAAAACCATATAAATCTTGTTAAGCTTTTTATTTATGCATACATTTGCCACTTAACTACAACTACACACCATGAGTTCTGATGCCGGTAAAAGATATGCGTTACGAGGTGTATCTGCTTCTAAGGAAGATGTTCATAATGCTATTAAGGATATTAATAAAGGCCTTTTTCCAAAAGCATTCTGTAAAATTATTCCCGATTACCTTACTAATGATGATGCGTATTGCCTTGTGATGCATGCAGACGGGGCAGGGACTAAGTCTTCTCTTGCCTATGTGTATTGGAAAGAAACCGGGGATATTTCTGTCTGGAAGGGCATAGCACAGGATGCCCTGATCATGAATATTGATGATTTATTATGTGTTGGGGTTACGGATACTATTTTATTATCATCTACAATCGGCAGGAATAAAAACCTTATTCCGTCAGAAGTTATTGCAGCCATTATCAACGGAACTGAAGAATTAATAAGAGAACTTAAAAAGTTTGGAGTTACTATTTATTCTACCGGTGGTGAGACAGCCGACGTAGGCGATATCGTACGTACCATAATTGTTGATTCTACCGTTACGGCAAGAATAAAAAGAGAACAGGTAATTGATAATGCCAATATCAAAGCCGGCGATGTCATAGTAGGTTTAGCGTCTTACGGACAGGCTACTTACGAAAATAGCTATAACGGCGGGATGGGAAGTAACGGATTAACATCGGCACGGCATGATGTTTTCGAAAAATACCTAGCCAAAAAATATCCTGAAAGTTATGATGCACTTGTTCCGGAAAATTTAATTTATTCGGGAAAGGTCCGGCTTACGGATAAAGTGAAAAACAGCCCTGTTGATGCCGGTAAACTAGTATTATCTCCAACGCGTACGTACGCACCAATTATAAAAAAAATAGTAGAAGAATTTACCCCTTCAGAAATTCATGGTATGGTACATTGTAGCGGCGGTGCACAAACTAAAATCCTTCACTTTATTGAAGAGCTGCATATTATTAAAGATAATATGTTTGCTGTCCCTCCTTTATTTCAATTAATACAGGAACAATCCGGTACCGACTGGAAAGAAATGTACCAGGTATTTAACTGCGGCCACCGGATGGAATTATATGTACCCGAAGCTATTGCTGATGCGATAATTGCCATATCAGCATCTTTTAATGTAGATGCAAAGGTTATTGGCAGGGTAGAAGCTTCAGCCACTAAAAAATTGACCATTTCCAGCGAATACGGCACTTTTGAATATTAATAATTTTAAATGATCCCCCAATTTTAAATGTGGTCCTTTACTGGATTCACTTTCTACTTCTGCAATGTTGTTTTAAATGCTTAAATCTGATTTCTGTTGTGAGAAAATCAATTTATAAACTTAATTGTACTATTTAAATTTCAAAAAAACTTTTTAAATAATTTTTAATTAGTTGATCTACTCTTTAATTAGACTATCTATCTATGATTCACATTTTTGTTCTTACAAATATTATGTTATAACAAATAAAGGTCTGATGGATTAAAGCGTTAAATACATATATTTGTCTGTTAAATGTTAAATATTGCTATTTAATGTAATATTTACTTTAAAATAATTTTTTTCTAATAATAAAATTATACCTTACAATACCCTTAACACCAAGTTGCTTTATAATAAATTATATTAAAAGATGTCAGATACATTTAAGATACTGATTGTTGAGGATGAAATTCTTATAGCCAGGGATATCAAAGAATCACTGGAAGAAGTAAGCCGAAATAAATGTGTAATAGCATGCTCTGTTCTTGAAGCATTACAAATTATAGGGGAACAGCCGCTTGATATTGCCCTCATTGATATTAAACTTAGGGGCGAACAAAATGGTATCGACTTAGGAAGAATATTATTGGCAAAAGATTGTATGCCCTTTATTTACCTTACCTCTTATACTGACTCTATCACACTTTTAAAAGCCAAAAGTACCCGGCCTTCAGGGTTTTTAGTTAAGCCTTTTAAAATAAATGACCTACAGATTTCCTTAGATGTTGCACATAATAATTTTACTCATAGAAAGATAGATTTTTCATACAGCCCTGAAGATTTTATAAAATCTGACGTCCCTTTCAGGATGCAGAAAGTAATTAGATACATTCATGCTAATCTGGATTCAAAATTATATTTAAGCAACCTGGCTGCTATTGCAGAAATGAGTACGTTTCATTTTGCCAGAACTTTTAAAATGCATTTAGAAATGACTCCTTCACAATACAGCCTTAAATGCAAAATAGAAAGAGCAAAAGCACTACTCGCAGAAACACAACTTAATGTTATGGAGGTGGCTCTTGAAACAGGATTCGACAATCAGAGCTACTTTAGTCAGGTCTTTAAAAAAAGTACAGGAATGACACCGGAATATTTTAGAAAACATTCTTTGTTTAATAAGATGCCTCCATTAAAAAGATAATATTATGATAGGAATGATAAGACATTATTTCAAGACTTTTATTTTTATAATCATCCTGTTTTTTAATTTGTCTGCGGCGGCACAATCGAATCACAAAATTGACACTGTTGAAAAAAAACTTGCTTATCGATACTATAATAAAGCACTAATTTATTTTAATGATGCCATAGAAATAAATCGGCAATCTGATATGGATTGTCACTTAGGTGAGTATTTAAAAAACGTAGGTAATGTTTACCTTTCAAAAAATGAATTTAAAAAATCCGAAAATTATTTCGATCAGGCTCTTGAGCTGGCTTTACAAACTAAGAATAAGCAACTACAATTAGGATTGTACAATTGTCTTTCATCGTATTATAAGATAATAGCGGACCATAAGCAGAGTATTTCTTACTTAGAGAAATATTATCAGCTAAAAGAAATAGTATTCGGCGAAGGCGAGAGAAAAAAAGTTACAGGTTTACAGCTACAATATCATACTAAAGAGAAAGAAAAGGAAATTCAGTTATTAAATCAGCGAAATCAAATTCAGCTTTTGAACATTCCAAAAAAAGAAGATTCAGAAAAATTGTTTTTAATTCTTCTCATAATGTTATTGGTTATGGTAACAATATTATCATGGCTTTTTATATCGAAACACAAATTGAACATGGTTTTACTAGACAAAAATGAAGAAATCAATAACAAGAATGCATTTTTAGAAAGTACTCAAAAAAAACTTAAAATTTCTCTAAAAGAAAAAGATGTTTTATTAAAAGAAATCCATCATCGGGTAAAAAATAATCTTCAGCTTGTAAACAGTCTCCTTAGTCTACAGGCCAGGGATTCAGCAAATAAAATGGATGTCAAAGAATTCTTGTATAAAAG
>DASVUQ010000052.1:0-3037 GCA_036386975.1 Flavobacterium sp. | reverse complement strand
TAAAAAAAATTAAAGTAAAAAAACACGGCAGAAAATCCATCAGCGTATTTAAATATGGTTTAGATTGTTTGTCAAAATTTCTTTTGACAGGTTATGAACCATTGAAAAACAGCTTATTCAATTTTTTGTCATGTACTTAAGAAAAAGTTCCAAAAAATACTTGAAGGGTTAAAGAATAAAAGTCCACTTCCGTTATTATTTGAAATCGGCTATACTCCTGCAACTATAAAAACGGAAATAATTGAGACATTTAAGCCGTATTTTCAAAATCCAATAAATCTGGAAAAGTATGCAATCAATTTTCTAGTATCTGATTGGATAAATTTTCTAAGAATATCTATTAAATATCCTGGAATTGAAGATGAAATTAGGGCTGTACTTGCCTCGTATGAAGAAGCGAAGCGTAAGTCATATAGCGATACAATGGAAGTTTTGTCAAAAATGACTTCAATTCATCTTGAAGCAGGAAATAAGTATTGGAGTTTTTTAAATCTTGAGGTTGACAAAAAAGAATTAGATATTTATGAATTTTGTCAAACTTCAATGAAAGACATTTCAGATATTATTGAAGGTATTTCAAAGTCAGTTTATATAGAAAATGTTCTCATAAATAAGATAAAGCGTGGTAAACCAATTGACATTGAAAAAACAAAGACAAACAAACTTGGAAATTTAATTCAGGACTTAATTGATAATTCTGACTACAGTTTTCTATTCATAATTCCATCTGAAAATTTAAAAATATCTGACTGGAGAAATATCGCTGCTCATCATACTTATACAATCATAGATGGCATTATTAAATGTGAGTCAGGTGAAGGGAGCAGTATAATTTCTTTTGATATAACAAAAGCAGAGCTATTTGCACGAGTAAATTATTGTATGAAAACAACTGAAGTATTAAATATTGCTCATAAAATATTCGGTTTTGACAATCTGCCTGAAATAAAGAAAAGAATTGAAAAAGAGAAAAGTGGTGCTAGACCAGAGATAGGGTTCTTAATGTTCTCATCTGCATTTATGAGCCAAGGGTTTGAAATTAAAAATATAACTTATGACTCACAAAATGCATTAATCGAATTGCTTGATTTAACTAAAGATAATCCTAAAGACAGAGGAATACATTCGTCTCAGCTATTAAGCCAGCTCTGGTTATTTACGAATAGCAAATATCTTAAGATAAAATATTTTAAGAATGACGGTTTGTTATACTTGACTTCGAGTATAGAAAGTGAAGTGTTTCAGCAAATGAAAAAGGACAACCGAAAAAACCTTTCTTTTTTTGCTGCAAATGTTACATTTAAATTAGAGAACGCCGACTAATAAGGTATGCCAAAGCGAACTAATGCAATATTATTGAGTTAGTGGAAGTGTGAAACATTATAATTCTATCAAATAGTAATGCTGAAATTCCCTAACTTCGGCAATACCCGAACTGTTAGCAGAAATACAATAACCTTTTTAACTAAAATAAAATATGGCAGGATTTGACTTGGAAGATATTGCAAAACATTATGCAAAATTAAATGACGGCGATATCATAAGAATTGCCACACAAGAAGCTGCAGGATTAAAGCCAGGTGTTTTAGAAATTATACAAAAAGAAGTAATAAAACGGAACTTAAATCCTGACATTATAAAAGGCGCAATCGCACAAACCAAAAAATATACTATTATTGAATTAGAAAATTATGCTGAAAAACTACGTGTATTGCCATGCCCAATTTGCAATCAAACGATAAAAAAATTGAATGTAACAATTATGTATAAAATACAAAGTTTTATATTGTTCTTATCGCTTAAAAATTAGGAGAGTAAAATGGCAGCAAAAAAAACCTGGACAGAGAAATTACTTTGTGACAAAGAACCCAAAATAAAACGTATCGATTTTGACTTTGCCGGCATACCTGCCAACAGCATGATGTTTATGTGCCATTTATAGCTAGCGTATAAGAATTGAATAACATATTAACCAAACAACGAAATAACATGAGACATTTAGGATTTATCGTTTTAGTATTTTTGACTTTTAAAAGTTTTGCACAAACAAAAAATTTCATTGATTTACCCTATATTGAAACTTCAGCGATAGCTGATACTTTAGTAATTCCTGATAAAATTTATCTTAAAATAATCATTGCTGAAAGAGACAACAAAGGGAAAATTTCCGTTGAAGAGTTAGAAAACAAAATGATCAGTCAATTAAATGCATTTGGAATCGATACCAAAAAACAACTAACCGTGAATGATGTTTCAAGTAATTTTAAAAAATATTTTTTAAAGCAACAGGATATTCTAAAAACAAAGGAATATTTGCTTAATATTGATAATTTAAAAACTGTGAGTAAAGTGATAATTGAATTAGAAGAACTTGGGATTTCTAATGTTTCAATTGATCGGACAGCCTATTCGAAAGAAGAGCAGCTTCGGTTAATTTTAAAAACTAAAGCTGTTGAAAAAGCAAAAAACCAGGCATTATTTATGGCAAAAGCAACGAATCAAAAAGTGGGGGATGCCATTTTTATATCTGATGTTCCATCTAATGATTTTGGTATTACCAATTCACTAAATGGCAGACTTGAAGGAATAGTGGTTACCGGATACGGAGGAAGAAGTAAATATGAACAACCAGATATTGAAATTCAAAAAATACAAATTACATCAAAGGTTAATGTAAAATTTAAACTTCAGTAACAATATGTCGCTTAGACTGTAAGTTAAATAGTTACTTATTTTATATAATGAATAAATTAATTTATTGTAATCTCTTTATTTCAATTTTATTACTATCTATAAAGATATTATTTATATTAGCAAGAAATATAATGGCACACAACCAGCTGAAATATTGGTTATGTGGCATTTATGGCTAGTAATAGTAAGCTACAGCTAGTATTAAAAATTAACTATGAAGTTAAAGGATTTTGAATTATTTAAACAGCAATATTTAAAAGCTTGCAAAACTAAAAGTACAAATCCAGGTACTCTGGAACTATACGCTTACATTCTTAAACATGAAAATGTTGACAGCGACTGG
>DASVUQ010000051.1:0-3583 GCA_036386975.1 Flavobacterium sp. | reverse complement strand
GAAATGATAATAAAATTAATACTAAAAAAGTTGAAAATATAGTCACAGCTAAGTATAAGTATAATTTTAAAAATCACAAATATGATGTAATAGATTTCGAATTTAAAAATAGTTTTTACTAATGCCCCAGCACATAACAGATACCACACAATTAAAATGTGATAAAGGCGCATCGCCAACACCTCTAAAAGTAACAAGCCAGACTTTTATGAAAATTGACGGCAAACTTCAGGCCACTGAAGATGACAAGCAACCTAATGTCAATATCAAACCATTTGGCAGTTGCAGCCTGAAAAACGGTAATGCCTGCGTTCCGGCACCAACCGTATGGAAAGACACATCCGTATTTGAAATAAATGGAAAGAAAGAATTGTTAGATTCTTCATCCTGCCAATGTGCTGTCGGAGGAAAAATTAGTATTGTAAAATCATCGCAAAGTTTTGTTACCGAATGATATCAATCCAACTTAATATACCGAAAGAGGAAAAGTAATTATTTTATCCCGGAGATAGGCGAAGAGGTAATGGTAGGCTTTGAAGGCGGTAATGCCGAGAAGCCCTATGTTATCGGGACGCATTATAACGGCAAGCAAAGCAGCGGGTACAGTACCCTGGGCAATGACCAAAAGGCAATCCATACCAGGAGCGGTTGCAAAATCATATTTAACGATGCAGAAAAGTCGATACATATCAAAGACCCGAGTGGCAATACCTGGACCATGGACGGGAAAGGCAATATTAGTGTTAATGCACCCAAAGATTTTACCGTTAATGCGGGTGGTAATGTAACCATAAATGCAGGGCAAAATATTATTGCTTCTGCAAAGCAGGACGTAGATATTATAGCAGGAGAGAGTATTAATGAAACAGCTAATGATGATTATAATTTAACCGCCAAAAATATATCAGAAACAGCCCAGACAAGCAAAAGCTCAAAGGCTGCATCTATTATAGAGAATATGGAAATAGGTCAGTTTATAAGCAGTAAAGAAGCCATTCATGTAGAGAGTGCTAAAGAAGTAAATATCAATAGCGGTAAACAAGTAAAAATGCAATAACCATGGATCAGGGAGGAAAAATTATACGGAATATTTTTGGCCCTTCTTTTAAAGAAGCAGAAACTATTCAGTTACGTGCTACAAAAGGAAACCTTGATTTTATAACCCCAAAAGAAGCTAATTTCCATGGAAAGCAAGGGGGGAAAAAGTTTGGGGAGTATGAAGAAGGGCCAGTAGAAACAAAAGCTGATAATACAAAAGCAACCAAAGCTGAAGTTACCAGGGTAAAAGAGATTGAACGCCTAACACCGCTGGATTATGGGTCTAATAATGATGGAAAAGGAAAAACACAAGAAGGAATTGTTTTTGGCAAAACTTATAAATTTAAAGTAAAGACCTATACCAATGGAGAACCTAAACTAAAAAGTTCAATAAAATGGATGTATAAATACCATAACCTTACCCAAAATAAGTGGGTAGAAGTATATTCTAAAGTTACAGGGGATAATTACACTATACATTTTAATGAAGAAGAAATGTGTGGCCGTTTCGTTTATATAAGAGCTTATATTGAAGATGAAAAGAGTGAAGGAGAATTAAAAATCTGGAAACACAATAGGTTCAGGTGGTTTGACAGGACAATTCTTGAAGAAGAAATCAAAGCAAGAACAGACGATAAAAAACCTTGGCGAATTAATCAAAGTGGGACTTCTCTCTGCGGGATGGCATGTATATTTTATTTATTTGCCAAAGAACAACCTGATGCTTATAAAAAGTTTGCAAAGAAACTCTTTAGGACCGGAGAGGCAACTCATAATAAGTATACCGCAAAACCAAGTGTTGAGGTGTTAGAGAAGATGCCTTATGTAAATGGAATACTTAACGAAAAAGAGTTTCCATGGAATTGGGTTAATATAAATGGTAGAAATCAGAAAGTTAACATGCCATTGATTGATTATATCACAATGGCAGGAACCAGAAATACAGATAACCCAGATTATAAAGGAGGAGATGAAGAATTCCAAGCAATAAATTGGCCTCCATTAATGACTAAACTATGTGAAGATCTGCTTGGGTATGGAGATGTTGTTTCACACGGTATTTACAACCCAATAAAAAGAGGCACAAATTATCCTCTAAAATTAATTTATAAAATTATTGAAGATATTAATCAACAATTAAGTGATGGATACAAAATAATTTTAATGATTGATTCTGATCTAATAGATGACGATCCTGATTTTTATGTTCCCAAAAAAATAAATTTAGACGAAATAATAAAGTCCGCAAAATCACCTTTTGAATTTGACTATCACTGGGTAACTTTAGAGACATTTATAAGAGATTATCCATGGTTAGATTCAAAAGGCCAAAACCTATATAAGTTGGATTTTAAAGTCTATTCATGGGGAAGCAAAACCACATATTTAAAAGAACAAATCACATTAACGCACTTTATAAATAATTTTTATGGCTACATCAAAGTTAAATAAGAAATTTTTTGTTATTGATAGTAGATTAAGCATGCTTTTACGTAGCAATAATGTACAAAAAATAAAACAGTAACAATATAAAATAATGACTATATCGAAATTAAACAGGAGCTTACTATTATTAATTATTTATTTCATAATATCAAATTGCAAATATGAAAAAAGTGAGTGTGATAAGTATGTTGCATCAGGTAATGGATTCTTAATCTCTTTTAAGAATTATTCAAAAATAGATTTAAAAAACTTAAAAATATCTTACAGAGAATTCATAATAGAACCAAAATTTGATAAGGCTTCTTTTTATCCATACTTAGAAAATAAAAATTTATCAATTAAAAATAAAATTTTATTAAAGGATACTTTATATATTAATATAGAAGATAAAAAATTAAAGATATATGACTTTAAAAATGCTATAGATGAAGGATATGATGAAGAACATAATAAAATTAAAGTATGCAGGGTTGCTACTGCAAAAATTAACGGGATTGAACTAAATGATCAAAACAATAATCTTATTGTAGTGGATTTTAATAATTTGTAAGAGTATTATTTTTAATATAGTAGCATGTATATTTTATTTGTTTGCCAAAGAACAACCTGATGCATACAAAAAATTTGCTAAAAACACTTTTCAGAACTGGTGAAGCTACATTTAACAAATATATTGCAAAACCAAGTGGAGAGTTGTTTGAAAAGGAAATAGATATAGAGAAGTTAAAGAGAAAAATACTACTACTGTTATTACTACTGTTAAAGGCACAAGTGGTATGACACTAATCGATTATGTTACAATGGCAAGAAATACAAATAATCCAAGTTATAAAGGCGGAGATGAAGAATTTTCGGCAATAAATTGGCCTCCATTAATGACTAATCTATGTGAAGATCTGCTTGGGTATGGAGATGTTGTTTCACACGGTATTTACAACCCAATAAAAAGAGGCACAAATTACCCTCTAAAATTAATTTATAAAATTATTGAAGATATTAATCAACAATTAAGTGATGGATACAAAATAATTTTAATGATTGATTCTGATCTAATAGATGACGATCCTGATTTTTATGTTCCCAAAAAAATAAATTTAGA
>DASVUQ010000050.1:0-2018 GCA_036386975.1 Flavobacterium sp. | reverse complement strand
AAAGGAAATATCACAATGTTGAAATGTTATGTACACACCCCCTACTATTAGGCAAAGGCTAAATAAATAAATAAAAACGTTTTCGTCCCTTTTAATTAATTCTACAGGCCTCAAGTATTTAGAGTTTGGTGGATCAATATTTATTTTCGGTCAATATTATCTACAAGGTTAACATGTTACTCCTGTAATTTCTATTTTTGGGGACAAAAGTATGACAAAAGGAGTATGCAACCATTAAACCTTGTTATATCTTCCCAAAAAGTGCTTTTACCAATCATTTTTTCTGGTAATAAAAATGTCAAATCTCAGAATTAGTACCCTTGTAGATGGCGTATTCGCTATCGTAATGACCCTGCTTGTCTTTGACATTGATACTCCTAATATTAAAGCGCCAAAAGTGGACCTGCATCTTTGGAAAGAATTGATCAAGCTGTGGCCGAAGCTTATTACCTACATCATTAGCTTCATTGTTCTAGGAATATTTTGGATTTCTCACCATCAGCAATTTAAATTCATTATTAGAACAGATCGAAATCTACTATGGATGAATATACTTTTTTTGATGGCAGTCGCCTTTATACCGTTTTCAGCAGCCCTAATCTCTCAATACCCAGCAAGTAAAGAGGCAATTATGATCTATGGCATTAACCTGTTAACTATTAGCTCTATCCTTTATTTTCATTGGGAATATGCAACTTATAGATATAGATTAATAAAAAATGCCTTACAAAAAGAATTTATAAGTAAAGTTAAACATAAGATTTTATTGACGAACGCGTATTATATCCTCGCTATTGCCCTCTCTTTCTATAGCACTTATCTAAGTTTAGCGATATTTATACTAATCACTCTATCTTCTTTGCGGCCAAATAGGTTTGACAACTATGGGGAAGCCTAAAAATAAAAAGCCTTCTGGTGCGGAAGGCTTTTTAAAATAAACAGGTTATAAATAAATAGTGTTATGCTAGTTTATACCTCTAATTTTTAAAAGGTAACCGGACATTTTAATAATTTATTATGGTTCTATGATAAGCTCAAGAGGCGATGCTGTTTTTCACGATTATTTCCAAAAAAACCTATGCAGATTGACTACAGGGTATGGTTTAATTAAATTATAGATTGAAATGCTTTTCGTGGTCAAAGGTTCATCCAAAAGTCTGTGAGGATTTAATTTGCCAAGGTACAACATGCAGCACAGGGTAATGATCTTGAAGAGAAAAACAATGTCAGACTTTTTAATGGATCTCATAAAAATCGTTCTTGAGCTAATTGTACCACCAATCTTAAAAATTCAATGATATGTGTCTTATACGGCGGGTGATTGTTTAATAGTTACATAAACATTATAAACTTATTCTATTGGGTATATTTAAATTGCCTCTGTGGGATGTACGCCGGGAAGTCCTTTAATAATTAAATTTCTATGATAAAAGTAATGTTCGTATGTCTTGGCAATATTTGCCGGTCGCCTTTAGCAGAGGGTATTTTTAAACAAATTGTATCAGAAAGAGAATTAGGTGCATACTTTTATGCGGACTCGGCTGGCACCTCGTCATATCATTGCGGTTCAGGACCAGATTCACGGAGTATTCAAGTGGCAAATAAGTATTCTATCGATCTGAATCACAAGGCTCAACAGCTAACCGCAGTACATTTGTCTGAGTTCGAGTATATACTTGCAATGGACGAGAAAAACTTGGCGGATATAAACCTGCTGAAAGCTCGTTTAGATACAATGAAGGCCGGTCGGATATTCTTGATGAGAGAATTTGATGAAGAAAGGAGTGGCAGCGATGTGCCTGATCCTTATTTTGGCGAGATGGATGGATTTGATCACGTATATCAGATGCTTTCAAGGAGCTGTAAGAAATTCGTTGAATTTCTCGTAGCCGAGCATATTAAAGATTGAGAACAAATAGTTTTTTCACCACGATTGTAGCCAAATATATTAAAGGGGGAAGTAATCACTTCTCATTCTTATATATATGGAGGCTCCATAAAAATGTTTTAGACTGCAA
>DASVUQ010000049.1:0-15953 GCA_036386975.1 Flavobacterium sp. | reverse complement strand
GGTGCAGCATACTCAAAACCCAGGACATTTACCAATAAAAGCAAAGGGGCGCAAGAAGCACACGAAGCCATCCGCCCTACGGACATGTCACGGCATACGGTAAATATCGACCGGGACCAGGCGCGTTTGTATGACCTGATCTGGAAGAGAACAGTTGCATCTCAAATGAGCGATGCAACACTGGAACGAACGAATGTAAAGATTGAAGCCAACAACCACCAAGATATTTTTACAGCTTCAGGTGAAGTCATTAAATTTGAAGGGTTTCTAAAAGTATATCTTGAAGGCCATGACGATGATGATGAAGAGCAGGAAGGAATGCTACCGGCGATGAAAATCAACGAGAAGCTACAAAATAATTATATTACCGCTACTGAAAAATATTCCAGGCCGCCATCGCGTTATACCGAAGCATCTTTAGTAAAAAAATTGGAAGAACTAGGAATCGGACGCCCGTCAACGTATGCGCCAACCATATCTACTATCATCAACAGGAGTTATGTAGAAAAAGGGACATTGGAAGGGCAGGAGCGGAGCTATGCACAACTCACTTTAAAGGGTGGAAAAATTGCTGATAAAATATTAAAAGAAAATACAGGTTCAGACAAAGGAAAATTAGTACCAACAGATATTGGCACCATTGTAACGGATTTTCTGGTAAAGAACTTCGAAAAAATACTGGATTATAATTTTACAGCCAAGGTAGAACAGGATTTTGATGAAATTGCATTGGGAAATGTAAATTGGTCCAAAATGATGCAGGAATTCTATGATCAGTTCCATCCCAACGTAAAAGATGTAGAAGCCAATGCAGAAAGGGAATCTGGAGAAAGGATTTTAGGAAAACACCCGGAATCCGGTAAAACAGTTCTTGTCCGTTTAGGCAAATTTGGCGCTATGGCCCAGATAGGAGACAGCGATGACGAAGATAAAAAATTTGCGAGCCTTCGCCCGGAACAAAATATTGGCAATATCACCTTAGAGGAAGCATTAAATTTATTCTTACTGCCTAAAAACCTGGGTACTTATAAAGGAGAAGAAGTTGAGGTAAGTATAGGAAGGTATGGTCCTTTTATCCGTTTTGGGGCCATGTTTATTTCATTGCCCAGAGGAGAAGAGCCGCTTGATGTGACTTTTGAAAGGGCACAACAGCTTATCGATGAAAAAGTAAAAGCAGATGCACCCATTGCTTATTATAAAAATGAAGGTGTTCAGAAAGGAGTTGGCCGTTTTGGGCCTTTTATCAAATGGAACGGGTTATTCATCAACGTAAGTAAAAAATACGATTTTGATAATTTATCACAATCGGACATAGAAAATTTAATCGATGATAAATTAACTAAAGAAGAGCAGAAAGTTATCCATCACTGGAAAGAAGAGGGTATTCTTGTAGAAAAAGCACGTTGGGGCCGTTCTGTAATTACAAAGGGAAAAATAAAAATCGAACTTAGTAAAGAGGTAGATGCTTCGAAACTGACACTTGCACAAGTCCAGGAAATGATTGCAAAGAAAACACCTGCAAAGAAGGCAGCTACAAAAAAAACAGCCACTAAAAAAACGGCTGCAAAGACAACAACAGCCACAAAAAAAACAACTGCAAAAAAGAAATAAATGGAATTTGATTTTCTTTCGCCGGTACATAAAGAAATCATTGATTTTGCTAACGAACTTTCCTCACAACATTTAGGCAGGAAAATCGTTATGCATACGGACAAAGAATTTCCAGATCTGGATAGGGTACAAATTGCAATTATTGGAGTGTTAGAGAACAGAGGAGATCATAAACAACTAACAAAAGTAGATTTAAGGGCAGTAAGAAAAGAACTGTATGCTTTATTTCCTGGTAACTGGAATGCAGGCATAGCTGATTTGGGTGATATTTTGAAAGGGCAGACACTTCAGGATACTTACTTTGCGCTTAGAAAAGTAGTTTCCGCTTTAATAAGAAGAAACATAATTCCTGTAATTATAGGAGGTACTCAGGATTTAACCTATCCAATGTACAGGGCTTTCGACAATTTAGAACAAATGGTTAATCTGGTTGCAATAGATCCTAAATTTGATTTTGGAAACCATGAGCAGGATATTTCCGTATCTTCTTATTTGTCAAAGATTGTGATAAGTGAGCCCAATAATCTTTTTAATTATAGTAATTTAGGCTTCCAGACCTATTATAATGCTCAGGAAGAAATAGATTTAATAGAGAAGCTGCATTTTGATGCGTACAGGTTGGGAGAAATTTCTGGTAATATAACGATTGCGGAACCCGTTTTTAGAGATGCTGATATGGTAAGTGTAGATTTAACAGCTGTGAAGTCTTCTGATTCAGGGAATCTGATTACTTTTGTTCCTAACGGCTTCAATGGTAAAGAAATTTGTGCTTTGGCAAGATATGCAGGAATTAGTGATAGGGTTTCCTTATTTGGTATTTTCAATCATAATAATACAAAACAGGAATCAGTACTTATTGCCCAGATAGTTTGGTATTTTATTGAAGGGTTTCATTATCGTTCTAATGAATATCCATTTGGGACACGCGATAATTATATAAAATATATTGTTCCTGTTGATAAAGAGGAACTTATTTTTTATAGAAGTAATAAAACAGAAAGATGGTGGATCGAGATACCATTTAATTTAAATGTTAATAATAAACTAAAAAAAAATACGTTATTGCCTTGTTCTTATGATGACTATTTAGCGGCCTGTAACCAGGAACCCCCTGAGAGATGGTGGAAAGCACAAAGGAAGAATACTATATAAATTATTTTAAAGATTTAAATCTAACTGATATAAAATAGTTTAAGTTTTTTTTAAGAAAAAATTGTTTTTTAATAAAATAATAAATAGGTTTACAATATAATTTAAAGAATACATTATACCTCAATAGATATGAAGAAGTTCATTGCATTTGTAGCATTAATATCACTGTTCTATAGCTGTGGCTCTAGTGATAAAGGGGAACTAGTAGGTGTTAAAGGCAAAAAATGGCATCCTGAAAAACCCTATGGAATGGCTTTAGTACCAGGAGGCGCTTTTATAATGGGTAAATCAGATGATGATTTAGCTAATGTAGGTGATGCAGGTACTAAAACCGTTACAGTTCGTTCCTTTTATATGGATGAAACAGAAATCACCAATAGCGAATACCGTCAGTTCGTAGAGTGGGTAAAAGATTCCACTATCAGAGTGCGTCTGGCTATATTTGTTGATGAGAATGGGTTGTCTGGTGGAACTGCAGGAGCAGGAGCTACTGGTGGGAAAAGCACAAAAAATGCGGGTAGTATTAGTGATTATGCATTTAATGATGCTGATCCAGAAAAAATGACTCCGTATGATAAGTATATGTATGATAATTATTATAGTGTAGGTACTACTGATGATCCTTATGCAGGAAGAAGACTAAATCGTAAAGTAAAATTAAAAACAAAAACTTCTCAATATCCGGATGCTGAATATGTTGAAGTAATGGATTCTATGTATTTGCCATTAGCAGAATCGTATAATGGTTTAAGGACTATAGATGTTTCCAAATTAAAATTCCGTTATTCATGGATGGATATCCAGGCTGCAGCTAAGGCTAAAGTAGGAAAAAGAAGTAATTTTATAAAGACAGAACAAATAGGCGTTTATCCTGACACAACAGTTTGGATTAAAGACTTCTCGTATTCCTACAATGAGCCAATGCATAATGACTATTTCTGGCACCAGGCCTATAGTGCTTATCCTGTAGTAGGGGTTTCATGGAAACAGGCTAAAGCTTTCTGTGCATGGAGGACATTAAATAAAAATAATTATATCAAGTCCAGGAAAAAGAAAAGAGACTTTGTCAATTCATTCAGACTGCCAACAGAAGCAGAATGGGAATATGCCGCCAGAGGAGGTCTTCAGTCTGCTACCTACCCATGGGGAGGGCCTTATGCACACAATGACAGAGGATGTTACCTGGCTAATTTTAAACCTAGCAGAGGCGATTATGCTGCTGATGGTGCACTTTATACTGTTGAAGCTAAATCATATGATCCTAATAATTATAACTTGTACAATATGGCAGGTAATATAGCAGAATGGACTGATTCGTCTTATGATGCTATAGCATACGAATTCGTATCTACAATGAACCCTAATGTTTCTGATGGCAAAAATATGCGTAAAGTAGTCAGAGGTGGTTCATGGAAAGACGTTGCCTATATGATACAAGTAAGTACGCGTGACTTTGAATATGCAGACACTGCAAGAAGTTATATTGGTTTCAGAACAGTTCAGGATTATATGGGAACTAATGAAACAGGTACAAGCAGCCAGAAAAACTAACCCAATCTAAATAGACTTACAAAAACAAAAACAAACTAACACATTTTTATTATGGCATTATTGAGTAAAACAACTATGAATTTCGCTTACGGTATGGGAGCAGCAGTGGTAATTATTGGCGCTTTATTTAAAATCCAGCACTGGCCTGGAGCAAGTTTAATGCTTATAGTAGGTTTGAGCGTAGAAGCTTTTATCTTTGCTTTATCTGCATTTGATAAACCCGATAATGAATTGGACTGGTCACTCGTATATCCTGAACTGTCAGGCGGTGATTCAAAAAAGAAAGAACATAAACAGGAAGATGCCCAAGGCTTATTGTCGCAAAAATTAGATGCTATGCTTAAAGAAGCAAGAGTAGACGGAGAATTAATGGCTAGTCTGGGTACTAGTATTAAAAACTTTGAGTCTGCCGCTAAAAATATTTCCCCAACTATGGATTCTATAGCATCCACAAAAAAATATAGTGAAGAAATGTCCCTTGCTGCTGCTCAAATGGAGTCTTTGAACAGTTTATACAAAGTACAATTAGAAAGTGCTTCAAGAAACACAGAAGCTAACAGGGAAATAGCTGAAAATGCAACCAAATTAAAAGAGCAAATGCAATCAATGACAGCCAATATTGCGTCTTTGAACAATGTATATGGCGGAATGCTTTCTGCAATGAGTAACAGAGGATAATTTTTCTAAATTATATTTTTTCATAAACCCCAACAAAAACAATTCAGAAAAATGGCAGGAGGAAAATTAAGCCCTAGACAGAAGATGGTTAACCTGATGTATCTTGTATTCATTGCTATGTTAGCTCTAAATATGTCAAAAGAAGTATTATCAGCATTCGGTATTTTAAACAATAAAATTTCAGATTCCAACATAATATTAGATTCTAATAACACAGACCTTTTTAGTCAGCTATCAGAAAGAGCAGAAAATCAAGCAGGTCAATATGGAGCTAAAAAAGCAAAAGTGGATCAAATCAGAAAATTATCTGCAGAGTTCAATGATTATATAGCAGGTATAAAAAAAGACATTACTAAAGAATACAAACCAGACGAGGATGGCAATTTGCCGTTTGAAGCCATGGATAAAACTTCTGTTGTCGATGAATTATTTTTTAGCGGAGATAAAAACAGCGCTAAAGGTGATGAATTTGTAAACAAAATTAAAAAATATTTAAGTGATGTAAAACAAATTGCGGGAAGTGATTTGTTAGAAGAAGTTAAGGTTAAATTAAATAAGCGTTTTTCAGTCGAACCCGTAATGTCTAAAAAAGTAGGTAGGTCAATCCCATGGCTACAGTATAATTATGAAGGATTTCCCTTAATAGCTTCTGTAACAAAACTTACTCAATTACAAAACGACATCAAAGTTACTGAAAATGAAATAATGTCCGGAATGTTCTTAGAAGGAGCTAAGAAAGCAGCTTCTCTTACCGCTTTTGAGGCTATCGTTGTTCCTGATAAAACTGCTTTTTTTGCGGGAGAAACGGTTACAGGTAGGATTATTCTAGGCAAAAAAGATCCTAATTTAAGAGCTCATGCAGTTACTGTTAACGGAAGGTCTCTTGGAGCGGATGCTATGAAGGCTGGTCAAACAGAATTTTCATTTGGTGCAGGGACAATAGGAGAACAAAACATAACTGGTGAATTCCAATTTAAAGAAGGCGACTCTATAATCAAACTGCCTATTAAAGGAAATTATGTTGTGGTACCTAAACCTAATTCGGCTACCATTTCAGCAGACAAAATGAATGTAATTTACAGAGGTGTAGTTAATCCGATGACAATTTCATTCTCAGGTGTTTCAGACAACAATATCGTGGCGAGTGCTCCGGGGTTATCTAAAACCGGAAAACCAGGAAAATATAATATTGGCCCGAATTTAAGCGGTACTGAAGTACTTATTAATGTAACCGGAAAATTACCTGACGGAACAAGTGTTTCTGATAAAAAACCCTTTAGGATTAAAAACATCCCTGCTCCTGTAGGTGCAATTGCCGGTCAGCCGGGATTAGTAAAAGGTCAAAAATCAAGACTTGAAGTTTCTCAGGTTACAGCAATACTTCCGGACTTTGATTTTGAAGTTAAATTAAACGTAGTACAATTTAGCCTTAAAGTTACCGGTCAGCCTACTGTTGTTGTAAACGGGGACAGGGTCAACTCACAATGTAAAGCGGCATTGGCCAGGGCCGGAAGAGGAGACCAGGTTACTATTTCTGAAATTAAAACAAAATTGGTAGGTTCAGATATCTTATTAAGACAAACTGCTCCAGTTATTTATGAAATACAATAATACTGTTTGCCATTGCAGACAATAATTAATAAAGCTATGAATTACAAAAATCTTTTATTAACTGCTTTTGCTCTGATTAGTGCAAGTACATCGTTTGCCCAATCTAATTTATTGAATGCAAAGACGCCTGCTGATATTGGTAAAAAATCGGCTGCCCAGCTGGTTTCTGACAATGACAAGCCCTTACCATACGGGTTTGTAGATGACAGGGATGTTTTAATGGGCAAGACAGTATGGGAGACTATTGATCTTGATGAAAGAATTAATTTCCCTTTATACTATCCTATTGATACTTCTAATATTGGAAAAGACAGAAGGTCTTTATTTGATGTTATCATCAAAGGGATTAAATCAGGGAAAATTACTGAAGTATACGCTGATGGTTATTTCAATACAAAAAGGACATTAAAAGATCTTGGGTCAAGTTTTGTATTTCGTGATACACTAGATGCCGGTAGAGATGAAATCAACAACAACTATGATCTATATTATCCTAAACCTAAACCGGGCAAAAAAGTTAAAGATAAAAAAGGTAAAGTAACGGTTACTCCCGGATATACTCCACCTGCCAAGGTTTTAGATCCACAATTTATTGATGAAAGAGTATTAAGTTCTCAGGACATCTCTAACTATAAAATCAAAGGGTACTGGTATTTTGATAAGCGCCAGGGAGAAATGAAATACAGGTTGTTGGGTATATGCCCTTTGGCCCCCGAAGCAAAAGATGTCGGAAAAGAACAGAGCGATCCTATTGAATTGTTCTGGATTTATTACCCGAATGCACGGGAAGTTTTACATGCTTCTTACGCTTTCAATAATAAAAACTCTGCAATGCCTATTTCTTTTGATAACATTTTAAATGCAAGACGTTTCAATGCTGTTATTTATCAGGAAGATAACGTATATGGAGACCGATTAATTCAGGATTATTTAAAAGATGATGCACAGGGAGAACTTTTAGAATCGGAAAGGATCAAAGATAAAATAAGAAACTTTGAGCAGGATATGTGGAATTATTAATCCTGTTGAAAAATGTAATTAAAACTCTTACTTTTCAGTAAGAGTTTTTTATTGTAGTTATGAAAGATTATATTATTGTAGGCGCTGGTATTGCCGGAATTTCTTTTGCAGAAACCTGCCTAACTCATCATAAATCATTTGTTGTTTTTGAGAACTACTCTCAACAGTCATCCCAAGTGGCAGCAGGGTTATACAACCCTATTATTCTAAAAAGATTTAGTGCCGTTGCCGGAGCACAGTCACAGCTGGATTTACTACATGCTTTTTATTCAGCAATAGAAAGCAGGCTAAATGTAAAATTGAATTATAATCTTCCTATATTCAGGAAATTTTTCTCTGTCGAAGAACAAAATAATTGGTTTGTAGCTTCAGAAAAAATTAGCTTGACCCCTTTTTTATCGCCAGTGATTAAACACAACAGTATTAGCGGAATTAATGCTTCATTTGGTTTTGGTCAGGTGTTACAAACGGGATATATAGACACCAGTATGTTATTGAAATCTTACCAAAGTAATTTATTAAATCAGAAGTTGCTGATTAAAGAAGATTTTGACTACAGTGCACTCAAAATAGAAGACAATTTTGTAAGATATAAAGGTATACAAGCTAGGAATATTGTATTTGCAGAAGGCTTTGGCATACATGCTAACCCTTATTTCAACTATTTACCGTTAGATGGGACAAAAGGAGAATTGCTTATTATTAAAGCGCCCAATCTTGATCTCAATGTCGTTATCAATTCCAGTATTTTTATATTACCATTAGGGAACAGTTATTTTAAAGTAGGTGCTACTTATCACTGGACAGATAAAACGCCAGAGCCTACAGTAGAAGCCAGGCAGGAACTCCTTGATAAAATACAAGAAACAATCAATTGTGATTTTGAAATTGTAGACCATCAGGCAGGAATACGCCCTACAGTCAAAGACAGGAAACCCATGATCGGACAGCATACAACCTTTAAAAATATGTATGTTTTAAATGGATTAGGAACAAGAGGGGTAATGCTGGGGCCATCTATGGCAAAAGTATTATTAGAGCATATAGAACATGGTATTCCAATAGATAAAGATATTGATATCAAAAGATTTAATAAAAGTTAATCCTTGGCAGGATTTTTATAACCAACAAAAATATTAATATAAATGCTTCTTGAAAGCCGCATAACTAATGGAAATAACAAAACGATAGCTCCAACAACACTAATAAAACCAATTTTCACACTAGGTACGATTAAATAAGAAATAACAAATGCGGCTACACCTATGGCAACATTTAACCCGTAACTCACATACATGGCACCATAAAAGAAAGATGGTTCAATCTGATAGCGAAGGCCACAGTGGCTGCATTGTTCTTTCATTTTGATTATTTTGCTCAGATGCAACAGGTTATTGTCTTCATACATGCTTTCATTTTGACATCTCGGACAAGTTCCTGTTAAAATACTATATAATTTGGATCCTTTTTTTAACATTTGCAAAAAATTTCTATAAAGGTAACTATTAAAGAAATTTTTCTATTATAACATGCTAACAATTTTATGCTAAACATTCACAATTTATCGGTTTCTTTTGGAGGTACTTACCTATTTGAAGAAGTAACTTTTCGACTCGGTTCCGGCGACAGGGTAGGACTTGTCGGAAAGAACGGCGCAGGAAAATCTACTATGCTTAAAATCCTTGCAGGGGATTTTAAACCCGACAGCGGAAGTATCGCCACCGAAAAAGAAGTCAGAATGGGTTTCCTACGGCAGGATATTGATTTTGAACAGGGGAGGACCGTTCTCGAAGAAGCTTATGAAGCTTTTACAGAAATTAAAATTGTCGAAAAAAAACTCGAAGAAATCAACCATCAGCTGGTAACCAGGACCGATTACGAAAGCGAAGAATATTCACAAATTATAGAAGACCTTTCCGAATATACCCATCGTTTTGAATTACTCGGAGGCTATAATTATGTGGGAGATACAGAGAAAATACTTTTAGGCTTAGGTTTTAAAAGAGAAGTTTTTGACAATCAAACCGATACTTTCTCCGGCGGATGGAGAATGCGTATAGAGCTGGCCAAACTACTTTTACAATCCAATGATATATTGTTGCTCGATGAGCCTACCAACCACCTCGATATCGAAAGTATCATTTGGTTAGAAAGTTTTTTACGCAATTTTCCCGGTGTTGTAGTCATCGTTTCGCATGATAAAATGTTCCTGGATAACGTAACGAATAGGACCATCGAAATTTCATTAGGAAAAGCATACGATTTTAATAAACCCTATTCTCAATATTTAGAGCTGCGCCACGAAATCCGTGAAAAGCAACTGGCCACACAAAAAAACCAGGCCAAGAAAATCGAGGAAACCGAAAAACTAATTGAGAAATTTCGTGCCAAAGCTTCAAAAGCATCCATGGCCCAATCCTTAATCAAAAAACTCGACAAAGTAGAACGTATAGAAGTCGACGAAGATGATAATTCAGTAATGAATATTTCGTTCCCGGTATCAAAAGTTCCCGGGCGTGTCGTTATAGAAGCCCATAATGTAACCAAGTCTTATGGAGATAAAACCATCCTAAAAGACATATCGCTTTTAGTCGAACGCGGCAGCAAAATTGCGTTTGTCGGCCAGAACGGACAAGGAAAATCCACTTTTATAAAAGCGATTGTAAACGAATTCGAATACGAAGGCGAAATCAAATTAGGCCATAATGTACAAGTCGGGTATTTTGCCCAGAACCAGGCCGAATATCTTGATGGCGAAATCACGCTGTTGCAAACCATGGAAGATGCAGCAATGGACACCAATAGGATGAAGGTACGCGATATGCTGGGTTCTTTCCTCTTTCGTGGCGATGATGTAGAGAAAAAGGTAAAAGTCCTCTCAGGAGGCGAAAGAAACCGTCTCGCGCTCTGCAAATTGCTACTCCAGCCCATCAACGTTTTAGTAATGGATGAGCCGACCAATCATCTGGACATTAAATCTAAAAACGTATTAAAAGCCGCTTTACAAAAATTTGAAGGGACATTATTACTCGTATCCCACGACAGGGACTTCCTACAGGGCATGTCCAATCTGGTATACGAGTTTAAAGACCAGAAAATAAAAGAATATTTAGGCGACATCAACTACTTCTTAGAGCAACGCAATATGGAAAATATGCGCGAGGTCGAGAAAAAAGATATCATCAAAAAAGAAACACCAAAAGAAAATTCAAAAGTTTCTTACGAAGAACAAAAGAAAAATAAAACACTCCAGAACCGCCTTAGCAAAATAGAAAGTACGATCAAGCAACTCGAAAGAGACATACAGCAAGACGATAAAATGCTGGCTTCGAATTATAATAAGCATGTCGAAGACGCTAAATTCTTCACCGCCTACAACAAAAAAAAGGCAGACCTGGACAAACTCCTGGACGAGTGGGAAACAGTACAGGAAGAAATAGACAATTTGTAATAAGGAGCCATTCCGGCTTTCGCGGCAATCTGTTGTTATAAAAACAGTTTTTGCACGCCATACAAAGAGCTTCCGCTGGTCGCTTTTGTATCCCGGCAGAAACAAAGTTTTTATAACAACAGGATTTCTGCTCCAATCCGGGCTAAAGCTACCTCACCAGGCCTATTTCTTTAGAATGGGCAATAGCTTCATTACTTTCCTTAAAATAACAAACAGCCACACCAAGGGTGGCTATATTATCCAGAATCTTCTGGGTCTTATGTTTCTTGGTTTTACCCGTCTGGCGGATATAAACCGCAATCACATTGACCGGGAAAATTTTACATATATTTTCATATAAAACAGGGTCATGCTGGGAATCGTCCCCAAGCAAAGTATATTTTAAATTCGGATAGAACTCCAGGATGTGTTTTATTTTTTCAAACTTATGGTTATGGCTACCACGCCCGGTAAAAAAAAGCTCCCGTAAATGGGTCTTAATATCCTTTAATAGTAAAACAGCTCTTGGTAATTCATGTATTTCCGTAAATTCAATAATGTACCGGTACAAGTTCCACTCACTGCTCGACACATAAAAAAAAGCATTTTGTTCATTTTTATTATTCCTTCCCGCAGAACTCAATGCCTGGTAATGCGTAACCACATCGCCAAAAACCTTTCGGGCATTAATATTTTTAAACAATAAAACCCACATTTTTTTAAACGGGTTCTCCGTATGCGACACTAAAAAAGTATCATCAATATCAGATATAAACCCAAAATCACCCTCATAAGGCCGGATATAGCTGTCCTTTACAGTGATAAATTTATTTTTATAAGGAACAGATACCTTATAGTCAATCCACCCATACGTATTACTTTCCTGTTGTAGCGGAATACAGAACTTAAAATACCCGTCATCCAGCGTCTTAGTAAAAATCCTTTTGTTTTCATGCTCAAGGTACACCTCCGTATTGCTTACTGTACGCTGCCTGAACAGCCTAATGATAGAAGAAGCATTTTTAAGGTTTTTTTTATGAAAATCATAATCTTCTTTCGAAGTAGGCCTAAACACATGCCCCATTACAATCAACTCCTGTTCATTAGCATAACCACGATATAATTTTACAATAGGCTTCATAATATTTAGTACTTTTGGATTTTTTACAAATTACAAATTAACAAAATAATTCTGTTTATGGAAACGCAAAAGAAATATGTATTTGTTGTAAACCCGATATCAGGAGATGTAGACAAAACAGATATTTCAAATCTGGTCACCACTTTTTCATCAGAAAACAATATAGACTGTATTGTATACGAAACTACAGGAAACGATGATGATGCCAAAATAAAATCACTTTTTGATGCCCACCGGCCCGAGAGGGTAATTGTGGCCGGGGGCGACGGCACCATAAAAATGGTAGGAGAAGCACTGGAGAAAGACGATGTTATTTTTGGTATACTCCCCGCAGGATCTGCTAACGGGCTTGCAGTCGATTTAAATTTACCGACAACTGTACAGGAAAACCTGGCTATCGCTTTTTTCAGCCCCTATAAATCTATTGATATGATTGATATTAACGGATTAAAAAGCCTTCATTTAAGCGACATAGGATTAAATGCCGATTTGATCAAGAATTATGAAAACAGCTCCACAAGAGGAAAGTTAGGTTACGCACTACAGGTTGTTACTACGTTGTCAGACATGGACGAACCTTTTGAAGCCACTATAACCTGTGAAGAAGCCACAGTAACCTGTCAGGCCAGAATGATTGTTATTGCGAATTCCCAAAAGTACGGTACAGGTGTAACGATTAACCCAAAAGGGAAAATGGACGATGGTTTTTTTGAAATTGTGATCCTTAAAAACTTTGACCTTTTAATTTTTGGTAAAATCATTACCGGTAATATGCCCTTAGACACAGGCGATATTGAAATTATAACCACCAAAAAAGCAACCATTACTACCAATGTACCTGTAAATTTTCAGATAGATGGTGAATTTTGCGGAGAAGAAACCCATCTCGATATCAAAATCCTTCCCGGACGAATGAAAGTGGCGGTACAGGAATAAATGTATATGAATTTCTAATAAATTATTTAAATGGATTGCGTTCCTGCCAAACCGTTTTAGGTTCAAGGAAATCGAAAATAGCAGGCATTTTTTTATTAATCATTGTGTTGGTATGCCTAATATAGCCAAACACTTCAACAGGTTCAGCCCCAACAGCACTCTTTATTTCCAGGGCTGTCCTTGCAAAAATAATTTCTTTAAACCCTTTATTAATAGAGTAAGCTACCATATCGTACAACATATTCAGGTAGAGCATTTTCTCTTTCTGGATCATTTCATCATAGCCAAGGAAATACGTTTCCATTGCGTTTCCATTTTTAATAAGCGTATTAAAACCAATTATTTTTTCATCTAAGAAGTAACCGTAAAACAAAAATTTATCTCCCAGTTTTTCTTTAAAAATACTAAAATGGTTTTCTGATAAAAAGAATGTATTAAAAGGGGCATTTCTGGCCACATGAGAATACAGAGCATAAATTTCTTTTTCCTGTGCAAGAATATCCTCAAGATGCATCTTCCGCTTTACAATACCTTCCATTTTTTTACGGGCACGGGTATACTGGTTCCTGTATTTTTTAGACAATGCAGTAATATAATCCTGTTCCGACTTCCACTGTTCATTAATAGTAAATACCATATTCGGCTGCGTTGAAAAACGATAGTACTCTTTAAAATTTTCTTCAGGAAAACGCGCCATAACCGTTGCGTCAAAATCTTTAAAAGTAATAAGGTGTATTTTTTTTCCCTGCTTTTTTAAAAGAGATTCAATTTCGGAAGCTGCTAAAAGTAAAGTGGCAAGAGCTTCAGTAGTATTTACATGACCGGCAAAAACAAAGGCGTTTTGCCCTGTTAGCATATTATTGCCTATAAATAGAACATGTGAAGAAAAATTCCTGAATATAAAATTGCGAATGGTTTTCTTCATACACCGGTCTCTTTCTCCAAATGACTCCAGTTGATTACTATCTAAAAATTGCGAAAGCGCGACACCTACAAGTGCTTCATTTTCAAATAGCCCGATAAAATAGCATTGCATATTTTTAGGCCCCGATGTCAGTAAAACATCAAGATAATCAGAAGTCAGAAAGATATTACCGTTCGCTATTTCATCCCAGCCAGGTGGTAGTAAATTAATAGACAAATAAATTTTAAAAGAGTAAATAGCTGTCAAGGTAAGCAAGAAGGTTTAGGCAAATTTAAATAAAAAAGAACCACCTATTACGCTATTGCGTGATTTGTTAACAGCACAAAATAAAGTCTATATAATTATAAAATTTTTTAAAAAAACCCTTGTAGTTACCAATATTGGTTGTATATTTGCAATCGAAACAACGCGGGATAGAGCAGTAGGTAGCTCGTCGGGCTCATAACCCGAAGGTCACTGGTTCGAGTCCAGTTCCCGCTACTAAAAAAGATAAGCCATTCAGAAATGAGTGGCTTTTTTGTTATAAAACGTAATTCCAGTACTATGGCACACAAAGCAGGTTTTGTAAATATAATAGGCAATCCCAACGTAGGGAAATCAACACTCATGAATGCCTTTATCGGAGAAAGGTTATCAATTATTACCTCTAAGGCACAAACCACACGCCACAGGATTTTAGGCATCGTTAACGGAGAAGACTTTCAGGTAATATTGTCAGATACACCCGGGATCATAAAACCCGCTTATGAAATGCAGGAATCCATGATGAATTTTGTAAAATCAGCTTTCGAAGATGCCGATATTCTGATTTACATGGTTGAAATCGGGGAACAGGAACTCAAAGACGAAGCATTTTTTAATAAAATCATCCATGCTAAAATCCCCGTCCTGTTGCTGCTCAATAAAATAGATAATTCCCATCAGTTACAACTCGAGGAGCAAGTTGCTTTCTGGGCTGCCAAAGTGCCCAATGCAGAAATTTTCCCTATTTCGGCTTTACAGAATTTTAATGTTCCCGAAGTTTTTGGGCGGATTATTGAACTATTACCTGAATCTCCGGCTTATTACCCAAAGGATACACTTACAGATAAGCCTGAACGTTTTTTTGTTAATGAAACCATTCGCGAGAAAATACTAATTAACTACAGCAAAGAAATCCCGTACGCAGTAGAAATCGTTACCGAAGAATTTTTTGAAGACGACACCATCATCCGGATCCGTTCTATAATAATGGTAGAGCGCGAAACACAGAAAGGAATTATCATTGGGCATAAAGGGGCCGCACTTAAAAAAGTAGGTATTGAAGCCCGTGCCGACCTCGAAAAGTTTTTTGGCAAACAAATCCACATCGAACTATATGTCAAAGTCAACAAAAACTGGCGTAGCAATGCCAATATGCTCAAACGCTTCGGTTATAACCAGTAATATCATAGCTGGGGCGTTTCCACCTCTATATTTCATATAAATTTTATTAAAAGCCATGTATTGATGTCAATAACTTTAATTGATTTAGATTCTCAGATATCTTACCTGTAGAAATTCTTATTGAAGGTATATATTCGTCCCCCATGTTTAAAAATTTTTCTTTGTATGTAATAAAATCTTCTTTTACCCTAAGATGATAAATAAGCTGAAGCATTTCCTCTACCGCTATATCCCTGTCACAAAAACATTCAGTAACATAAAAACTAACCGCTCCACAAAAAACATTACTTACCCCTCCGTCAAAGAAGGCATCATTATCATCGGCATAAAATTGGATATGATGGTACCCTTGCTCTTTCGAAAGCTCAAGCTCAATAGTGGTATCATAACCACTTACTTCATGCTTAGTAGTGGTTCCTGATTTTTGATCATCTTTTTTATAATAAAAGACTGTTATACTCCCTCCGTCACTG
>DASVUQ010000048.1:0-10528 GCA_036386975.1 Flavobacterium sp. | reverse complement strand
CAGGGGATGAGTGCTTACTTTAAATACGGTAAAACATCTCAGGATGCTGCAGGTGTTAATGATTATTATGATTTTGGAATCAGGGCAGCTCACGCCTTTAGTGATAAAGTGGCTGCAAAAGCTAACTTTACTTATATGGAGGCAACGGAATGGATTGCAAACGATGAAAGAAGCGTAACAGGCGGTTCCGTAGGGCATGCTAATAACCAAAATTATGATGGGCTTAACGTCTATGGAGATGAGGTAACAACATTTATTAACAATGTGGGGCAGGTAAGCAGGACCGGTTACAGGGAACGAGACCTTACAGATAATAAAATAGAAAATGTTAAAGCAGATTTCTCCTTGCATTACAGGCCTTTTGGGAATAATGATTTAGAAGTTATTTTACAGCATAAATTAGGTATTGGTAATACATTATATCAAGGGGCAAACAGATATGCATTAAGAAATTTTTCTCAAAATCAGTCTAAACTTGAAGTGAAAGGAAAAAACTTCTTTGCAAGAGTATATATGACCGAGGATGATGCAGGAAACTCTTACGACATGCGATTTGCTGCATGGAATGTTAACAGGGAGGCAAAATCAGATACAGAATGGTTTACTAATTATGCTACGGCATATCAATTAGCTGGAGCAACAGGTGTTGCCAGAACAACTCAAGAACAAGCCAATATTGGTAGACAATATGCTGATTATAACGTTTTGCCTGCTGCTTTGCTTAATCTGAATTTACCTCAATTTGCAACTGCTCCCACAGGAAGCCCAAGATTTGAGCCAGGAAGCCCACAATTCAAAGAAGCTCTAGCAAAAGTAGTGGCCAACCCAAATATAGGAAGTGGTGGGGCCCAGTTTCAGGATCAGTCAAAAGTCTACCACTTCGATCTTAATTATAACTTTAAAGAGTTAATTACATTTGCTGAAATTCAGGTAGGAGGTTCCGGAAGGCAATACCGGTTAGATTCAAACGGTACTATCTTTACAGATTATGGTGAGCCTATAAAATATGAGGAATTTGGTGCTTATACACAATTGCAAAAGAAATTTTTGGATGACAGGTTAAAATTTACAGGATCTGTACGATATGACAAAAGTCAGAATTTTAAAGGGTTTGTATCCCCAAGAATAGCCTTTGTATATTCTGCAGGCGCTACAAAAATTCATAATTTCCGTGTTTCTTATCAAACAGGTTTTAGAAACCCTACCACACAGGATCAATATATTGGTTTAAAACTTGGCCCATTTTCCCTTATAGGATCAGCACCGGACAATTTAGCAAGGTTTACAGAAACCCTACCGGTTAGTGCCAATGGACAAGCACCGGAACTAGCTGGCGCTACTGCTGTAACACTGTCTGGCGTAGAAGCTTACAATAACTCTTATACATTAGCTTCAGTTCAGGCATTTGGCATCTCAAGCAATCCTAACGATTTAAAAATAGCCAACATAGGCCTGGTAAAGCCAGAGAGGGTGCAGGCTTTTGAGGCAGGATACCGTTCCGTTATAAACAATGATTTGTCTATTGATATTAACGGGTATTATAATATCTATAATGATTTCTTAAGCCAGTCAAGAGTAATTACACCGTATTACGGAAAAGTGGGTACAAATAGTGCAGATGCAGAAGTTCAAAAAACCTATGCTGCTATCGCTAATGGGGACAGAAGGTTGTTTCAAATTTATACGAATTCAAAAACAGAAATTACATCTGTAGGATTTGGGGTAGGATTATCTAAAAAAGTATACAAAGATTTTGAATTAGGGGCGAATTATAATTTTGCTGATTTTGATTTTGATAAAGATCAAGATCCTGGTTTTGTTCCTGGATTTAATACACCCAAACACAGAATAAAAGCCTCTTTAGGAAATGCCAAAATATTTAAGAATTTTGGTTTTAATGCCAATGTAAGATGGAATAGCGAATACGTGTGGCAATCTACTTTTACAGATGGTATAGTTCCTGAAAACACAGTATTTGATGCACAAATTAATTATAGCGTACCGGTAATGAAGTCTGTTTTCAAACTAGGAGGAACCAACCTGTTTGGAAAAGATTATATTCAGGTAGTAGGGGCCGGTGCTATCGGGCAACAGTGGTTTGTTTCCTGGACCGTTAACCCTTAATTAGATTCATAATATAAAAAATACAATCATGATAAAAAATTTTAAATGGCTATTATTAGTTTCTCTAACTTTTGTAGCATGTAATAATGATGAAGAAGAGACAGTTGTTGAACAACCTGTCACTGCAGGAACGGCAGATTTTTCTAAATATGTAGCTTTAGGCAATTCCTTAACTGCCGGTTTTAGTGATAATGCCCTCTTTAGAAGAGGCCAGGAAAATTCATATACAAATATAATAGCAACACAATTTAAATTAGTTGGAGGAGGTGATTTTAAAATTCCTTTTATGAGCGATAACGTGGGGGGATTATTATTTGGTGGTATGGCAAATCCTGCCTTTGGCCCTAGGCTTTATCTTCAGGGATTTCTAAATTCAACTACTCCTACTATCATTCCGGTTTCAGGTACATCCTCAACAGAAGTTTTTAATCCTGCGGTAGCTGCTGCCGGGCCTTATAATAATACTGGCGTGCCTGGAGCGAAAAGTTTTCATTTGCTATCTCCAACATACGGAAGTCCGGCTGGTTTAGCTACAAGAACGGCGAACCCCTATTACGTTCGTTTTGCCCCTGATGCCACAACATCTGTTTTACAATATGCGGTTTCACAAAACCCTACATTTTTTTCTTTATGGATAGGAAATAACGATGTGTTAGGGTATGCAACTAAGGGAGGTGTTCCAACTTCTCAAGATCCGATTAATGGAGATGACATAACGCCTCCTGCAACTTTCGAAGCAGTATACACAACTTTGATAAATACCTTAACTGACGGAACAGCAAAAGGTGTAGTGGCCAATATCCCGTATGTAAATACGGTTCCGTTTTTTACTACGGTTCCTTATAATCCTATACCTTTAGATCAGGCAACGGCTACACAACTAAATACACAATTATTAGGTCCGGTTAAACAAGTTTTAACTGCTTTAGGAGCTGGAGATCGTATTAAAACATTAACTGCTTCACCTTCTAACCCACTACTTATTCGTGATGAAACTTTAACTGATTATAGTACCCAGATCACAGCAGCACTTATTGGTGCAGGGGTTCCTGCCCCTCAGGCAGGTTTAATGGGCAGTCTTTACGGACAAGCCAGACATGCTAACGGAGGTGCTAGTGAGCCTAATAAAGATTATATTTTACTAACAACAAGACAAGTTATTGGAACTCCTCAGGTAGGTGTCCCTGCTCCTTTTAATACAGTAGGAGTTACTTACCCATTGCAGGATAACAGGGTTTTAACTGCTTCAGAAGTAGCAGAATTAAAAACGGCAACAGATGCCTATAATACGACTATAAGGACTTTAGCAGATGCTAAAGGACTGGCTTTTGTAGATGCCAATGCATTGTTAACTCAAGTGGCCAATGGAGGAGTCCGTTCTGGTAACTTCCACATGACGGCTTCTTTTATAACAGGAGGTGCTTTTTCACTCGATGGAGTACATCCAAGCCCAAGAGGTTATGCCTTGATTGCTAATAAATTTTTAGAAGCGATCAATGCTAAATACGGATCTACTTTTAAGCCTGTTGATTTAGGGGCTTATAATATCCAATATCCAGGAACAATAAATTAATTATCCTAAAAGGTATAACCTTTAAAAGCCATCCAAAATAACGGATGGCTTTTTTGTTCCTGTTAATAAATAATCCTCTCCTTTATGATCAATGCTGCTACAATTATATACTATTTAAGTAAAAAAACAGCAGAAAATTATTGATTTTATAGTTTTAAAATTTATCTTTGCGCTCTGAAAATGAGGTGTTTTTTGTTTATGCTTTTTTACTATTAATAAGCTGTCCAACAGAATAACTTTAAAAACCTTAAGGGATTGTTTTTGTTCAATTAAGGATTTTCACAAACCAATAGCTATTTAATAAACACATAAGTAATGTCAAAAGTAATAGGAAAAGTTGCTCAGATTATAGGACCGGTAGTTGACGTAGTTTTCAACGGTAAGGATGTTGAACTTCCAAAAATTTATGATTCATTAGAAATCACAAGAAAAGATGGTACATTATTAGTACTGGAAGTGCAATCTCATATTGGAGAAAATATGGTACGTACCATTTCAATGGACTCTACAGACGGTTTAAGCAGAGGTTATGAAGTGGTAGGTACAGGAAACCCAATCAAAATGCCAATCGGGCCGGATATTTACGGACGTTTGTTCAACGTAATCGGTGACGCTATCGATGGGCTTGGGGAATTACCAAAAACCGATGAAAATGGATTATCAATCCACCGTCAGGCACCAAGGTTCGAAGATTTATCTACATCTTCTGAAGTTTTATTTACAGGTATCAAAGTGATCGATTTAATTGAACCTTATGCAAAAGGAGGAAAAATCGGATTATTTGGAGGTGCCGGAGTAGGTAAAACAGTATTAATCCAGGAATTAATCAACAATATTGCAAAAGGCCATGGTGGTCTTTCCGTATTCGCAGGAGTAGGCGAAAGAACACGGGAAGGAAATGACTTGCTTCGCGAGATGCTCGAGTCAGGAATCATAAAATACGGTGAAGAATTCATGCACTCTATGGAAAATGGAGGATGGGATTTGTCTAAAGTAGACAAACCGGGCATGAGGGAATCAAAAGCGACTTTTGTTTTCGGTCAGATGAATGAGCCTCCCGGGGCCCGTGCCCGTGTAGCACTTTCAGGACTTTCAATAGCTGAATATTTCCGTGACGGCGCAGGTTCAGACCAGGGAAAAGACGTGCTGTTCTTCGTAGACAACATCTTTCGTTTTACACAGGCAGGTTCCGAAGTATCCGCATTGTTAGGACGTATGCCTTCTGCGGTAGGTTATCAGCCAACATTAGCAACAGAAATGGGTGCCATGCAGGAGCGTATCACCTCAACCAATAAAGGATCCATCACATCAGTTCAGGCCGTTTACGTTCCTGCAGATGATTTAACAGATCCGGCACCGGCAACAACATTTGCCCACCTGGATGCAACAACAGTATTATCACGTAAAATTGCAGAGCTAGGTATTTATCCTGCGGTAGATCCGTTAGATTCTACTTCAAGGATATTAACACCAAACATCCTGGGTGCCGAACATTACGATTGTGCACAAAGAGTAAAAGAAATTCTTCAAAAGTACAAACAATTGCAGGATATCATTGCGATCCTTGGGATGGAAGAACTTTCAGAAGAAGATAAACTATCCGTTTCAAGAGCACGTCGGGTACAACGTTTCCTATCTCAGCCTTTCCATGTAGCAGAACAGTTTACAGGAATTCCCGGGGTTTTAGTAGATATCAAAGACACCATCAAAGGTTTTAATATGATCATTGACGGAGAACTGGACCATCTTCCGGAAGCAGCTTTCAACCTAAAAGGAACTATTGAAGACGCCATTGAAGCCGGACAAAAAATGTTGGCGGAAGCTTAGTAACTAGTTGTAGGTTTTAAGTTTTGGGTTGTTAGAAACCACAACCATCAACTGTCAACTACCAACTATCAACCAAAAAGACTATGTATTTAGAAATTATATCGCCGGAAGCCAAATTATTCTCAGGAAGCGTAACTTCAGTGACCGTTCCCGGAGTAGACGGGGAATTCCAAATGCTCAACCACCACGCCGCAATTATTTCCATCCTTGCAAAAGGAGATATTAAAATTGCCGCTACCAGCTTTGAATTCACAAAAGAAGCCGAAGGTAAATTTTTCCGTGCAGATGATCAAAAATACCATTTGGCCATTACTTCCGGAACATTAGAAATGAAAGACAATAAAATCAATATTCTTGTAGATTAATTGGTTTTATTCCAATACAAAGCCTGGCATTCCTATGTCAGGCTTTCTTTTTTAGGAGCCATTCCCGCTTTTCGTTTCAAGCTTTCGTCCTTACCTCTTTTTTTCATCGTACCGGCATGAGCTTCCGTTGGTCGCTATGCCGCTTCGTGAAAAAATAGGAGGTAATGCCAAAAGGCTTTCGCTACAATCGGGGCTAGGCTATTTTATAGACTATCCTTTTTCATTTTTAACAACTTGACAAAAAAGAGACCAACAGCCCCACATTCTAAACCAAGTCCTGTTATTAATATGAAATTGGCATACTCATAATGCTCAATTTTCATATATGCACCTGCAAATACTGTTATAGATCCAGCAAAAAAAAAAGATATACTATTTTATTTTTCATAATACAATAAATTAAAGGTTATTTTTTACTCTTTACAAATTCCATAATGTCGCCCGGCTGGCATTCTAAAATGTCACAAATAGCTTCTAACGTAGAAAAACGCACAGCCTTAGCTTTTCCTGTCTTTAATATCGAAAGATTTGCAGTGGTCATGTCAATGCGTTCTGCAAGTTCATTAGAACGCATTTTGCGCTTGGCCAGCATCACGTCAAGGTTTATAATTATTGGCATATTAAATAGTTAAATCGTTTTCTTCTTTAATGTCCTTTGCATTAGCAAAAACTTCGCTTAAAACCATAAAAAACAGCCCTAAACTTGCCGAAAAAAGAAAGGAATCAAAGCCACTGCCGATTCCCAATTCAGCTTCGCGTTCTAAATAAATCTTTGAAAAGAAAGTAATTAAACCAGAAATCAACGAGGCAGTTAAAAATAGTTTTCCAATCTTATTTAAAAGATGGATTACTTTTTCTTCAAATATTTGTCTTTTAGCAAAATGATTTAAAACTTTTCTGAATAAGAAAATTCCATACACAAAAAAACAGTAAGCAATTGTGTGGCCCAGCAGGATTAATTTTGAAATAAGGTCTATCAGCATAATTTTTTCTCCGTTAATTTTAATCGGGATGTCAACGGGTTCTTTGATCAAAAGCAATATGGCCGAAAAAGCAAACATCACTATAATGGCACTAACAGATAAAAACCAGAACAAGTCAGCTAAAGCTTTTAATAAATATAATTTTCTCATAATTTTTTTTAAGTCAAAACAAATATATAAAATTATTGAATAACAATAATTAAAATAACCAAAACAATAATCTATTTATAACAGAAGGTAAAAATAAAGGGCTTTCACCTCAATCGGAAGTAAATAGATATTAGATTACGGGATTATCAGAACATCCGATACCTTATATCCTAAAATTAACTTTTGCCTTCTTCAAGATCTTTACATATTTAGTATTTTTACAAAATGTATGCATTAGTCGACTGTAATAATTTTTATGCTTCGTGCGAACGGGTTTTCCAACCCCGGTTTGTGGGAAAGCCAGTTGTTATTTTATCCAATAATGACGGATGCATTATTTCCAGAAGCGACGAAGCAAAAGCCGTTGGCATTCCTATGGGCGCTCCCGAATTCAAAGTACGGGACTTGTTACAGCAACATGATGTAAAAGTTTTTTCATCCAACTATGCGTTATACGGTGATCTTAGCGAAAGGGTAATGAATATTTTAAAACAATTTACGCCACTCGTAGAAGTATACAGTATAGATGAAGCTTTCCTGGATTTCAACGGAATTGCAGTAACCGACTTCAACGACTACGGCAAGCAAATGAAGATGCGTATCATGAAATGGCTTAGCATTCCCGTATGCGTCGGTTTTGGGCCAAGCAAAACACTCTCCAAAATTGCCAACAAAATCGCCAGGAAATACCCTGAACAAACAAAAGGCGTTCATGTTATTGATACAGAAGAAAAACGCATAAAAGCGCTAAAATGGACTAACATTGAAGACGTATGGGGCATCGGGCACAGAATGAAAAGAAAACTAAAAGCAAATCATATTCATACGGCACTCGATTTCATAGCACCTCAAAATGAAAGCTTTATTAAGGGTCAGATGGGTGTAGTTGGCCTACGGCTTATCAGCGAACTAAAAGGCGACTCCGTTTTAGGAATTGAAGAACCGGTTAACAAAAAAAGTATTGCCATTACCAGAAGTTTCCCCCAACAACTAAGGGATTTTGATGGGTTGCGGGAGCGTGTTTCTACTTTTGCCATGGTATGTGCAGAAAAGTTAAGAAAACAAAACTCCTGTTGTAATACGGTCATTGTTATGCTCGCTACGATGGAACATAAAACCCGGACAACAAAAAGATATTACCATCATTCACTTACTATACCATTTTCTACCCACTCAGGTATCACTATAAATAATGTGGCAATAAAAATTTTAGAACGGTTATACGAAGAAAATAAAGGCTTACTATTCAAAAAAGCAGGTGTTATCGTCACACAACTAAGTAAAGCAAACGAGAGACAGTTCCATTTGTTTGAGGAAGAAAACCCTAAACACCTGCAATTAATGCAAACCCTCGACCGCATCAACAAGAAGGCCGGCAGCCATAAAGTAAAATTGGGTACACAAGGCACAAAAACATGGAATATGAAACAAGACAGCCTTTCGCCAAAATTTACGACACAAATGGACCATATATTAAAAATAAAATGCCACTAGATAAAAACCAAAAGAAGCATCTAACATTCTTCCGGCCGGATCTCGAAAGTAGTATGCATGTTCCGTTTATAAGCCACGGGGTAACAGCAGGGTTTCCCTCACCGGCACTGGATTTTATGGAAACAAGCATCGACCTGAACAAGGAACTTGTCAAAAATCCGCTCGCTACCTTTTATGTACAGGTCGACGGCAATTCTATGATTGATGCCGGCATCAGTGATAAAGATGTATTGGTGGTAGACCGCAGCATTCCGCCGCAGAACAATAAAATTGCCATTTGTCTTATAGATGGGGAATTTACAGTAAAACGGATACGTTTAGAAAAAGAGGGTCTATACCTCATGCCGGAAAACCAAAATTATACACCTATAAAAGTGACCGAAGAAAACCAATTAATTATTTGGGGAGTGGTGACTTATGTGATAAAAGCGATATAAAAACAGAAGTACAGGCAACACTAATTAAAAATATACAACTGATTAGGATCAATTTTTAGTTTCCATTTAACAGTTTAGCTATTAATCTACTTGCCTGAATTCTAATGGTGTCATTCCTGTTCTAGATTTAAAAAATCTATTGAAATACTGAGGGTACTCAAAACCCAGAGAATAGGCAATCTCACTTACATTATCATTTGTACTTAATAATTTCTCTTTAGCTAGCCTTATTACACATTCATTAATATGGTCTTTTGTAGTTTTGCCTGTTTCTTTCTTCAATAAATCACTCAGGTAACTTGAAGACAAATTTAACTTTGATCCAAAATAGGCTACATTAGGCAAGCATGTCACTTCTTGTTTTCTTTTAAAATATTCAATTAGAATATGCTCAAATTTAGAAACTAGGTCTGTATTTAGTTTCTTTCTTGTAATAAATTGCCTTCCGTAAAATCTTTGGCAATAATTAAGTAATAGCGCAATGGATGAAACAATAATTTCGCTACTGTAATCGTCAATACTACGATTATATTCACTATAAATGTTGTCAATAATACCTTGAAGGATATTTTTCTCCTCTTCGGAAACATGGAGTGCTTCGCTTACTAAATAAAAAAAGAAGGTAAAGTCATTTATTTTTTTTGATAAATCTGAGTTAGCCATTATATCAGGGTGGAAGTACAGGCCCCAACCTTTGAATTGTAATTCTTCATTAAATTCTTTTACCGAAAAAACCTGGCCTGGAGCCATAAACATCATAGAACCTTCTTCAAAGTCATAATATTGGCGGCCGTATTGAACAGATTTTGGAGCTGGTGTTTTAATACTGATGACGTAAAAATCAGTCAGGATATTAACGTCATAATGTTCCTTTTTTGGAGTTACAGACGCGTAATCAATTATAGTTACCAATGGATGTTTAGGCTTAGAAAAGCCTAACATCTCATGAAGTTGCGTAATGGATTTAATTTTTAAAAAATCTTTCATTATTTAAATAAACCTAATTGATTAATAATCATTTTGTCAAATGCTTTATCACTTAATAGTAACTTAATAATGGGCATCATCTTAGCAGTCCTTCCCACCCGTACTCTCGATCTGGGCTTTAAGATACTACTATAAATCGCTTCAGTAACCTCTGATGGTTTTAAAATGGGGAAGCTACTATTCTTTGAATCAAGAATCGAATGTAGCATTTTTTTAAAATTTTCACGCATTTTTAGGTAAGGACTATTAGGAATTGGCTCAGGGAATAATGCAGTTGAATTGTCAATAAACGCAGTTTCTACACCTCCCGGCTTTATAAGAACTACGTCAATTCCAAAGTGGCTTACTTCTTGTCTTAATCCATCAGTTAAACTTTCTAAAGCATATTTTGAAGCATGATAAGCAGAAGCTCCCGGAGAAGTGAACTCTCCCCCAACAGAACCAATATTTATTATGAGCCCTTTTTTATTTTTACGCATGATCGGCAGCACCATTTGTGTTACATGAATAAGCCCAAAAACATTCACATTAAATTGATATTTTAATTGTTCAATAGGCAATTCTTCCAGAAAACCATTCTGTGTAAAA
>DASVUQ010000047.1:0-2168 GCA_036386975.1 Flavobacterium sp. | reverse complement strand
CAATAGATTACGCCTGAATATATGGGTTTTAAAATTCTTTCGGGTGCAGACAGGCCAATGTTTGCAGGACAGATTATCCAGTATATTGTTACTCCTGTGTTCGGTATACCAACAAAATGGGTAACAGAAATAACCCATGTCGAACATAAAAAATATTTTGTAGATGAGCAGCGGTATGGTCCTTATGCGCTCTGGCATCATAAGCACTTTTTGAAAGAAATTCCAGGAGGTGTTGAAATGGAAGATATTATTGATTATAAAATCCCTCTGGGTATATTAGGCCAACTGGTCCATCCCTGGTTGGTACAACCTAAGCTAAAAGAAATTTTTGATTACAGAAGAGAAAAACTAACGGCGCTGTTTGGCGAATTTAAATAATACAAGAATGAAAAATATATTGTTAATAGGAGGGTCATACGGAATAGGTTTAGCTATTGCAACAGCTTTGCAAGTGAAAAATAATGTATTTGTGGCTTCCAGGACTGCAGAAGGTTTAGCAGGGCTAAAGGTAACATACATTCCTTTTGACGCCACTACGGATACTCTTGACACTACTGCTTTACCTGCAGTCATTGATGGTTTGGTATATTGCCCCGGCAGTATTAACCTGAGGCCCTTCAAAGGATTAAAATTAGAGACCTTTGAGAGTGATATGCAAATTAATTTTTTTAATATGGTAAAAGTGGTACAAGCCGTTTTACCGCAATTATCAGCTTCAACACAATCCGGTATTGTCCTTTTTAGTAGTGTGGCAGCTTCCGTAGGAATGCCTTTTCATACCAGTGTTGCTGCCGCTAAAGGCGCTATAGAAGGTTTTGCAAAAGCACTTGCAGCAGAATACGCACCAAAAATAAGGGTTAATGTTATTGCGCCATCATTAACCAATACACCTTTGGCCGATAAATTTTTAAACAATGAAACCAAACAAGAAAAATCAGCCGAAAGGCATCCGTTAAAACGCTTTGGGCAACCGGAAGATATTGCACAAATGGCCGGTTTTCTTTTAAGTGACGACGCTTCCTGGATTACAGGGCAGATAATGCATGTAGATGGCGGTATGTCAACATTGTCAATTCACGGATAATTACAATTATAAAAAAAAGCATAAAATGACAATTTTCTGGTTTCGGCGTGATTTACGTATAGACGACAACAAAGGTTTTTTTGAAGCTTTAAAAAATGGCCAGCCTGTCCTGCCCCTATTTATTTTTGATAAAAATATTCTGGATGAATTGCCAAAAGATGATGCCCGGGTGACTTTTATCCATACACTCCTTACTAAAATTAATTCAGGATTAAATGCCGCAGGAAAATCATTAGCAGTATTTTATGGAACCCCAGATGCCGTTTTTGAACAACTGGCCATTGAAAATAAAATTGAAAATGTATATACCAATCATGATTATGAGCCCTATGCAAGGCAACGCGATTTAGCCGTTTTTCAGGTATTCAAAAAATATGGGATTAATTTTAAAACCTATAAAGACCAGGTAATTTTTGAGAAAGACGAAGTGATTAAGGATGATGGTAAACCTTACGTCGTTTATACACCTTATGCTAATAAATGGAAACAAAATTTCAAATCTGTAACATTAGAAAATTATAATTCTGAAGATCTTATTGATAAAATAACCGGCCACACCTACCCTTTTTTAAGTCTTAAAGACATTAGTTTCGAACCATCTGAAATTAAAGTGACCCCATTTGATAGTTCAGAAATCCTAATCCGGAATTATGAACAAACCAGAAATTTTCCTTTTATTAACAAAACATCATATTTAGGTGCTCATCTTCGTTTTGGTGCTATTTCCATTCGAAAAATAGTAGCAAAAGCAAGTAAAGAACAGAATGAAACTTTTCTTAAAGAATTGATATGGAGAGAGTTTTTTATGCAGATCCTGTGGCATTTTCCACATACAAAATCATCAGGCTTTAAGTCCAAATATGATGCTGTTCAATGGAATAATAATGAAGATGATTTTAAAAAATGGTGTGAAGGAAAAACAGGTTATCCGTTTGTCGATGCCGGAATGCGGGAGCTAAACCAGACAGGCCACATGCACAATCGGGTACGTATGATCGTAGCGGGTTTTCTATGCAAACATTTATTGATTGACTGGCGCTGGGGTGAAGCCTATTTTGCATTAAAATTGTTGGATTATGAGCAG
>DASVUQ010000046.1:0-11420 GCA_036386975.1 Flavobacterium sp. | reverse complement strand
AGACACTAATGTAGTACCCAATATTGCTCTTCCTTTTTCCATAGAATCGGTTAAAGCTTCCTGTACATATTGATTTTGTTCTCTTCTGCTTACATGAAATCTTTCTTTAACAAATTGCTGAATGTTACTAATATGAATAGTAATATTTTTTTGTATTTTGTCTATATCACTCGCAATATCAGTAACCTGAAGTGATATAAAGGTAATGAGCCCTGCAACAAATATTACAAACAACAAAACAGTAATTATGACTGAAATTACATTAGGAAGGTGAAGTTTTGTTTTAAAAAAATTGGCAATGGGACTTAGTAATATGGCAAATAGAAAAGCAAGTACAATGGGTACAATAATACCCTGGGCCAGATTTAATGTATATATAATTATAACTAAGCTAAGTAAAATCAAAGCTATTTTAACGTAAACAGGTAGTTGTATTGGTCGGTCCATGCAGTTGTTCTATTAAAAAAATTCAATATCGAACAAAGATTATATTTTGACCATGATTGGTAGTTATAGAAATTAGGAATAAAGTTATATAATTACGGTCTAGTCCATAAACTCTTTATTTTCAAAATCAGTATTTTTTATAATAGAAATTCCTTTTTGTAACAATAAAGTATTGGGATATGTGATGATTTCCCCATCTTTTGTTTTTAATAATGTATGAAAAGCACGTATATCATCAATTTCTGCTTCAATAGGAAAATCTTTATCATGAATACGTATATAATCACCAATTTTAAACGGAAAAGAAAAAAGCAGGATAATACCCGAAGTAATATTACTAAGTATAGACCACTGTGCAAAGAGTGCCACTCCAACTACTGTAAGCACAGATGAAATCGTTAAGAAAAGATCTTTCGTTTGTACATTCCAGACAATAAAAAGTGCAATAAAAAAGAGTACACTTAACAGAATGCTGTTATACTTTATAATCAGGTTGGTCCTGTGCTCTATAATTTCACTTATTTTTCCATAGCGGCGTATCAAAGATGAAGTAATATAACGGGCTATTAAAAGGATCACAATTAAGATGCATGTGCTGATTACTTCATGTAAATACTGATTCAAAAATACCATATATAATTTACAATTTGTTTAAATAGTGATATACTTTATCTACCGGCAGCCCCATAACATTAAGATAAGACCCTTCAATCCTGGCAATGCCTACAGCACCGATCCACTCCTGGATACCATAGGCACCGGCTTTATCAAAAGGCTGATAATTTTGAATATAGTAATTAATTTCGTTCGGGTGCAATGAGTTAAAAGTTACTTTGGTACAATCATTAAAAATTTCAGTTTTAGTATTTGTTTTAAAGCAAACAGAAGAAATAACTTCATGTGTTGTACCTGATAATGAAGTAAGCATTGCAAAAGCTTCAGCAGCATCTTTAGGTTTTCCTAGTGCCTTGTTATTATGCCATACAATCGTGTCGCTGGTAATGAGAATATCATTTTCTTTTAATTCATTTTCAAATGCAGCCGCTTTTAAATGGGCCAAAAAATCAGTAATCCCGGCAGATTGTAAATGATCAGGGTAAATTTCCTCTGTATCTTTTAGCCTAACTTCAAAATCGACTGCTAAATCTTTTAGAAGTTGTTGTCTTCTTGGAGATCCGGAAGCCAGAATTATATTATATTTTTTTAATTTTTCTCTAAGCATGATATTTGATATTGTACGTAATAATAAAAATAGAAAGTATGCCAAAAAACAATATTATCTTTAGCACTGTACTCAAATGATTAAAATCTTTCTTGGTTTTAGCAGACCAGGTTTTTATACTAAAATAAGTAAGAGGTGCAATGACTACTATAATAGCATAAAGAGTAGCTAAAATTAAATTATTTTTTAAAAAATAAACATTTACATAATTCAAAAGCATTACGATAGGGATAACTGTTATCAAAGCAACCAGTTTTTTTGTTCTGTCTACTCCTAAAACAATAGGTAATGTTTTCATACCTAGATTATAATCGCCATTGATATCTTCCAGGTCTTTTACAATTTCCCTGATAAAATTAATAATAAAAGCAAAAAGTGCGTAGTCAAGTATAATTTTGAAAATTACCGCTAATGCTGATTGGTTTTGTACAGTTATCATAGGGTAAAGCATAAACAACCCGATAATGATCACACTCAAAGCAGTAAGCAAAGCAACAATAATATTCCCGATCAGTAATCCTTGTTTTAAACTGGAAGCATAAATATAAAGTGTAATAGCTGTGACTATAAAAATACCTGTAAAACCGGGCTTTGCTATGTAATTGGATAAATAAAACCCTATACCAACACCAATGATATTCAAAATGATATAGATCACATTTGCCTGCTGTTCAGTAATAAATTTCCCAATAATCCTATCATCTGGCTTGTTGATGGCATCTGTTTCCTGGTCCACTATATTGTTTATGATATAACCACCGGCAGCAATTGAAACGGTTGCCATTATAAGTAAAAAGTAATGCCAGTCATTTAATGCCAAAGGAATATCCAGAACTTTTAAAAATCCATATAAAAAAATCAGCTGCATTACAGCAATCATTAGTAAATTTTTGTAGCGTATACTTTTAAGGAATAATAACATGATAAATGGGTTGAACTTAAACTTCTGATAAACAATAAAATAATATCCTTATGGAATTTCTATAATCGTATTGAAAGATAATTTCTTTTATTTGAATACCGAATTATTTCAACCAAAAAAAATACCCGAAGTTATCCGGGTATTTATAATGCTAATTGTAATATAATTAATTTCTGTAATTGCTTCTTGTGCTTCCTGAATTTTCTCTTCCTGAACTTCTTCTGGAGTCATTTGATGTTCTACTGTATTCAGGTTGCGGGGCACTTTGAACCCTTGTAGGAGAAAAAGTATTTCTGCTTTCTGAACGTTCGATAGCTCCGGTATTCCTTTGTTCTGATGCTGACCGAACATTTTCGGGATTTACTACTCTTGTACTTGGAGTAGTCATTCTGGCCGGATTATTTTGCATAGAGGATTCATTTCTTCGCGTACTTGCTCTTGGAGATTCACTTGTCTGATAGGTACTCCTTTCGTTACCTGTTGTATTTTCACTTCGGGTTGTTGCTCTTGTTCCAGATTCAGCTCTTCTATATGTATTTGCGCTGTTACCTGCATTTGAGTTTGTTATCCTGGTTGGAGATCCACTTCTTTGATATGAATTTCTTCTGCTGCCTGCATTTTCATTTTGAGTTGTTACTCTGGTTGAGTTTGCATTCCTACCGGTATAACTGCCTAATCTTGTACCGTTTTCGTTTCTTGTGGAATAACTGTTTTGCATATCATTTCCTGTTCTTCTCCCGTTTAAAGCTGTTGTCCTTGTTCTATCAAGTTCATATCGGTTACTAACATTGTTTCTTTGTATAAAAGAACGGCCGGGGTTCAATCTCTCATATCCGTTAGACCTTCTGGAATCATAAATAGCAGCTGCTCTTTGGCTTCGCCTTACATTAACATAATTATAATTGTGGTTTATGTTAATAGTCTGATTTATATTCCTTCTATAGGTATATACAGGATAAGGATTCCATGCCTGATAGTAAGTAGGATAGTAGTTCCATCTCCATGGAGAGTAATAAGGTCGGTAGGAGTTAACCCAAAACGTAGTATAAATTACCGGCCTTGTCACATATACCGGTTCATAGATGTAATTTTGCCCGTACATATAAACGTCACCTACCACCTGTACCTGAACCTGTCCGTTATTATTTCTTTCGACTTCTACAGTAGCAACATCCTGAAAAACATCTGCCCCAAGTACTGCTTGTATAACAATAACATGTGTCCTGCTTTCTACAGATTCTACAACCCTTAAATAATCTACTCTACCGTCATTATTTAAGTCAAGGTTAGATATTTGTAAATTAGGGTTATTTAATCTTCTTTCAAAATCTTCCAGATTGGCTGCATCACCAAAAATCGAAGCTATAGCTCTTAGATCTAAGTTGTCACTGATGTCGGAATTTCTGGCATTTACTGTAGTTATATTTTGCGCACTGATGCAGCTAACCTGCAACAAAGAAAAAAAAGCTAAAATGAATATATTCGTTTTCATAATAATAATATTAAATAATTATTACGGTATGCAAACCAATATCTATGCCAAATTAATCTGGTTCGTTATAAAACATTAATATATCATTCGAGAGAAAGTATTATATTATTTATATCCTTTTCATACAAATACGTTCCGGTGGATGCAGGACCATAGGAAATTTTTCTATTTTAACAGAACTGCTGTCAAGACCAAAAGCCTGTTCTTCAGATAAACTTAATTTTTTGATTAGGAAATAGGTATTCATTACAATTTTTTCATGCCACAACATATCACTATCGTTCGAAAGGAACTTTTCAGAGAGCACAAATTTAAAATCCCCTATAATATTATTCCTGTTTAATGACTCATAACGGCTGGTAATATCTACTTCACCATTTTTTACCATATCTTTTACTACTTCTTTAAACATGATATTAATTTTGGTAGGCTCACGGAAACCAAGATTAAAATCAATACGGATTAAATCGTCTTCAATAATTTTGGTCACTTTATATTCCGTTTTATAGGGTTCGATTAAAATATTCACATGAATAAACCAATATAAATCGGCTCTTTTAGGCCTTTTCTGAAGAATAGAATACAGTACTTTTTCTTCAATTTCATCAGTCCTTCCTGAATTGGTCATATATACTAAATGCGTGGCGTATTTAGGTATGGTAAAATCGTTGCTTAATTCTTGTAGCACCTTTTTATAGTTTTCAATTTTAACCATTTTAGTATAGTTCTTGCTAATTCTCTTGGCCCTGTACCATGTTGCCATAATAGCTATTAAAACAAAGGCTATTATTAATGTGACGTATCCACCATCAGAGAATTTTTTAATATTGGCTGTAAAAAAGCTAAATTCAATAATTAGGAATAAAGTAATAATTGGTGCTATGAAATACCATTTTACCCTTTTCATAATCATATAAAAATTAAGTAATATCGTAGTCATGATCATACAAAGTACAATAGCCAAACCGTATGCATGTTCCATATTAGTTGATTCTTCAAAATGAAGTACGATGCCAATACAGCCTAAGAGCAATAACCAGTTAATCGATGGTATATAGATCTGACCTTTAAGTTCCGTTGGGTATTTGATCCTTACTTTTGGCCAGAAGTTAAGTCGGACTGCTTCATTGATTAATGTAAATGATCCGCTTATTAATGCCTGAGAAGCAATGACTGCTGCTAAAGTGGCAATTATTATCCCTATCGGCTGAAACCAATCAGCCATAATTAAATAAAAAGGATTCCCATTAGAACCACGTCCTAATGTTTTTAGGGTTTCTCCTTCATGTCCGGTTAAATAAGCTGCTTGTCCGAAATAATTAAGCACTAATGCCGATTTTACAAAAATCCAACTCACACGGATATTTTTTCTTCCGCAGTGTCCCATATCCGAGTATAATGCTTCCGCCCCGGTGGTACATAAAAAAACAGCACCTAAAACGTAAAAACCTTCCGGATGGATACGCAATAATTCATAGGCATAATAAGGGTTTAATGCTTTAAATACTTCTAAGTTACCTGATATTTGGATAATACCTAATATCCCTAACATAGAAAACCAGATCAGCATCATTGGAGCAAAAAATTTACCTACGAGATTAGTACCAAATTGTTGAATAGAGAACAAAATAACCAATATTCCTATAACAATGGGGACCGTATTTATTTCCGGATAAAATGTCCTAAGGCCTTCTACAGCTGAAGAAACTGAGATAGGCGGTGTAATAATACCATCGGCCAATAGGGCACTGCCGCCAATGATTGCAGGTACAATAAGCCATGTTACTTTGGTTCTCTTAACCAGGGCGTATAAGGCGAAAATGCCTCCTTCGCCCTTATTGTCTGCATTAAGCGTGATAAGTACATATTTTATTGTAGTTTGCAATGTCAGCGTCCAGAAAATACAGGAAATGCCTCCAAGAATAATATCATTTACGATAGGTTCAAGGCCGATAATCGCTTTCATTACATAGAGTGGGGAGGTACCTATATCGCCATATATTATACCTAAAGTTATTAGCAGGCCGGCAAAAGATAACTTACTCATGTGGCCTTTATGTGAAGAGCTCATAAATGATAATTAAGGGTACAAAAATAATCAAAATTTAGATAGTAGTTATTAAATTACCTATTACATTGCTTTTTAAATTCAGCATTTTTGAAAACAAAAACATTAAATTTACCTAACGAAATATCATCCTCATTATGAAAAAGGTTGCTTTTATAGTCATAGTTTTCTCATTATTAATAGCTTGTAAAAAAACTATTCCAGGTACAGGCACTACACCTGTAATTCCATTTAAGGCAGTTGTAATAGATACTATTTTTAGAGAAGAAGTAAGTATACGTGCCATTTATATTGATTCTAATAAAATTTGGTATGCTGGTAACAAAGGCAGGTATGGCTACAGGGATTTGAATAGTAGTAAACATTTTAACGGAAGTGTGATTAATGACACTTTACAACTGGAATTCAGAAGTATAGCCGGTACCACAAAAAATATTTTTATTTTAAACGTAGGCAGTCCTGCTCAATTGTATCGAATTGCAAAAGACGGGTCAAGAATAGAGGTAGTATATACAGAAAACCATCCAAAAGTATTTTATGACAGTATGCAATTCTGGGATGATAACGATGGCATTGCCATAGGCGATCCTACTGAAGATTGTTTATCCATAATAATTACCAGGGATGGAGGCAACTCCTGGAAAAAAATACCTTGTGATCAATTACCTAAAATTAATGAGGGTGAAGCAGCTTTTGCAGCAAGTAATACCAATATCGTAGTTAAAGGTAATGTGGCATGGGTAGTATCCGGTGGAAAAAAATCACGGGTTTTCTATTCTCCGGACAAAGGGAATTCCTGGAAAGTATATGGAACACCAATTGTTCAGGGGCAAACCATGACAGGTATTTTTACGGCTGATTTCTATAACAGTACTAATGGAATCATCGCCGGTGGAAACTATGAAATACCCAACCAAAATCATAGTAATAAAGCCGTTACAACCAACGGCGGAAAAACATGGAACTTAATAGCGGAGCATCAGGGTTTCGGTTATGCTTCCTGTATTCAGTATGTGCCTGGCAGTAACGGCAAAGGATTGGTTTGTGTAGGTGCTTCAGGAGTATTTTATTCTGCTGACAACGGTCAAAGCTGGAAACAACTGTATACAGATAAAGAATTATTTACAATCCGTTTTCAAAATGACTCTACAGCAATTGCTGCCGGAAAGAACAAAATAGTCCGGATTGCTTTTAAAAAATAAATCTTTTTTATAGTACAAATGCAATTAGCTTATTCGTTTTTTGAAAAGGTTTGCAACGGTTACAGGTAATAATATAAGAAGATGGACTTCTCAGGAAATTTTAAGAGTTCAATCCGGGCTGCGTTTTTTTGTAATAACCTGGTCAACTATAAATGATGATTATATTTTAAAAGAAATAGAAAGTGTAGCCTTACCTTACTTTCCGCTTACAGCAAACGGGACAATATATTGAAATATTCCAATGCTTATAAGCTTCAATGAATGAATATGCTACTACAAAAAATGAAAAATCACAAGCTGATCTAACAGCGAAGTGTAAAACATTTAATTTTTCACCAGGTATTCCTTTAAATGTTATAGTAAATAAAATTTTTCCTTCTATATATTACAAATACAAAAAATTAAACCAAGGAAACAAGGCGGAATTGTTAACTGATTTTATGGAAATCTTGTGAGGTAAAAATCAGAGGTGTTGTAAACTAAAAATTAAAGCCCCGTTAATCTTACAATTACGGGGCTTCTAGCGGAGAAAGAGGGATTCGAACCCCCGGACCTGTTACAGTCAACAGTTTTCAAGACTGCCGCATTCGACCGCTCTGCCATTTCTCCAATAAGGCACAACCATTCCTGATTGCGAGTGCAAATATAGTATCCTTTTTTAAATTGCAAAACATTTTAGAATGAAATAATTTTTTTATTGCGGATATGTTACTGAAGTATTTAATCCTCTTATGTTTAAAAACCGGAATAGGATTATAAGCAGGTTAATAGCTTACATATTCTGTTATTTCCAGGCCGTATCCAATCATGCCGACACGTTTGGTATGTTCTGCTGTATTCGAAACCAATTTTATTTTCGAAATGTCAAGATCATGCAGTATCTGTGCACCTATACCATAATCTTTACTGTCTATTATAATCTTAGGTGCTTTAAGAATCCCATTGGCCTGTAATGCTTTTAATTCAGATAACCTGTTGAGTAAGTTAACATATTGCATATCCTGATTAATAAATAAGACTGCACCCTGTCCTTGTTCATTTATTATATTAAACATATCGTCCAGCTGCTGGTCTGCATTTTTCGTAAGCGTACCCAGCAAGTCATTGTTTACCAGTGTAGAGTTAATCCTTGTGAGTACGGCATCGCCCAGGTTCCATGAACCTTTAGTTAAAGCAATATGTATTTGTTTATTAGTAGTTTGTTCGTATGCCCGAAGCCGAAACATACCAAAACGGGTAATAATATCAAAATCTTCTTTTTTTACGATAAGGCTGTCATGCTGCATCCTGTATGCGACTAAATCTTCAATAGAGACCAGCTTCAGGTTGAATCGTTTGGCAACAGCTACCAGTTGGGGTAATCGTGACATACTTCCGTCATCGTTCATAATTTCACAAATCACACCGGCAGGTTTAAAACCCGCAAGCCTGGCAAAATCTATAGCAGCTTCGGTATGGCCTGTTCTTCGCAACACACCGCCCTGTTTCGCCACCAGTGGAAAAATATGTCCCGGGCGTGCAAGATCATAAGGCTTAGTGTTAGGGTCTACAAGTGCCAGTATGGTTTTTGCTCTGTCTAATGCAGAAATCCCTGTGGTAACGCCATTCCCTTTCAAATCTACTGAAACAGTAAAAGCGGTTTCCATATGGTCTGTATTATTGTTTACCATCGGCTTTAGTTCAAGCTCTTTACATCGGTTTTCTGTTAACGGGGCACAGATTAACCCTCGCCCGTAAGTAGCCATGAAATTGATCATTTCCGGCGTTACCTTTTCGGCTGCAGCCAAAAAATCACCTTCATTTTCCCTGTCCTCATCATCTACAACGATTATAATTTTTCCTTGCCGGATATCTTCAATAGCTTCTTCTATGGTGTTGAGCTGTATTTTATCTGATGACAACATGATGTAGTTATTTTTTAGGAAACATTTTATTAAAAACTTTCTGTAATGGTGATAATATAATATCCATATTGATTAATCCTATATCATTGGTTGCCCGATACGTTAATAATAGTGCAAGAGGCGTCAGGATCATCGAAGATAGCCAGGCACCAATAAAAGGTGTAATTTCGTTTTCCTGGGCGAGTTTTTTACCAAAAGTATTAATAAAGTGAAAGGTAATAAAGATTAAAACGGCAAACACAATAGGTAATCCTAGTCCACCTTTCCGGATAATTGCTCCAAGTGGTGCCCCTATAAAAAACATAAGTACGCATGCATAAGCAATAACAAACTTTTCATAAAAAGCAATAAGGTGGCTGTTGATGTTTTTTTGTTTCATCTGTAGGTCTTCTTTGGTACTGGTTATGGTATAATAGGTACCGGAAATAGTGCTCTGGGCGATTTCAGCTATTTTTGCTTTTTCTTCCGTTGTATAATATTTAAGCAGGTCTTTAGTATTCGCTTTCTTTGTCTTTGCCTTTAACGAATCTGGTTTTGGATTAAATGCAATGGCCGGGGCCATGTTCATCGTAGAACGTTGACGGATATTCTCGCTAAATGAAACAACATCTTTTTTAAAGCTTTTATTTAATGAATCAAGTGTATAGCGTAACTCGTTAATATTAAGCATGGTGTTGGTGTTGGCTACTTTTTCATCATTAACATCCACTTTATTCATCTGGGATAAATCCATTTTCATGATGTATTTCTCAAAAGTAGTTTTAGCAAAAGGAAGTTTATTTCTTGCCTGATAATCTTTTGAAACAACATCTTCGTATTGTGCCCCTTTGTAAAGCACTAGTTGCAGAATATTAGATTTCTCACTACTTAATAAAATGCCGCTTTTTGCTTTTATAACAGTACTGTTCCCTGAACCTACAGATGATTTTTTATGGATAGTTACGCCTGTGAGGATATTACCTTTATCACCCGATTTTTTGTCTACTTTGATATTAAAATTGCCTACTTCGCTAAATTGTCCCTCGGCAATGGCCATAGCAGGTTTTACCTGTGCAATATTTTTTCTGAAATTAATAAATTTATATTGGGAGTAGGGGATAACGTTATTGGCAAAGGCAAATGCGGCAAGGCTTAAAGCTAAAATAAAAACAGTTAACCCTTTGATGGCCCTTTGTAATGAAACCCCGGATGATTTCATAGCAGCAAATTCATAATTTTCTGAAAGGTCACCAAATGTCATGATCGAAGCCAGGAGGATCGATAACGGCAGTACCAATGGGATTACACCAGGCATCGAAAACAAAAGAAATTTAAGGATTAGAACAAAATCTAAATCTTTTCCTGCGAGTTCTGCAATAAATAGCCAGACCGTTTGTAAAATAAATATAAAAAAAAGAATTACGAATACCGAAGTAAACGTAATTAAAAATGTTTTTAAAATGTACCTGTCGAGAATTTTCACCTAAGAGGGTATCTATTTATTGATAGTGTAGTTTGGATATTTGCTCTCTACAAAAGTAAACTCATTTTTGGATAATGGCTGATTGGTTTTAAAAGAATTAACAACAATAGCTGTTTTTGTTCCGTTTTTTCCAATTTCAATTACTGTATAAATATTCTTTGTCTGTACGTCTATGCCTAACAAGAGTTCTTTTCTGCTGTCCCTGCTACTGTTAGGGATTAATTTAATGTATTGTATTTTACGGCCTTTTACATTCTGAAGGATATCCCAGTAATATTTGTAACCGGAATTAAAGAAAGTCAACATCTTAGAAGGAGTAATGGCAGTTTCATCATTTTCATCATACCCGGAGATCGATACTTCTTCATCTTCCGGATTAATAGTATATACCCTTCTTCCGTCAAATATTTTTGTAACACCCATTAAATTAAGCACATATTGATTACCTTTTAATGTTACATTACCTTTGCTTTCCTGATTAATATTCCCTTTTGCGTTATTTACTGTATATTTAAAATCAATTATAATATTATTATAGCCTTTTACTTTTGCAGTAACCTGGTTCAACAGGTCCCTTGCTTTTTCATCCTGTGCCTGAACTGAAAAACTAAAAAAGAATAAAAGCGATAATGATAAAATTTTTAATAGTATTGAATTTAAAGCTCCAATTTCCTGATTTAGATTTTTTGATTTCATCTTAA
>DASVUQ010000045.1:0-1554 GCA_036386975.1 Flavobacterium sp. | reverse complement strand
ATAAAAATAGTAAAAATAGATGTGTCCACACGGTAGGCTTGTTACGGGGCAGTCCTCTGCAATTTCAATAAATGTGTTAAAGTAATTGGTGCTGTGTATTTTCATTTTATACTTTTTCATTTTAATTAACACTACTTGTATCTGCATTAGTAAATTATTATATAGAAAAAGAATTTATTACCTATTCTTAAACATCAACAGCTATAAATTTATCAAAAATTTATTTATCTATTTAAATAAGTATTCTTTTTTAAAAGATGTTTAAATTTGTACTATCAATTTCAAAAATAACGAAAATATGTTCCATTCTAAAATATCTGGCCTTGGTTATTATGTGCCGGATAATATAGTTACCAATGATGACTTGTCTAAAATTATTGATACCAATGATGAATGGATCCAGGAAAGAACAGGTATACAGGAGCGGCGCCACATCATAAGGGGAGAAGATACTACCACATCTATGGGCGTTAAAGCGGCCAGGATTGCTATAGAACGTTCAGGAATCACAAATGACGCTATCGATTTTGTAATTTTTGCGACATTAAGCCCTGATTTTTATTTTCCCGGGCCTGGTGTATTGGTTCAACGGGATTTAGGCTTGCGTACTGTAGGGGCTTTAGACGTAAGAAATCAATGTTCCGGTTTTATATATGCCATTTCTATTGCAGACCAATATATTAAAACAGGGATGTACAAGAATATCCTTGTTATAGGTTCAGAAGTACATTCTGTAGGATTGGACATGACTTCGCGTGGGCGAGGTGTTTCTGTAATTTTTGGCGATGGCGCCGGTGCTGCGGTGCTCAGTAGGGAAGAAGACCTTACTAAAGGCATTTTGTCTACTCATTTACATGCTGAAGGGCAACATGCCGAAGAGTTAATTGTAAAAGCACCCGGAATGGGAGGCCGTTGGGTAACCGATATTATTGCAGATAATGATCCCGATGATGAAAGTTATTTTCCTTACATGAACGGGCAGTTTGTGTTTAAAAATGCAGTAGTACGTTTTGCCGAAGTAATTAATGAAGGCTTAAAAGCGAATCATCTTCAGGTTTCAGATATTAATATGCTGATTCCGCACCAGGCCAATTTAAGAATTTCGCAATTTATTCAGCAGAAATTTCAACTAACGGATGATCAGGTATATAACAATATCCAAAAATACGGTAATACAACTGCAGCTTCTATTCCCATTGCATTAACGGAAGCCTGGGAACAAGGTAAAGTTAAATCCGGCGATACTGTTGTGTTGGCAGCTTTCGGTAGTGGTTTCACTTGGGGAAGTGTCATTATAAAGTGGTAATTTGATCTTATTTTAGATATAGTATTAAAATTCAAAAGTCCCGAAGTGCATCATGCTCCGGGGCTTTTTTTATAATCAACTCTCAACTAAACTCCTTTTTTAAAACATTCCGCCACCGCCTTTTTTGGTATTATCTTCTCTTTGTTTTCTTGATAAAGCCTTGTTTTTACCACCTCCAAACATATAATTCATACCAAAATATACGGTTTGGCTTTCCCATTGGAACCTTCCTGTAGTTGGATATGGGT
>DASVUQ010000044.1:0-3740 GCA_036386975.1 Flavobacterium sp. | reverse complement strand
CTCTTTTAGTTTTTCGACTTCCACTTTTTAGCCTGTACCTAATTATTTTATTTATAAACTTACCACATAATTTCACAGGTGTTTATTCATATTGTGGGTTTATCTACCCTATTTTCGAATAAAGTAAATTATTTTCCTATTTTTACATAAATTTAACCTATGAATACAGTTATAGGAAATAAACTTAAGCAATACCGGAAAGAGAAGGGTTGGACACAGGAACAAGTTGCCGATTTTCTAAATATATCACAATCTACTTATGCAAGAATAGAAAGTGGACAAAGCAATTCATGGGCTAACCACATCGAAAAATTTTGTAAAGTATTCCAGGTTACATCTGAAGAACTGTTAAAGACTGATACTATTGATTACAAGCAAGATAATATTGTTCCATTGGATTTAGTTTCTCAAAAACTTATAGAACAATATGAAGAAAGAATTAAGGAATTAAAAGAAACTATTACATTTTTAAAAACCAATAAATAAAGATTTTTTAAATAGCTTACAGATCAAGTTTATCCTACTACACTAAGGCAGTAAAGTTTAGTAATAGAAACACTCGATAACTGGAAAAAAATTCAGCTTGAAGATGAAAACGGGTTGGGTAGAAGCAAGTACAATAAAAGAACTAAAGTAATTAATCTTTTTTAATGGCTTTATGTTTCAAATCCTCAAACCATGAAGTAACAAAAGGCATCAGCACTTCCGAGGTTTTTAAGACTGGGTGGTACAACAAAGAAGTATCCTGTGTTGTTTTACTAATAAGCACATCATTAAAATTAATTTTTTGAAACAAGCTTAATACTACGCCTAAAAGCAATACAGATTTTAACACACCAAAAATTCCCCCGGCCAAAGCATTAGCCCAACCTAACAAAATCGAACTCGCTATTCCTGACAGTACTTTTGCAAGCAAATGAACAGCAACAATAACCAATAGTAAAGTGAGTATAAAAGCCGTAATCCCAATAGTCTTTTCAGACCAGGAAAGATGCTTAGCAATAAATGAAGCTGTAAAAGAAGAAAAACGTACCGCAACATAAATTCCGATAAAAAATGAAATCAGAGAAGCCAGTTCGACAAACAACCCATTTGTAATCCCTTTATAAAGGCCATAAACCAACACAGCACCTAAAAAAATATCCAATACACCCATACATTTTTTTTGAATCACAAATATATAAGAATAATTTATTACCAGCTAAGCGTTATCTTTGCAGGCTAATTTTGATATGTAATTTTCTTAGAAACTAAATTGCCAAAATCAAAAATCAAAAAACTGAAATCAAAATGGCAAGAGACGAACAATTAAAACAACGCTGGGAAAAAATAGTCACACACCTTTCCAATCAATTTGCAGAAGGCAGCACCTTAGATCTGGATGCCATTATATATTTAATCGGGGTACAGGAATTAGGAAAAGTACACCAGAAATTTAAAAAGGATGAGAAGCTCAATCTTATGCACATCGCGATTTGCAGGCTTTTAGAACCCTATGGCTTTTATGAGTTTGATTATGTAGACAAAGAAGGTTGGCCCCATTACAAAGTAAAAGAAGAACTGCCGCCCCTTAAAGCCGGAGAACAATCCGTTTTAATGAAGGAAGCCATTGTGAATTACTTTATAGAAAAAGAACTCATTGATTAGGTAATAGTTTCCTCAAAACATGAAAACGAAACAACCACTTTCGACGAAAAATCCTTAAATTTACATTTTTATAGAACCGATGACTGATAAGATAAAAGAATATATTAGAGAAGCCCAGGCTTTTACCACTCAAAATACAGCAGAACTCGAAGCTTTCAGGATTAAATTTTTAGGAAGCAAAGGAATTTTAAAAGAGCTGTTCGCAGCATTCAAGGATGTACCCAACGACCAGAAAAAAGAATTCGGGCAAGTCATCAACTTATTAAAGACTACGGCCGAAGAAAAAGTAAAATCCATTCAGGAAGCACTCCAGAGCAAAGAAGAATTCAAAGGGATCTATGGCGATTTAACACGACCGGCAGAACCCTTTAAAATTGGCTCAAGGCATCCGATATCATTGGTAAAAAACCAAATCATAGACGTCTTCTCCAATATTGGTTTTAATGTTTCCGAAGGGCCGGAAATAGAAGACGACTGGCATAATTTTACCGCATTAAACCTTCCGGAATATCATCCGGCACGTGACATGCAGGATACCTTTTTCATACAAACCAATCCTGATATATTGCTGCGCACCCACACATCATCCGTACAGGTTCGGTACATGGAAAACAACCAACCGCCAATCCGAACTATTTCTCCGGGGCGCGTATTCCGTAACGAAGCCGTTTCCTCACGTTCCCACTGTATCTTTCATCAGGTCGAAGGGCTATACATAGACAAAGACGTTTCATTTGCCGATTTAAAACAAACATTACTTTATTTTACCAAAGAAATGTTCGGAAAATCAAAAATCCGTCTGCGCCCTTCTTACTTTCCGTTTACAGAGCCCAGTGCTGAAGTCGATATTTATTGGGGATTAAAAACAGAAACCGATTACCGCATTACAAAAGGCACCGGCTGGCTCGAGATTATGGGCTGTGGTATGGTCGACCCCCATGTGCTTAAAAACTGCAGCATTAATCCCGAAGAGTATAATGGTTTTGCTTTTGGTATGGGCATAGAGCGCATTGCTATGCTGCTATATCAAATTGGAGATATCCGTATGTTCTACGAAAATGACATTCGTTTCCTGGAGCAATTCAAAACCAGTATATAAATTTTTTAGGAGCTTTTCCGGCTATACGTTACAATCCGCGAAAAAACGCGGGATTTTCACTGCTATCCGGGCTAGGGCCATAGTATTGGTAAGATCATTTATAGTACCATCAAATGTATTCAAACATGAAAAAAGATATTCATATTCCTGAGGTAGAAAACGTTTTCATTGCAGCAGTACAGGAATGGAGCGATGATTTTATGGAAAAAGTCTGGTACACCTATCTTGTAAACGACAGTGATTTCAATCTTGATAGTGTTATGGTGGTTTCAAAAGCTTTTGGCACCATCGATGGCGAAATGAAAAAAACCTCGCTCTTACGCCATGCTTTTATCGAAATCCCCGCTGTTTCAGTAGTTAAAATCGAAATGGTAGAAAATAGTGTCCTTGCACTAAATAATGAGTTTATGCTAACCTATTTTATTGGCAATACGCTATACGATAAAAAATTTATTTTTAAAGCCAATACCATCAATCAAAACAATGTAGAAGAAGTTCCTGTATTATTTGTAGATGGGGTTATCATCCGATAATAACATAAAAAGCAACAGGAATTTAGAAAACTCCTGTTGTTTTTTTATTTTTAAATTTAGATCAATAAAGCGTTAATTATCCAAAGAAATTATTAAAACCGGTATCCTAAATTAAGGTCCCCTCTAAACATTACATCTGGCGCAACATCTGTGTTACCTAATGTCCTGCCCGCACCAATAAGTACCTCGAAGACAAACCCCGTGCGGTTAATCCATTTCTTTCCTAAGGCTATACCAAGAGAAGCAGCAGAATAATTCTCTTTATCAAGATCGATATAATCATAATAATAGTTGAGGCGTTCACGGTTACCAATACTATATTTTCCAAAACCCTCTACAAAAAATCCTTTAGCACCAAATTCTTTGGTTTCCTGAAAATAAAACCTTGCAAAGGGAGTAATCGAGAAATTTTCAAAATAATCATTCCCACTATCCAGATTAACAAGAAGCGATGCGCCAAA
>DASVUQ010000043.1:0-2231 GCA_036386975.1 Flavobacterium sp. | reverse complement strand
ACCGTAACCTAAATTATTAGAAGCTCTTACATTATCAATTAAAACATTATTATGTACATAGGCATGAGCAAAAGCTCCAAAAGACCAAATGAATACGCCTGTTTTTCCACAATTATTTACAGTGGTGTTTTTTATAGTTATGTCTGAAAATCCTTTTCCTGTTGCTTCACTCTTATTCCATGAACTGATTAAAATTCCATGATCCCCATAGCCTTCCAATTTGCAATTGTCAATAGTAATATAGGGTTTATGCGTTAGCGCACCATCAGTATAAAAATGTATTCCACTACCGGTATTAGTGCCCCCATTAAACATACGGTTGGCATAAAAACCTATATTGCTTATTTTAATACTTCCAACAGTACTGAACAAGCCTTGTATATCATTACTATAGACTGAAGCCATTGAGTTTGATCCATACGAAGACACAATTATTGGATTGTCAGGAGTACCCACATCATTACTATCAAACCAAAGACTTCCGCTGTGCCAGGGACCTTTAGAGGATAATAAAATTTTGTCTCCAGCTTGTAAATTTTGTGTATTTGCTCTGCTAATTGTTTTCCAGGCTCTTTCTGGACTAGTACCTTTGTTTAAGTCATCTCCTGACAACTGATTTATGTAATAGGTTACATTTAATGCGTGTATAAGTGAGGTAAAAAAAATTGCGAAAAATAGAAATAATGCTTTTTTCATTTTAATAATGTTTATAGTAATTATAGCAGTGTATTTTAAATTTAAATAAATTAAATAATTGACAAACTGCTTAAAAAATTGTTTGAGTGTAATTTGTTGCATTTTCTTATTTTTATTTCTAAATAGACTTTCAAATGGATTATTGCAAAAATCTATTCAATAAAGTATTAAAAAAATTCTCAAAAGAAATGTTTCATTTTAGAAATAAGAATCTAAAAATTGCAGGGGAAATAATATATTTCCTGTTTCAAAATTAGAAGGAATTATATTGTTGAAACTATTAATATAAAAGCCCCTAAACTTTCGTTTAGGGCTTTTATAAAAACGAACTGTTTGTTACTGTTTTACCAGTTTTAGCGTTTCGCGCTCACTATTTTTATAGCCTACCGTCACCAGGTAGGTACCCGTTTTAAACCCTGCCACTGGCAACACCGTTTCGGCTTGTACGGCTGTGGTTTTCCACAATACCCTGCCTGCCATATCGATGATGCTTACCTGTGTAACCTCTTTTGGATGGGGTAGGTCTAAAGTAGTATCGCCGTTGGTTGGATTGGGACGAAGGGAAATGGCCGTTATTGCCGTTTCTAATTCCTTTAATCCGGGTACGGCTTGTTGTAGTGAAAGTGAAGAAGTTGTAGTACCAGTAATACAATTATCTCCAGAACTAATACCTGAACCATTAACGTGATTCGGTAAAGTAGCAGTAAAATATACTCCATTGGCTAATGTTCCCGTAATAATTTTTGGGCCAGTTCCACTAAGATAATTTTTAATAAGCATGAATTCTGCTTGAACTGAAGCATCATCAATTCCTACTGATTCATCGAGTTTAAAAGTAGTAGTAGTACTTCCATTGCCGGTTATTATACTTTTATTCAACTTAACCCCTGCTATTTCAAAATTTTGAAAATCAAAAAAGCTGCCTGATGTAGAACATCCAAAATATAGCCTGTTACGATAATACTTTTGAAAAAAATCGTAATTACCAATATTAATATTATTATCATCATAATACACAGCACAAGCATGATTAGAGGATATGGAACAAGCAAAACTACTCAGGTTAATTTTTATAGGTACCTGAAAATCAATGGTTGATTGATCGTGTCCAGAGGGTCCGGTTACTAGAATTGGACCAGTAGTAGTCTCGGGTACTAGGGCTGTAATTTCGGTACCTTCGGGGTTTACGTTAAATTCTGCGAGAACGCCATTGAATGCTACCTGGGTAACGTCTATAAAGTTTTTCCCTGTTATTGTTACACTGGTACCTATTGGACCTTTTTTTGGTGTAAAATCGGTAATTCTAGGCTTCATGATAAAATCAGTGGCACTAAATGCGGTATCTTCCCCTGAATCTTTAACGCCTAATAAACCGGTTGTAGCATATTCAGGTACAGTAACGGTTGCTATCGTATAGTCACTATTAACCTGAAAAAGGCTGGTGGATACACCATTAAAAGAAATTTCCACCAGGTTTTGAAAATTTTTGCCACGTATTGTAACCACATCACCTACTTCGCCGGATAGATTACTAA
>DASVUQ010000042.1:0-1826 GCA_036386975.1 Flavobacterium sp. | reverse complement strand
GCCGTTTTTAAGTTCTTCTTTTCCGATGAACCTGCCGTTGGAGACATTCATTAATCCGTTAGGGACTGCTACTTTTATGGTAGCTCCCAGGTCTGGCTCGTCCGATTGTGAATCTTTACACGGGAACCAGAGGCTGGATCCGGTACCTTGTACTGCAACGCCAATCCATGGTTTTGCTTGCATGTCTTTAGTAAAAACAAACCCTCCGTCCCAAGGTGCGTTTTTAGCAACTATGGGTTTCCCGGAATAATAAAAACGTATTTTTTTATTTGATCCGTCTACTGTTAACGGTTTTTCGAAAGTAACAAATACGGCATTAAAATCTCTTTTATAATTTAATTTTTTGCTTTCAAAAACAATACTGTCTACGGCCATATTTTCGAATAAATCCAATTGAATTTTAGGGGTATTCTGAATCGTTTTGAATGTAATCTCATTGAATCCGACAATTTTACGTTCGTTGGGATGAATAGTAATATTTAGATCATATCGTTGTACATCATATGCTATCCTTTCTTTTGAGAAACCACCATGTAGCGAATCTTTTCTGGTAAAAGTCTCTTGTCCATACACCAAACTAAAATGGGCAATGATGCCAAGTAAGTAAATTGTTTTTTTCATAATTAATATGTTATTGTTGCTACTTCGAAACTTAGGCACTTTACTATATGAAAAGTTATGGAATTATACTATTTTTAATTATACCTGAATTACCCCTAAATTAAATGGTTTTTCAATAGGGGAGTGGTCGGCAGCTTCAATACCCATCGAAATCCATTTGCGGGTATCAATAGGATCAATTATCGCATCGGTCCATAACCGTGATGCAGCATAGTAAGGCGAAACCTGTTCATCATAACGCGCTTTTATCTTATCGAACAGTGCGGCTTCTTTTGCTTCATCGACTACTTCACCTTTTGCTTTTAGCGAAGAGGCTTCAATCTGGGCCAGTACTTTTGCTGCCTGTGTACCTCCCATTACCGCTAATTCGGCACTTGGCCACGCAAAAATAAGCCGCGGGTCGTATGCTTTTCCACACATAGCATAATTGCCCGCGCCATAAGAGTTACCAACAATAACAGTAAATTTAGGAACAACTGAATTGGAAACGGCATTGACCATTTTGGCGCCATCTTTTATGATACCGCCATGCTCGGATTTACTTCCTACCATAAAACCGGTGACATCCTGTATAAAAACCAATGGTATTTTCTTTTGGTTGCAATTGGCTATAAATCGTGTTGCTTTGTCTGCAGAATCGGAATAGATAACACCGCCAAACTGCATTTCACCTTTACCGGATTTTACAACCTTTCTTTGATTAGCGACAATTCCAACCGCCCATCCGTCTATGCGTGCATAACCGGTTATAATGGTTTGTCCGTAGCCTTCTTTATAGGCTTCAAATTCAGAATTATCTACCAGGCGGTTAATAATTTCCATCATATCGTATTGTTCCGCTCTTGATTTCGGTAAAATACCATACAATTCATTTTCATCTAAAGCCGGTTTTTGTGCTTTGATCCTGCTGAATCCCGCTTTATTATAATCTCCTATTTTATCGATTATATTTTTAATCCGGTCTAAAGCATCTTTGTCATCTTTGGCTTTGTAATCTGTAACACCCGAAATTTCACAGTGTGTAGTAGCACCGCCGAGCGTTTCATTATCTATAGATTCGCCAATTGCTGCTTTAACAAGATAACTACCGGCGAGAAATATACTTCCCGTTTTGTCTACAATCATTGCTTCGTCACTCATAATAGGCAGATAGGCCCCACCAGCAACACAACTTCCCATAACGGCAGCAATTTGTGTGATGCCCA
>DASVUQ010000041.1:0-11682 GCA_036386975.1 Flavobacterium sp. | reverse complement strand
CTGTGCATTAAAACCTGTAATAATACAAGCCAATGTATAGCTGTTTGTGCTTGATTGCATATCATTAGGGGTAAAATAATTAGCATCCATAGGAATATTAGGAACCCAGCCACGATCTTCTCCTCCGAATATTTGTTTTGATAAGGAAGTATTTCCTACTGAAAGCGACCATCCTAAACCGATTCTGGACGCTATTTCTTTTACCTTAACGCCTGATCCGTGATAATTGATTGTGATGGGGAAAATTTCATTATCAACTTTAATATCATAAATTGTAATACTAGAACTTGTAATGCCTGTATAGGTAGAAGCCGGCATATCGGTAGATTTAGAAATCTGAGCCGCATCTGGTGATTTCAAATTAATATCAAATTTTTTATCCTGAGCCGATAAAGTGCTACAAATAGCTAGATATAATACAACTAAGAATCTTATTGTTTGAGTTTTTATTACAAAAGAAGTATACTGATAGAAAGAAGTATTTTTTTTCATCATGTTAGTTTTTGTAATTGTACTTAAATTCCTTGATGATTTTTCCTGCTGTATCTTTCTCCCTGATCTCCTTTAACCTGTTGGCAGTATCATAAAGATACACTTCTCGGATCCCGGATGGCGGGGTAATACTGGTTATACCGATAAGCGGGTCGTAGGTGTATGTGGTTACCGGTATTGCTGCTGCTAACGCGGTAGATTTTCTGAATGTGTCCAATGCGGTAATCAGTGCATGTTCGGTTAACGGGTCTGATGCATCAGTGTCCGAAGCCGAAACAATCGAAGCAATAAGCCCTAAGGTATTCAGCTGGTCGTACGTAATGCCTTCTACTTTAGCAATCGGCTGGGTCCCGTTATAGCCCCAGACAATAACAACAGGGATACCGTCTTTACCGGTGTATTGCTGAAGGTTGCTTTTAGCATCGTATTTGTCGTAAGTAACTTCGGTCGAGGCGTTATCCTGCAAATCATAAGACAAGGCAGAAGTTGGGAACAAATGGTTCGGGTCATCAAATTTAGTTTCTGATTTACCAATTACTTTACCGGGATCGGTAGGATCCTGTTTGGCAAGGACAGAGGTTTCTAGTGGAATACCGATAATATTGGCATTAACCAGTCTCGTATTGGACTTTTCATGGGCATACTGGTAGGTAGTCTCGGTAATTTTAGAATCCGGATCAACGGTCACCTGCTTCGTAGGATAATCTCTTGTATTGAACGTAATATCTTCAACCGTTTTTACCATTTTCCCGTTAAGGTATTCTGTCGTTTCGGAATGGTTAGGATTCGCTTTGCCGATAATTTCTACACTTGGGGTAATCCCAATCATACTGGCAGGATCGTTCGTTCCACAATATACATCGGGCTGACCACCATTTGAACAAAGTGCCATATACTCACCATAGGTTTCTAATTGTCCTCCATAAATATATTCAGTAAATTGTGGCGAGCTCATATGCCTTAAATTAATACCTGTCAATTTTTCTGAATGATACGTGTTATACTGGTTGCTTTTTTTATACTGAAGGACTGTAGCATTATCTTTTTTCTGCTCCTCCATCAACAGGCCTCTTTTATAATCATAATTGGTAACAGGATAAAAGGGAGGTAAAACAGCAACGTAATCAGGATTAGGCTGGTCTATTGGCGATGTGTAGGTATATATACTTTCGCCTTTACCCGTTTCTGAAACTACTACTCTCTGATAACCCACATCGGCACCCTGGGTTTTCTGAATAGGAATGAAATTTTGAGAAGAATAGATTGTAAATGTATTGGAGTAACTATACTTACAAAATTGAGGACTTAATGGAGAAAAATAGCCGCATATAAAAAGAAAGTCATTATTATAACTGTATTCATAATTATGGACAGGCTTTGGAAATACGAGTGCCCCACTGCTTTTTGAAGGGCCGGAAACATCATCGTATGAATAATTAACTTTCTTATTGGGGATAGCATCACCTGGTTTATCGTAATAGCTTATATTATTTATCCTTATTCCGCCACCTACTACATAATTTTTAAGATTTATTGTTTTTTTTGTTTTGTGGGTTGCAGTAAAATTCACTGTACCGGTAAAGTTGGCCATAAAATCAACATTAAATACAATATAATACTCTCCTGCTTCAAAAAACCTGGTATGGTCCTGAGGATAAGCAGGATCAGGATCAATACCAGGGCCTACACTTGCAGCATAAGTGTACGTATTTCCATCTTTCCTATAAAAAGAAATAGACCAGGTATAATTTGCTATCTGATTGGTAAGCATAGTATTAATATCCACATTTTTTGGGCTATCTATTGTAAAGAAATATTTCCTTACATTATTTTCTGTCTTCAAATAGGCAACTTCGTTCGTAGTAGGTTCCCAGTTCTCAGGATTCTCATAAAGATCAAATGTCTGACCAGAAGAATACGTATTGGTCCCAAAATCAAATACCCTGAGCCCTCCTGAAGGGAGTTTGATGCTTTTAAGAATATTAATATTGACACATTCAGGGGAAACATCTTTTGCAAGGAAATAATTGGCATTGTAACTAGGGCAATTAAACCAGCCCCAATGGTCTTTGCTCAGCGTAGCACCTGCAGTATTTTCATTATAGTTAAAAGCATAGTCAAATTCTTTGGCTAAGGCTGCATTGTATTTGGTGATCTTGGACAATGATAAACGTACCTGGTCTATATCACTTCCTAATACTCTAAAATTAAAATTGTTATAAGAAAACTGATAGTTTTCAATGGTTTTTCCTGAGAAATCTATAATATTTATTTTATCGAGCTTTTGCAGTTGTTGTGGAAGACCGTAATTAGTATCTGACCTTCCCTGCAGATAGGTAAAATTAATTTTTCCTTTACCCACAATTTCAATATCCTTCAGATTTCGGACATAAGAATTTGTAGTCGTACTATGGGTTTCCAGTGCAGCAGGAATCTCTTTATCAAATAGTATCCTTACCGGATCTGGTGGTATCGAACCACTTACGTAACCATCATCCTGATGCTTTCTATATCTTGTAATTTCGGAATTATCGGTATACTGTAGCTGTTGCTCCGGATAATAATGTAGTTTTACCAGTTCACTGTCCGCAGCATCGGTAATTTTACTCAAATGAAAAGCCGAAGGAGTGTATCCGAGATTAGAACCATCTTGTCTCACACCTGCATTAAAACCAACTCTCCGGGAAAATGTTGACCGTTGGGACCTCTCTACTATATCAAAGGTATATTTATTACCCTGTTCATCGGTAATTACAAAGGCAATAGCCTCAAAATTATTATTAGGATGAGGGTTGAGTGCATTTATTGTTATCTTCAAATTATTTTTATCAAGTTTTTCAACATATAGCTGATTACTGGAATCTTTCTTGACGATAAATCTTCCGCTATAACCCATAAAATTATACTGATACAGGTCATATTCTGTGTCATACCTGTTAAGGTACAATGCTTCATAAAATAATGTTTTAAACTGAATATTACCTGGGTCCAAACCAATACCTGTTGCCAGAGCATCGAGGTATTTTCTTGTGTAGTTTTTATTTGCAATTCCTGATGTAAACTCATCAATTAAAATGCCTATGGTTGGCTGCCCTCCCAGAGATGCGAGCACAGACCGATCATCTGGTGTGCCCCGCACTGTTCTTGTGATGCTTCCCCCTGCAAACAGGCTCCATCCTAGTCCTGTTTCTCCTGATTTATCATCAGGTTTTGCATTTAGCGGATGATAATTCAGAGAAACATTCATGGCAACTTTCGGATTATTTGTAGGGATCCCGGCTATAGGAATGGTAATATCAGGTATTCCTGTATAATTACTTACAGGAACTTCTTCAAATTTCATCAGGTTATTCGCGGCAGGTGCCGCAGGATATAACTTATTGATATTATCCATTGTTTGTGATAATAACTGCTGAACACTTAATGTCAGAAGTAGTAGTACTGTTTTTTTCATCATAATTAGTGTTTACCTTTTAATAATTTTCGCATTAGACGTTCTATTATCCTGTGTTTTACTGTAATCACATATAACCCTTGGACAAGGAGGTCCTGGGTATTGATCTTCGTTATCTTATTATTGGTTCAGGCTTTGCATTTGCCTTCCCCCTATATCATACACCGTAATGTCTGCTTCTTTAAAATCAAAACCAATTTCTACATACGTATAATCAGCTACCGAATTCGGATAGATCTTTATACTATCCTGCTCTTCGGTCAACCGGTCAATCTGCTTGTCTTCTAATTTATGATCTTCCTGTTCTCTTTCCCGAGTTCCTTTGTATATAATATACATCGTTTTCCATAGTATTAAGCTGGACATGAGCCGGGTTTTTTTACTATTGTCCTGATAGGGATGAATAATTTTTTCATGGCTGTGTTTAGTTTTTGTAGTTGTATTTAAATTCTTTCAGCAGTTTACCTGTTACAGTGTTCTCCCTGATCTCCTTTAACCTGTTGTTAGCATCATATAGATACACTTCCCTGATCCCGGATGGCGGGGTAATGCTTCTTATACCTATTACAGGATCATAGGTGTAGGTGGTGATGTAGGTATCGGACAGATAAGGTGAACTTCTTAAATTATTAAGTATTGATAAAAATAAAGTTTCATCATTATTAAGTACTGCAGAAGCATCACTATCTGATGCACTTAATGTCTGTGCAATTAATAATGCAAGATCAGCTGGAGGACCAGAGGTAAACCTAACCCCAACTCCTTCAATCTTAGCTATGGGATAAGTCTTGTTATAGCCCCAAATAATAGCAGTCGTAATTCCTGCTTTCGTAGTGTACTGTAGAATATTGCCTTTTTCATCATATTTATCATAAGTAATTTCTGTTTCTAAATTCCCCGTTCCGAAAGAAGTTTGAATTTCATTTGGCAAATAAGAAATGTTCCCATTCCAACTATTGGTGTAATTAGTTTTTGTTGTATTTAACAATTTTCCATCTTTATAATTCTCTATTTTCTCTATTTCAGAAATCCTGTTTTGTGAATAAACTGAATTACCAGTATGATAAAAATATTTGGTCTTCAATTGGGGCCCATCTTCTGTCGTTGCAGTATATTGTGATAACTGCTTATTTAAAGGATTATATTCGAAAAATTCGTTTTTTTCTAAGATCTTCTGAACACCATTTTCATAAAAGTAATTCTTTGTATTGGTTGATGACAATTTAGGCCACCCGTATGTTTCAAATACGGGAAAAGGGATATAGTTTGGGGTATTTATATCTAGTGGCAATCCTCCGAAAAAGGTTTTGGGTGTGGTATAGCCAGAAGTGCATTCCATACAATCAGTATTATTTGACTGAATGAAATACAAATAATTCGAAAAAGTGTTCGGGTAGTTTGGGCTGGAACCATTATAAATATCATTAGGTTTAGAAAACTTAACCCCTAAATATTCTTCATTGTCAACAAATGCATAAGAATTTAAAGTTTCGTACAGTTTATTTCCAAGATTATTGAACGCCACTTCTTTCTTAAGTAATCCTCTTTTGTAATCAAAATCTTTTGGCTTTACAAACGGGGGGCCTCCAAAATTAGAAAAGTCAGCAAAATAATCCATAGGAGAGGTGTATGCATACATAATTTTACCTTTATCCTTTTCACTGACAATTACATTTTTATATCCTACATTACCCCCATTAGTCTTTAAAATTTCAAAATTACTATTTGAAGAAGTTAGTGTAACAGAATGCCACGCCTCATTCAAAACCCCTGCGCATACAGCACTGCCACTATAAGGAGCCCAACGTAGTTTAGTTTTGAATGCATGCTCATAATCAAATTCCGGTATAAGGCCTACTAAAGACCCGCTACTGTAATCCAAAGAGTCTGACAGCTTATAGGAAAACTCTTTCTCTTTTGCTGAAATGTAAAAACTAGGATTGCTTAAGTATTGGGACAAAGATATATTACTGTCAAAATAACTTATTTTTTTTATTCTTATACCACCACCATACATTATTTTTGTATTACCGGTCTCTTCAAAAACATCAAAATTTATTGACCCCGTACTGTTATGATTCGGGTAATTAAAATTAGTCCAACGCAATCTATACGTTGTATTTTTTTCTAATATTATATTGATACAACAGTTAGGGTCAGTAGCAGGACAATCTATACCACCTACGGGTGTCCATGTACTACCATTCTGTTTACTTAGTATAAGTGTAATATTTTGTGATTGTGGATCTACAATGGTTGGATAAAATGTAACTTTTCGATTGGTATTACTAACAGGAAATAAATATGTATTACTAGTAGGAGTAAAGTTTATAGATTCTGAACTCGTTAAATTGTAACTTATATTTTCCGGAGTGTTTGGAATAGGTTGATTTCCAATAAAAGAAAACTGATTTGATTCATAGTCAAAAATAGCAGAACCCGCAGTTGGGTATTTTATCTTTTGTAAAACATTAGTGTCACAAAAACCAGGCATAGTCTTTTTTTTATCTGCCTGAGCATCACATCCCTGCAGATTAAAAAACCCCCATCTGTCTTTTCCTACAATATAACCACTCATGTTTAAAAATTCTTTGTAAGAAAGCTGATAATCACCTATAAAATTATTCTCAGAGCCTGATTCCTCAATTTTCTTTAGAAACATTCGTCTATTTAATACTTCAGAATAATCTTGTGTAAAATTAAACTTTTTTAATTGGGTGCCATTCCAATCACTTACAGTTATTGACTTAAGAAATGGTGCTCTATTACCCAGATTTATATTATTATCTAACCTTCCTTGAAGAAATTGAAATTTTATTTTTGCATGGTTTATAATGTTAATAACATCAATTTTTTTTACATTTACATTGGTAGACGAGTTATTAACTGTTTCAACCGGAGGTATGTCATCACAAGGATTAAAATCTCTGTAATAGTCTAACACACTACCGATTGTGTAATCATTTTTAGTTATATTTGACCTACTAAATGATTCAATATAAGTGTTAGCACTAGCAGATGGTTTATTTTGGTATATATAATTTACAATTTCTTGATTGTTGGTATCAATTATTTTTGATAAATGAAAAGAACTATTAAATTCATTATCATTATAAAAACTATCATTAGAGACAAGCGTTGGAGACCCATCCCCATTATTCTTATAGGTAGTGGTGCGAATAGCTCCAAAATGAACAGATGTTTCAACTATGTCAAAAATATATTTGAAACCTTTGTCATCATAAATAATAAATCCTGTTGGAGCATATGTATTTGGATCATAATTATTGATAATTTTTACAATATAATTGTCAAGGGGTGCCACTTCCAGTGTATTTAAAGTCAGATTCTTTTTGATATAAAATCTTCCACTATGGCCCATAAAATTGAATTGCCATAAGTCATGTTCAGTATCATAATTACTGGTTCTATTTGCAGTCCAAATAAATTCATTGCCTAAATCATAATCCGAAGGACTCAAATACGGATTATAATAAGTTTTATATGAATTCAGTACGTTATCACTAAACTGATAGTAAGGATTGAAGCTTGATTGATAAATACCTATTTTTTTGTTGTTACTAAACTCTAGATATTTTAATTCATCTGCATATCCTTTAACTGTTCTTGTGACACTACCACCAAAAGAAAGGTTCCAGCCTAATCCCACATCACTAGACACTTCATCAGCTGCAATACTAGAAGGATGATACTTCAAACTTAAATTTACAGTTATCTGTTTTGATAATGTTGGCAATGTTACTAAAGGTATGGCGACATCTGGAATTCCGGTATAATTACTTACAGGGATTTCTTCAAATTTCATTAAACTTGATACTGAAGGAGAGGGAGGGACTATATTAGGGGTAGTAGTTCCTTGCGCCTGACAATCGTTACCGGTAGAAAAAAGAGTTATTAGCCCTACTATTAAGTATAATTTTTTCATGTGCTTCTATTTTTTAATACTTTTCGCATTAGACATTTTATTATCCTGTGTTGTAATGACCCATGCATCTGATTCGCCTCTGGAGGCTTCTTTTTTATCCTAACCTTTCCCGGGATACGAAGTCCCTGCCACACAAAACCACCTTCCCAGGTGGCAGCGGTAGCCGAAAAGAAATCATGGTTTTGCCCCGAGTAATACTTTGCCCGGGCTTCTTTGCCCTGCCGGCCCGATTGGACCAGATGTAAATCGTAGCTGTTGTGCTGTTTGTTTTCGGCAGGTATTTTCTTTGCCCGGACCGAACTTCCTCTAATGAGGTACTGCTGGTTGGTGGTGGTGGCCTGAGAAAAGAAATCCTGTGTAGCGGATTTAATGTCTTTCTGCCAGATGGTTTCCTAGGCAAACACCAGCCCGGCCGTGCTTAGGAATAACGCACTCATGTAGCTCTTTTTCATGGTTAAAGATTGTTTATTTATGATTAAAAATTGTGTAAATAATGTGCTAGTATAAAGAGAAATTTAATATGTTATCATAAATTTTGTTATTTTAGTTAGTTACAAAATTTAGAAGTACTTCAGTCCTAACTGTCATTAACATAAAAAGGAACTTGAACCCTGTCTTTTTTAATTTCTAATTTAAGTAGTCTGTACATGTTGCTGTTATTTATTGATTCTCTTTTCTACTTACTTAAATTTTAAAAAAAACTTCAAATCAAGCGGTACTATAAATTCGAATATTGAAATAGGGTTTAGCCTTTCACTATTTATATCTATTCTTGCAAATACTACGAGTAGGTGTTTTTAAATGTGATAATAATTAATTTTGACTTTCCCCTATTAATTTCGATGCTAAAGTATTACTATCGGTTTAGGAGAAAAAATAGTATATAGGCGATTTTATAAATTAGCATCAACTTTGGACAATAAAAACTTATTTGGAGAAGCATTATCCATAAGGATTAATAGACGAAAAAGAGGTAGGTTAAAAAAGTATACATTCAAGGACAAAAAGCCTGAAAAAGTAAATCAAGAAAAAATTCCAGGGAGGAAATGTAAAAAACTATAGGGTTATCAATCTAATACTTTATGATGACTCCTATAGAGCTTCTGAAATTTATGCTGCCTGATTTTCTAGTGGCCATTTTGATATAGTTTCCACTAATAATTCTGAAGCAACTTTAATCTATATTTGAGGAGAAAATTCAGTCTTCTCTTGCACCTGATCCTTAAATCCACAGCATATTGTGAAAGGATATAAAACAAAAAAACCTGACCAATTGTAGACTGCACCAAAAGTTTAGACAAATTTATAATTAATTTTGATAATAATGAGTCCGATAAAATATCGAGCTCATTTTGTTTAAATTTGATTTGATTCTTTTCTTGTTGTAAGACAAAGGCTTTGTTTTTATCTTTTTTTAAAACCTCCAGCTTAAAATCTACCCCATAGCTACGGTTTTCTCTGGGAAAGAGACCAATTTTGCCATATCTCTAGTAAAAACCTACCCATTCAAAGAAGGCACTGAAGAAAATTATTTGATTAGCTATGGTCATAAACTTATCATATTAGATAAAAAAAATAATGTTTTAAAATGGTATTATTAACAGGATAAAAAAACTGTCTTGTCCTAAAATAGTTTTACACAAAAGTGTAAAACTATGGAAAGATATTTAAAGGAACATTCCTCAAAATGGCAATCTAAATATTCGGAAAAATTTAAGAGATTTGTTAGTAATGATCTTACGCCAAATCAAGTGCATCAAAATAATCTAAAGTCAGAAAAATTATGGAAGAATTATTATGTAAAAGGCCTATCATTGTAAACCAATGACAGGACTAAAATGAGTTGTAAATCTATGTTAGGATTAAGTATAAATTTGTAAACTTATTTTAGGACGAGACATTTAGATTGCTTAATAAAATATTCATAATTTTAAACTAACAACCCACTAACATAGTGCACCATTCGCGCAGCAAAGTTTTCAGGCTTCCCTTGATTAGACTATTGCTTCTTTTGGAATATATCCTAAAACTTCTTCTAGTCTCCTAAGTCTTTTTGGGACTCTCAAATGTAGGTTTCGAACACTTATGAATGCAATTATGCACTATCGTTGTGCAGACATATCCGCGCCATCAGGGTTAATTTTATTGTTAGCTACAGATATCAAGCAGCAAAAAATACAAAAGCATTAAAGGCAAATTATTCCGATAAAGATTGACGTGCTTGTAAAAATAAACCCCATGCACCAGGGGCAACAGTCAGTTTTCCTTGTAATATGTGGAAACTGCTATAACGGCCTACTAAATTTAATGCTTGTTGTCTTCCTTCATCTCCTAAACGGGTTGAGGATGGTGGCAACCATAACTGAAGTTCCGACAAAACTTCTAAGACGGTTTCGGGATTAGCAACTCCCTTATTGATAATCGTTTTATTCCCTGCTCGTAAGGCTAAGGCGAGGGTATTTGTTGCTTTTATAAAATCGGGATCATCAGCAGGTAACACTGCCACTAACGCACCTAGTCCCCGAATCAGAATATAGTGATAGACTAACCGGGCATTGTGAGGATCAACCCAATGTCCTTTGTTTATTCCCTCTTTTAATTGCCCTGGATAAATGCCTAAACGGGCTTTTTCTTTCGCACTATCCAGATAACGATGATCGCCTGTGATTTTATAAGTATATGCTAGTGAATAGACACTAAAACTGTTATAATTCCAATTGGGGACTACAGGTTGTTTCATTGCCCACTCAGCAGAAGCGATCGCTGATTGTAAATATTTTTCGTCTTGAGTTGCCTGATATAGTTGTAACATCGCCACGCCACAGACTCCATTATCAAACTGAAGATCGCCATTCCCTAAATCATCGACAATCCAATCGTTATGTAAAACCTGAGCGGTTTTTCCTGCTTTACTAGCCTTACGTAAAAATTCTGTCGCCACCTTCATCGCTCGCCCTTCGCCTTGTTGACTTGCAGGAAAAGGAAAACCTCCAGTTTCCCCCTGCTTTTGCGTCCAGAGTAAATAGTCTCCTGCGCTTTTAGCCAGATTTAATAAACGATCAGGATAGTCAGCTCCGGCTAATTTTGCGGATACAGATCCCGTAATTACCGAAGCTAAGGCTCGTAAAGGCATCTTTAGTTTAGTAGGAGCAGGTTTTGATTGCCACCAAGCATCTTTTTCTAGCTGTTTCCCATAAGGAGTAAAAGCACGATGAATATCTGCCCGTGATAACATAACTGCCTTGGGATCAATAGTAATAAAAGAATCCGGTCGATCGGGAACACCTGCTTGAGTACCTAGATCAACAATCATTTGGCGAGTCACTTTTTCAACCAGAGGTAAATCTTGAGTTATTTGTGCCTTAGCAAGTTGACAACGTAACTGGTCAAATTTACTTGGAGACAAACAATAAGGATTTACCGATTGTTGTGTGCTTGATTGTGAATAAGCAGATACAACTAATCCTTGACTCAAGATTAGCAATAAAATGAGATAAAATTTCATTTTTTTCTTTGTTAATTATATCACTCCTTCTCATATCTTTCCATCTCACGGTCGTAAAATTCATTAGCGAGAATAATTAACCCTTCCATTTCAGCATTAAGTTCTGCTTCGTCAAGATCTTCAGCTTCTTCCATGAATTCAACTTCATCATCCTTAAGATTTATAATAAATCGAGGATAGTCCAGATGGATAATAAAAATATCTTCCGGAAAATCGGTATTATCACCTAGTAAAAATTTTGGCAATTCCATAACTTAGATGCATTTTATAATTAAAGGTTGCGTA
>DASVUQ010000040.1:0-6754 GCA_036386975.1 Flavobacterium sp. | reverse complement strand
ACCATAGTAAACCTCATTATCATCTTTTGGCTCCCATAGTTCTATATTATTTATATCAGAACTAAAAAAATAATCTATTTTAAACATATAATAATTAATTTGGATAAACATCTATATGAGCATTGTTTTCCCATGCGCCATCTGGGCTTCCTTTAATATCGCATCATTTTCTTCAACACAATTGTATATTTATTTAATTCAAAACTTCCAGCCACCCATTAGGATCCTCCACATAATTATAAAATCCAAATTTATTGCTAAATAACCAATAGGATCCTTAGAAATATACCGGCTCAGGGTTGTAGTGCCTGAATCAATTATAAGCAAACTCTATTTCATTATCATAACTCTACCCTCGATATAAAAATTGGTAAAAGTTTTCAAAACCTATTCTTTAAGAGTTTTACTATTACTATTTAAAGAAGAACACTTCAATATTATCGGTATGAAGATTGTTTTTTGATTTAGAATGAAAAAAAATTTTATAGTTTTTGAAGTACTCCAAACTATAAAATCAATATAAGGAAACTAGCAAACAAAAAAAATTCCCAATCAAATTAATGATTGGGAATTTTAATTTATTTTAAACTATACTTATTCAATAATAATTTTTCTTACTGTTTTTTTAGCACCCTCTATTATAGATACTAAATAAATTCCAGCTTGCAATTTATCTAAATTGACAGTTTGATTAAAAGAACCATTATTTGAATATTTCTTTTCAAATACTTGTCTTCCTCTTAAATCATTAACATTTATGATAATATCATTTGATGATTCTGAAGTAAATTTCACAGTAAACATTCCGTCGGTTGGATTTGGAAACATAACAAAATTTGTAAATTCATTATTTTTAACACCTAGTGGGGTAATAGTACAAATTTCTAAACTCCATGAATTTATAGTTCCTCCATCGACATCATAAGGATCTGTAACCCTTAAGGTCCATGTACCAGTAGAATTTTGTCCATTAAATCCAGACAACGGTTGTGCAGGAATTACAGTCCCGGATATTGCAGGATTTGTTCCACAAATAACAGCAATTCCTGAATCATCGAAAGTAGCATTTATATTTTGCCTATTCCCACAAGGGTTTACTGCCAATTGTATTTCAGTACCAGCAGGGCTAATTAGAGATATTGTCATATCTGACGTATACGTATGGGCTATATTTATTGTCGCATTTAAATCAGCAATACTACCGCCATTTGGTATATTTAATGTTGATATAATTGGGTTAGGATTATCAGTTGAAGGAATTATAACTGGTATATTTGTTGAAGCTATAGAGCTACAATTTAATGTCCAAGTGGTAAATTTATACACTGTACTATAAGTACCTGAGCATATAGTATTTTTAGGCAATACTCTCCAAAAATAACTTGTTCCTTGGGCTAAACCTATAGCTTTATAGCTATTTGTAGTTACATTACCTGAACTTACAATGGTAGTAAAAGTGATATCAGTCGCTACTTGTACATCATACGAAGTCGCATTGCCAACTAATGTCCAAGAAAGTGTTGGTGATGTATTTTGAGCATTAGCATTGTCCGCAGGTGTTGTTAATGTGGTATTTGGAATACCTACATACAAAACATAAGGTATACTAGCAACTGTTGTTCCAGAAGTTGCAGTAACCGTTATATTATAGCTGCCAATGGCAGCCCCGCTAAGGCCGTTAACATTCATAGTAACACTTCCACTTGTAGCCCCCATAGTTGCAGGATTAAATATAACTGTAGAACCCGGAGGATTCCCGGTGGCACTAAAAGTTGTTGTTCCAGAAAATCCACCTAAAGCACTATAACTAAAATTGTAATCGGTTGTTGAAGACCCTAAGCAAACTTGATTGCTTAGTGGGCCTGCTTCTGAAATTGTAAAAGTTGATGTTGGCGTAGCAATTGAGAAATTAACATTGGAAATATCAAAAAAGATATTTTGATATCCCTTTACCATAACCCTGTTTGTTGTTCCAACATTATTAGGCACAACAATTGTTGAGTAACCAATGTTTGGGACTTGGCTTGCCAATTGGATAGGATAAGTTAATCCTCCATCTGTTGACAAGAATATATCTACTGATGCAGCATTTATACCATTGGCTGTAGTTCCGGCTACATCCCAGGCTACATTTTGACTAGCTCCTACCAACCAGGTTATAGCAGTATTAGGAGTATTTACTAAGAATGGCCCAGCGTTAGCATTTACAGTAACTGCCATATCAGTAAAAGCAGTTTGTCCTACTTTGATAGGGGCACTAGAACTATAAGGAGAATTGTCTCGAACAGTTAATCTAAAATTTAATATTCTGGATACAGAACTTAACGCTTCAGTTAATATACCTGCATCACCACCAACATTAAGTGTAGTATTAGAATTTGCAATTATAGATGATAACTTAGGAAAGTATCTTGAAGGGGAAGCAGTTGGGATCCAGGACAAAAAGTTAGGGCCTGAAGTTTTTGTTTCATTTGCACTACTTGCAGCACCAGTATTTGTACCGCCATCGTCATTTTGTTCCCAAGAGTAAGTTAAGGCATTACCAGCGTCACTATCAGTTGCAGCTCCAGTAAGAACAAAAGGTGTACTTTTTGGAATTGTATAATTACTAACCGGGCTTAATACCGGAGTAGCGTTATTAGCAGAAATATTGGTTATAACTGGACATGTTTTAGTTAGTAGATTAGCTTGAATTTGTGCAATACTAGTTTGATGATAAAAATCAATACTGTGAGGAGCAACATCTTCAGAAGTAATACCAGCATATCCCATGATTGTAACACCAGAACCTACTTCTTTATTTACTCCACGGCCTTCGTTACTATTGGAAAAAGTATGGTTTCCACCTAACTGATGACCTACTTCATGCACTACAAAATCAATGTCAAAATTATCTCCTTGAGGAATTCCATCGGCAGGAGAAGTGATTCCTCTACCTTTTGTAGCACCATTACCACTAGCATCAGCATCAACGCAAACACATCCTATGCAACCAGCATTACCTCCACCACCTGTTGCTCCAAACATATGGCCTATATCATAAGCAGCATTATTAGCCGCCAGCGTTGTACCCGGACCGGTTAATGTAGTATTTATCGCAACTTGTAATTGTGTATTCCATTGGCTTAGAGTGGTAGAATAAGGATCAGTATCAGGATCATAATAAATGATATTAGTTGAGCCTGCTACAAGATTAAGGTGTAATGCCAAATCTTTTTCGTAAACACCATTACAACGTGTTAATGTAGCATTGAATGCTGCCAAAACTAACCCTACTTGAGCGGCACTATAAGCTCCAAAATAGTTAGCATATTCTGCATTACAAGATTGCGCTAAACGGAATACTCTTAATTTACCATCATCCAATCTGTTTGTATTCAATTCTTTTGAGGTTACTTTTGAGGTCATTTTTTGATCTTCGGTAGTACATGACCAAGCTAACTTTCCTTTTTCTCTTTGCGATTTGAAAACGGCATATACAGTATGGTCTTGAGAATAAGCTTCAATAAATTCATTTTCTTTATCAGTTCTAAAAACCATCGTTTGAATTCCTTGTGGAGAAATACTCAATTTTAAAGTGGCATATTTATCTGTAATACCTTGACCAGAAAAAGCTCGAATTTCCGGGAATTGTGCTTGCAAATCTGGCTCAAAGTTTGACGCTTCAAACACTTGAAATTCTTCTAACTTACCATTAGAATTTGGTAGCGTTATTACTACAGAGTTTTTAGCTGTTTTTCCTATAGTAGAAAACAACGAATTTCTCATTGATTCAATGTTTAAATCATATAGTTTAAATTCTTTTGGAAAAGATAATCTTGCTACAGCTTTATCGGTAGTAATCTTACTTTTTTCACCATTATGGACAGACCATAATTTATCAGTTTGTGAGTGACCAATCGTCACAAACAAAATAGTGGTAAGTACTGTCAGTAATTGTTTCTTCATCTCTATAAATTTTTATTTAGAGGCAAATATAATATTTTTTTGCAAATGCCCAGGTTTAAATGATATATTATTTTAATATTTCGTATTATTCTTATTAATATTTCTATTTAATAAATATTTATAATTTTAATCATTCCTAAACTTAGTTTATATTTGTAATAAAAGTCACTAATAAACTTTACAATCCTGATTGTAGTAATTATAGCGTTTATACTTTTATATATAAAATTTCAGAGGTAAAAACATTGGAAATCGGCCTTCTTTGGCTGGAGTTTTTTTTTCCTCATCGTTTTTATAATTTTAAAGAGCAATAAGAAATTTAAATTTGACTGGCAGATAACTTCATTCGTGATTTTTATCTTAGTTTGTTTGTTTATTTACTTATCTTGTTTGTCTTAATTTAACTGCTTAAATAAATAAATGTTAGAAAGATATAAAAATAACAAATCCCATTTTACAACCCGCGGATGTATCGTATTAGGAATTGTACTCTTATTTGTTGTGCATAGTATTTTATTTATAGATCGATTCAGAAGATCATGTTTAGGAGATCCAAGATTCTTGTTTTTTGTGTTTTTAGGATTGCCTATTTATAAGTCTTGCTGTTGTAGACTTAATTGTATTAGCTTTCTTAAAAGCGTTTACACGGCAAAAACTCCTAATAAACTTTGCGATTCTAACGATAATTATAATTTTACTAATTTTTAATTGTATACTAATGCCAGAAGTAAAAATACATTGGAAATCCGGCTTTATCTGGTTAGCAATTTTAGCGCCCCTTTTCTTCATTTTATACGGATGGGCAAATAATTATGCTTCCAATCTCCCACAAGAAAAAGTTGGTGAAATTGTCTATGACTGGGAAAAGCACATTCCATTTATACCTTGGACAATTTTACCCTATTGGAGCATTGATTTGCTTTATGGCTTGTCCTTATTTCTTCCAATGACCAAATTAGCGCAACGGCAACACGCTTTGAGATTGCTTGTTGCAACACCGATTGCCATTCTTTTTTTCTACTTTTTTCCTCTTACTTTTTCAACGCCGCGGCCAGAAAGCTATGGAATCTGGAAAACACTTTTTGATGCCTTGATGGGTTTTGACAAACCTTACAACCAGGCGCCGTCATTGCATATCATTTTGCTGGTCATCATCTGGCAGATTTATTTGCCCCACTTTAAAAAAGAGGGGAAACTGCTTTGGCATATCTGGTGCTTCTTAATCGGGATCTCAGTCCTGACTACGTTTCAGCATCATTTCATTGACATTCCGGCCGGATTTTTAGCGGGCGTTTTAATTTGTTATCTATTTCCTTTAGAGAAAATGCATCAGTGGAAATGGCATGATGTCAAGTCAAAGAGATTGGCTTTAAAATATTGTATAGGCGGGAGCCTGCTGGTAATTTTATCTTTTTTCAGCAGCTTCTGGCCGTCAATGATTTTGCTCTGGATCGGGCTTTCGCTGCTGATTATAGGCTTTGGATATCTAAAATTGGGGGCGGTCGTCTTCCAAAAGAATGAAGAAGGAACATTTACTTTTTCAGCCAAAGTTTTGCACTTTCCTTACAGGATCGGAATGCGTTCTGTCCGTAGATTATTTTTCAATACCGATGGTAAACATCAGAAAATAACAGACCAGATTTATCTTGGCGCTTTTTCAATGAGTAAAAAAACAGACTGTGTAGCCATTTTTGATTTGTGCCCGGAATACCAGCGATCTAATAAAAATGCAAAGTTTTATCAAAGTTATCCTTTGATTGATCTGGCTTCGCCTACGGTTGAGGAATTAAGTTCAGGAGTCCAGAAATTAAATAAAATGATAGAAGACAACCACAAGGTTTACATTCATTGTGCTTTGGGCTTGTCCCGAAGTGCGATTGTAGTTTTGGCCTGGCTCTTGTTCACAGAAAAAGCTAAAAATCCACAAGAGGCCATCGCTTATCTGAAAAATGCAGAATATCATTCTCATTTATCTAAAAAACATCAGGAAGTTTTAGAAGCCTATTTTAAAACCTTAAGACAATGACAGAACAAGAACAATCAGAATGCAGCGCCGCATCAGTTGCATTAAATGGAATAAGTGTTTTTGGGGTCATTATTTTTCTTACCATTCCTTCAGTTCTACTACTTTCAAAATATTGTTTTCTGTTTGAAAACATTGCAATTCTAGTTTTTATATTTTCGGGATTGCTGGTAGGATTTAGAGCCTGGCATTTGCAATTTGATGCAAAGCTGTTACATCAGGTTGCAATTAAAAATCTGGATTTAAAAGATCTGGATTTCATAATCTTTAAGCTGTTCAACAAAAAAACGGGAAACAGGTCATTGGAAGCAAGAATCAGCTCCTGCTATAAGTTGGCGACAGGATTTTTAATTTTAATCAAGATCCATCTTGTATTCTATCTGGTTTTAATGGCTTGGATTCTAATTTTTAAATATAGCTAAATTAAAATAATGGGTAGTTTTAAAAAGTGGATAAGGATCTCAAAAAATGTACAGTTTTTTTAAATCCAATGAATGGTCAGGAGCACAAAATTTACTATTTCCATTGCTTTTGTCCCGCTTTCCGCTCTATCTGCGCAAAAAAAGCGCAGGATGCCGCTACAATCAGGGCTACCAAAAAAATTTTCGTTTTTTCAGGAACACGGGAACAGTAGTGTGCCGGTATAACTTTAAAGAAACAGGCAGGCACCTAATACATTCCCCTATAGCTTTGTGTATTAGTGTTTTTGCGAGGAATAAAAAAAAACACACAACGAATAACGCATAACTAGGATTGTGATATTTTATTTCAGCTAAAGATGGC
>DASVUQ010000039.1:0-3778 GCA_036386975.1 Flavobacterium sp. | reverse complement strand
AAGCCCGTTATTTTATAATAAAAATGAGCGCAAACCGGGAGTGCAAAAATACAAAGTTCTTTTTAATTAGCAAGGGGTTTTGAAAAGTTTTTTAAAAAAATTTTACTTCTTTTTTACTTGCTCCCAAAGCCCGTTATTTTATAATAAAAATGAGCGCGAATCGGGAATGCAAAGATACAACCCTTTTTTGATTATGGCAAGTCTTTTTGATGCCTTTTTTTGCTTCTTTTTTACTTTCCTCTCCTGCATGTTTTCAATGTACTTCTTTGCTATTGCGAGTGCAAAAATACGACTTCTTTTCGCTTTTGCAAACCCTTTTGTGCCTTTTTTTTACAATGTTTTGCTAAAATTCTATAACAAGCTGATAAAAAACCTTTTGTATCAAAAAGTTTTTTTGTTGCTCAAAATACATTGTAGTATTAGCAATATTCGTTTGTTTAGTTGGTTCTTTAGCCACGATAGCAACGGACATCCTGCGCCCTGAAGGGGGTTTTTTTCCTGCCTGAAAAGAGCGACCGTGAGGAAGCTCCTTTTCTGGTATGGAAAAATGCCGCCTGAAGTAGCAGATGGGAGTGAATAGCGGGAAATAGCTCCTGAGGATTTACCTCTGAAATTGTTTTTTAATTACTATACATATATATTGTGTGGGTTTTTGTAATACTTTATATTTGCGGCTCATAAATTTATAACAATGATTAAGATTACATTACCCGATGGTTCGGTGAGGGCGTTTGAAAAAGGCACAACTGCTATGGATGTTGCCAGAAGTATTAGTGAAGGTTTGGCCAGAAATGTGATTTCGGCTTCTTTTGATGGTACAACGATTGAAACGACAACGCCTTTGACCATGGATGGTAATCTTATATTATATACATGGAATGACAAGGAAGGGAAAAAAGCTTTCTGGCATTCGACTTCGCACGTTATGGCGCAGGCGCTGGAGGAATTGTTCCCAGGGATAAAATTAACACTTGGGCCTGCTATTGATAACGGGTTTTATTATGATGTAGATTTTGGCGGCACTAAAATTACTGATGCGGACTTTAAAAAAATTGAAGACCGGGTGCTGGAAATCGCAAGGGAAAAACATGAGTTTAAAATGCGCCCGGTTGCTAAAGCGGAAGCATTGGCTTTATATAAGGACAATGAATATAAAACGGAATTAATTTCTAATCTAGAAGACGGTACGATTACTTTTTGCGATCATGCTACTTTTACAGACTTGTGCCGTGGCGGACATATTCCTAATACGGGAATTATAAAAGCCATGAAGATCATGAGCATTGCCGGGGCTTACTGGCGTGGTGATGAAAAGAACAAACAACTGACGCGCGTATACGGTACTTCTTTTCCGAAACAAAAGGATTTGACAGAATACCTGGAACTATTGGAAGAAGCTAAAAGACGGGATCACAGAAAACTGGGAAAGGAACTGGAATTATTTGCTTTTTCTCAGAAAGTAGGCCAAGGACTGCCGTTATGGCTGCCTAAAGGTGCTGCTTTGCGGGACCGTTTGGAGCAATTCCTGAAAAAAGCACAGAAAAAAGGCGGTTATGAACAGGTGGTAACGCCACATATAGGTCAAAAAGAATTGTATGTTACTTCGGGACATTATGCGAAATATGGCGCAGACAGTTTTCAGCCTATACATACCCCGGCCGAAGGGGAAGAATTTTTACTAAAACCAATGAACTGCCCTCATCATTGTGAAATATATAACACAAGGCCATGGTCGTATAAGGATTTACCAAAACGTTATGCTGAATTTGGTACCGTATATCGCTATGAACAAAGTGGCGAGCTGCATGGCTTGACCCGTGTACGTGGATTTACTCAGGATGATGCCCATATTTTTTGTACGCCGGACCAGCTGGACGAAGAGTTCAAAAAAGTAATTGACCTTGTATTGTATGTTTTTGGCTCTTTAGGCTTTGAAAACTTTACGGCCCAGATTTCATTACGGGACCAGGAGAACAGAGATAAGTATATCGGTAGTGATAAAAATTGGGAAAAAGCGGAAAATGCTATTATCAATGCTGCAAAAGATAAAAGCCTGACTACCGTTATAGAATATGGTGAGGCCGCTTTCTATGGCCCGAAGCTGGATTTTATGGTTAAGGATGCTTTGGGTAGGCAATGGCAACTGGGAACGATTCAGGTAGATTATAATTTACCGGAACGATTTGAATTAAAATACAAGGGTGCCGATAACGAATTGCATACTCCGGTAATGATTCACAGGGCACCATTTGGTTCAATGGAACGGTTTATTGCCATCTTACTGGAACATACGGCAGGAAATTTCCCGCTTTGGCTTATGCCGGAACAAGCTATAATATTGTCTTTGAGCGAGAAATATGAAAATTATGCCAAAAAAGTTTTAGATTTGCTGGAAAATCACGAAATTCGCGCCCTAATTGATAACCGAAACGAAACGATAGGAAAGAAAATTAGAGATGCTGAAATGCAAAAAACCCCGTTTATGTTGATTGTAGGCGAGGAAGAGGAGAGAAATAACACTATTTCTATACGTCGTCACGGACAGGAAGGAAAAGGAAATAGTACTGTTACTATTGAAGAATTTGCCACAATAGTGAACGAGGAGATTAAAAAAACATTGAAAGTATTTACCGTTTAACTTAAATTTAAAAGTCATAGCAATAAGAAACAGCAGAGGCTATCAGCCTCGAGTAGAAAAAAAAGATGCACACCGGATAAACAATCTTATCCGTGTACCCGAAGTACGCCTTGTGGGCGACAATATTGAACCAGGTGTTTTTAAAATAGCTGATGCATTACGTCTGGCAGATCAGTTCGAATTGGATTTGGTAGAAATTTCTCCAAATGCGGAACCGCCTGTATGTAAAATAATGGACTATAAAAAGTTCGTTTACATGCAAAAAAAGCGGGATAAAGAATTAAAAGCAAAGTCTACCCAGATTGTAGTCAAAGAAATCCGCTTTGGCCCTCAGACTGATGAACACGATTATGAATTTAAAAGAAAAAATGCCGAAAAATTCCTTAAAGAAGGTTCTAAATTAAAAGCATTTGTGTTTTTTAAAGGCCGTTCTATTATTTATAAAGACCAGGGGCAAATTTTATTATTACGATTGGCAACGGACCTCGAAGAATTTGGAAAAGTAGAAGCTATGCCGGTACTTGAAGGAAAAAGAATGATCATGTTTATTGCCCCTAAAAAGAAAAAGTAAGTCCTCCCCCAACCCCTCCAAAGGAGGGGAGTAAAAACGGAAAGAGGAATAATAATATATACCTCTCGGCTCCCTCCCCTTCGGGGAGGGTCGGGGAGGGGAAAATAAGTAAGTAAGTTAATTAAACAAAATAGGAAAAATGCCTAAAATGAAAACCAAATCTAGCGCTAAGAAACGATTTAAAGTTACTGGCTCTGGAAAAATTAAAAGAAAGCATGCTTTTAAAAGTCACATCCTGACTAAAAAATCTAAAAAACGTAAATTAGCCCTGACACACTCAGCGCTGGTTCACAAAACAGATGAAAAAAGCATCAAACAACAATTAAGAATTATCTAAAGCTAGCAGCTAACAGCTGACAGCCTTTAGAAAATCTTTAGGTTAAAACAATTTTAAATAACCTTGGAGTATGGCCTTAAGTTCCCTTGATTTAATTCGGGACGCCTGCTACAAAAAAACAACAAATTATGCCAAGATCAGTAAATTCAGTTGCTAAGAGAGCAAGAAGAAAAAAAATAATGAAACAGGCCAAAGGTTTCTTTGGCCGTCGTAAAAACGTTTGGACAGTTGC
>DASVUQ010000038.1:0-7332 GCA_036386975.1 Flavobacterium sp. | reverse complement strand
AAATTTATAAATAAAAGACATCTGATTTAGGAGCACTTTGGATTTCTTTTTTTGATTTAATTATATCATTTATTTTATCAATAAATTTTTTTAATTGCCTATATTTTTTCATATTTAAAGGGTTTTTAACAAAATCGGTTCTAACAATAATTATTTGTTTAGTACCATCTTCAAAATGAATAATATATTTTGCATCAGATAAAGGCATACTGAATACTTCTTCTTCTTCTACTATAAGTTCTTTCCCATAATCAAAGATATTTTCACGCTCATAGGTATTTTTAATTTCCAGAATCTCTTCTCTTTCTATAGGAAATTTATACTTGGAATCCTCTTTCGACATAAAATGTATAACATATTCACCTTCAAATAAATTGATTTCCGAAGATCTATCATTTTGTATTACAATTGAATTTATATTCTTTTTTGTGCACGATATAAAAATTAATGCTATTATCATAATATTTATTTTCATTTTAATCCAGTATTAATGATGTTAGGTAAATTCCTCCACGAAAATGATTTAGGATATTTTTTTATATTAGGATAAAAAAACATTGCACCATTTCTACTCCCATATGCTTTTAAATAAGCGAATGTAAATGCTGATGCTGCAGCTTCAGTATATAACATAGTATTTGGTAAGCCATGAAAAAAATGGTTTGCGTGTAGAAGTTCATGAGTAATTGCATGTGATGCTATTCCAACTTTTCCAAAAAAGTCGCCTTTTATACTAGGAGCCATATATATTATTGAGTTATTATGACCTGGAATATTAGAAGTTGTTCCTCCTACTCTACCACCTCTGTCATTTATTAAATCATTTCCCTTCATACTATAACCTGGAGGTAAATTATTTTCTGAAGCTAATGTAATATCTACATTTAGAGCTTTTTCTATTGCATTTAAATTTCCAATATTTTTATTTACATAATTTTCCAATTCTTTTTGACTTTTAAAAATTTCTCCATTATTAGTGTAATCATATACATTCATATCAAAAGAATTATGCCCAAAAAGATTCATTCCATTACTCTGGAACCCTTCATTTTGCCAGCCGCCCGATAACTGATGGTTCGATATGGCCGGTGTGGGCGGTGATTCTATTTGCCGGCTCTGGTTTGTTTTATTATTTATCTAAGCATCTTATAGTGGTGTAATCAACTTTCCAAAAATCAATTTCATATAGTTCATCATTAGTATCAGTATATAATGAAGCAATTACATCAATGCCATCATAATCCTTAAAAATGACCTCGCTAATTTTTTTTCCAAAAATTCTTTTCTCATTTTTTGTTATTTTATTTGAAAAAATTATACTGTATAAGCCTTCGTCACCCGATATGTTTACTAAAGGATCTGGAAGTTCAAATTCAATATTTGAAAGGTTAATCAAATCTTTTAAAATCTTTAATTCTGAATCATATATGTTTCTAAAACGCTGCATGTATTCTACCTATATTATAACTATTACCTAACTTGTAAACCGTGTATTGTATTCGAGTATTATTGATTTTTGTAATAACATTCAAAGGTTGCCCCACTTTAACTTTAGATATAACTGAGGGCAAATGTTTTCCAATAGCATTGATCACTACTTTTCTACTTAAACCCAGATCATCGACATGTCTAAAAGCATGGTATGTTTGATTTGCGTTTCTGCCGAATGATACTGTTTTAAGACCCAAACTTCCAACTCTTACAAATGCTAATGGAGTTGCAGATAAAACTAAATTAGCTTTGTCACCAGTAGAAGACATTCCCCAATCACGTGAAAATATTTCTCCATATCTTGAAAATGGATTTCCATTATCACCATGTAGAATATAATTCCAATCATCAGTAAACTTTCCCGAAATTTCATCTTGCGAATAATCATAAGCAGATGCAGGTTTCATTTTTACTGGTGGGTCAATCTGCTGCATCGCAAGCTCACTACTTCCAAACCCTTCATTTTGCCAGCCACTTGATAACTGATGGTTCGATATTGCCGGTGTGGGTGGTAGTGGTACATAGGCAGGCCTTTCATATCTTTTACGTTCTCCAAACAACCTTCTGATGCCCCTGCCAATAGAACGTATGCCGTTACTCCAGGACTTAACGATACTCTTTACCCCATCGCCAAACTGGCGGAAGCCTATGTTCCTATTGGCCCATTCTTTTATACGTAGCTTGTCCCAGTTTTTTCCTATTGAAACAATCCCGGCAGCTATTAACGATTTCCAAATACCCGAGCCCCCGCCTTCGCCATTATTATATTCCTCGCCGCTTGGATCCGTATACTTTAACGGGTTGTTCATTACATACCCATAGCGGTTATAGTTTTGCGTATTGTACGGGTCCTGGATAAAATTGTCGGGTTGCAGGAACCGGTGCAGTACCGGGTCGTACAAACGCGCGTTCATGTGTATCAGGTTCACGCCCTGTAAATGTTCATGCCCTGTATAGCCCCTGTCCAGAACCACAAACCCCGATAGCGTGTTGCCTGCACCGTCCTGTATTTTTACGACAGCACCCCAGGCATCAAACAGCCGCTTTTCTACAATATCCCCGGCCTGGTTGGTAATCGCCAGTATAGTGCCCTGGTAGTCTCGGTGCAGATACAGGTATTCCTGTGTAGTGCCGTTGCTTTTTAACACTACCGGCGCGCTATAACCATCGCCACCAATATAGGTAATAAATTCGGTTTCGCCGGTTTGGGTATTGTGTTTTATTTCCATACTGCCGTCAATAGAATAATGCTTGCGTAACGGGCGTAACCTTTTGTCTTCCTGTAGCCCACCGTAATACATCGTGCTCCTGGCATTGGCCATATTATAATCAAAGCTAATACGGTCGCATCCTGGTTCTATAATTTCTACCGGGCTTTTAAACGCGTTATAGGTAATGTCGAGGCTCCTTTGTGTGTCGGGGGCTACCGGGTTTTGGGTCTTTCTTATTTTTACATCGTCGAACCAGACTATTCCCTGTTCATTATTATCTAACCGGAGGTTTAATCTTTTGATGCTGGCCGGCACCAATACTGTTTTGGTAACGTAGGTCCATTGGTTTACTGTATTGTTTCCAATATTATCTACCTGTGTAATCTGGCCTGCCCCGTCTTTCATAAACAAAAACAATTGTGTTTCAGGCGCATTGCTATATACCCAGGCAGAATAGGTATATTCCGTCGCTACGGCATTATTGATGGGCACCCATACCTCGGAATGGATATATTTTTCTGCAGCCGATGGATTGTTGATTTTTAAAGAAACACCACCCGAATGCGAAAAGGTATCATCAAAGCTAAATATGGATGGGTCCCCTGTTTCCCATCCGTTTTTAGTTTCCATCGTATCAAAAAACACCCCTTCCCTTTGTTGGTAATAGGCTTTGGCTTCTGCAGATAAACTCACAGAAGTGTTCCGGTGTGGTTTTTGTGTGTTGGAGTAGCTGTAATTTCCGGTACTGTTGCTTTGTATGGTACCGTTATTGTTATAGGCCTGTTGTTCCTGCTGCCCTTTGGCATTGGTAAAAGAGGTTAACCGGTCGAGGGTATCGTACTGAAAGGTTTCGGTTTTATTAAACAGGCTGTTGTACCGGCTGGTCAGGTTGCCCCTTAGCGGTTCAAAGGTGGTATTCAGGGTCATTACATTTACAGCAGCCGTTTTATCATGCCTGGACCGGGCAGGAAAACCATATTGGTCGTAGGTATTGGTTACTGTAATCCCGTTACCGTAGCTGGCACCGGTCAATTGTCCCCGCTCGTTTACCGTATTGGCCTGCCATAATAGCTGGCCGGTAGCATCATCAAGGATTTGCCAGTGGTAGCCATTTCTATAGGTGTTCCTGACCCATTTATCGGACCATTGGTCCGCTTCGAGACTATTTGCAGAGTACAGCTCCTTTTCCGGCCTGCCAAAAGCATCAAAAAGAGTTCTTTTCTCATAAATGGCATTAGGGCCTTCTTCATGGGTTGTTATCAACCTGTTGTAGTTGTCATAAAGATAATAATAATAATGATAGAGGGTGGAAGGCGGGTTAGTAAAATCATCATACCGGGTGTTGGTCAGTAGCTTTGAGGTCGGATGATACGTAAATGTAGTTGTAGACTGTGGCGTAGTAGCGCCGCCTGCTGTTCCTGAAATAGTTTTTTCGGTAACCTTTCCAAAATTATCTATTACATACGTAGTATTCCCTTTGGGCGTGGTTTCTTTGGTCAGTTCCCCTAATGCGTTGTATTCGTAAGTATAAGTACCTGCCGATGGGTCGGTAAGCCTTGTTTTCCTGCCCCAGCCATCTTGTTCGATCGCAACTATTGCACCTCCGGTATTAGATTGTTTTAGGTTACCGTTGGCAAAATACTGATAAGCTATCGTGCCTCCGCCGTCAGTGGCAGAAACGACATTACCGATCGCGTTTTCTGTGGTAACCTTAGTGTCAAAACCATCGTGTACTGTTGTCGTCAATCCATTATAAGCAATGGTGGTAGTTTGCCCGGTGTATGCCCTTACATTACTTTGCCTGCCATAAGTATCATACGTAGTTTCATTCCATTGTTGGGGGCTGCTTCCGGTAAAAGGTTCGCTTATCCTTACAGGCCTGTCATAAATATCATATATTGTGGTACTATAAGTTACCTCTCCGTTACTGTTCTTTACGCCTGTTTTGTCATTTCTTCCTAACTGGTCATAGTATCCTTCCTTATAACTTCCGTCATCCCCTGTACTAAAAATGGAGGAAGTACCATTGGTGTTATTATTGTTATATACATAATTTATATTCTTGCCCAGGTAATCTGTAATTCTTATTGTTTTGCCCCAAACATCATACCCGTAGGATGTGGTTAAAGCAAAGCCCGGGTTGGATGGTGATGTCTGTGACATCAGGTACCCATGATTTGTATCGTAAGTATAAGAAGTAACGAGCCCTTCAAAGTCGGTACTGGAAATTAAAAACCTTCCGGAATTATCATAAGTAAAACTCTTAACCCTTGGTGCTAATCCCGTAGCGGTGACTGTTTTTGAGGTTAAGTTCCCAAACGGGTCATACCCGTTATCTTCTGTCAGGTAATCGGTATTGTGCCCTTTCATCCGGACGCGCTCTACCAGGTGGGATGCATTATACGTAAAAACCATTTCATCGGTCATGGTATCGCCATTATGCGTTACCGATGTGGTTTTGTTTACAGGCCGCCCGATATAATATCCCGGTCCTGATGCCTGGTTCTCATATACCACATTTTCCAGCTTTGTCTGTTCTGTTACACCTGCGTTTTTTGTAATAGTTGTAGACGTTACGGGGTTATTATACACATCATAATCCGTTGTAACCTCAGTAGTAGTATTTTCTAATGCATTTATTGAAGTAGAGGCTGTATTTTTTATTTTAAAGACTTTATTGGGCAGCAACTCATGGGTGTAGGCCATGGTAGTTTTGGTTATAAAATTTGTCGGGGTATAATTGGGGGGGCTGTCAAAATACAGGTTTAAGATATTAAAGCGTTCTGTAAGTACGCTCCTTCTTGCAATATCATATCGGGAAACAGAAGTAATTATGGGTTCATCATCATTATGCCAATTGGTTTCCATAGTAGTCCTAAACCCCATAAAACCCAGGCCTTCAAGGTTAGAAACCCCGCCATGATAAGAAAAAAGCCTTTTTTTATAAACATTGTTTGTTTGTACTTCTATTTTTGTTACTACCTGTAATGTAGGTGCAATGCTAATATCTGTATTAGGATAGTTTTCAGTATAATTGCTATTGGTGTATACCGTGTTACCGTCTTGTCGGGAATCCGGGTCTAAAGACTGATAGGATATATGTTCGCTAGCCCCGTTGCCGTAGGTAATTTGTTTAAGTAATTTTTCCTTGTTCATATCTTTGGACGATTGAAAATGATGGATTTTATTATTACTTATAAATGCTACTTCTACTTTTTTATTGACTCTGTTTGAGGTTAAAAAAATAGGTATTGCATATTGATTAATAGCAGGTTGCTGGCCGCTGGTCTGGGTACTTTTAGTATTAAAGCTGTCGCCTTGATTAGCACGGAAGAAAACATCTATGCTTCCGGATGTATTGTTTGCATTTCTCCTGCAAACCGCTACTACAATATCTGTTTTTCCGTCATTATCAAAATCCGTGGCTATATAATTATAACCATTAAGGGGGTCACTGGAAAGGTAAAAAAATCCAGAGGCTACGTTTACTTTGGTAAACCCATTGCCCGTAGCTAAATACTTTATCCATCGTGACGTCCCGCTTGCTACGGTCATAAAATCCATTTTCCCGTCGCCGTTGTAATCGCCAAGGAGCATAGGCATTGTGGTTACAATATCATTATCACGTGGTGAATAATAGATATTGACAAATTGCTTGTCCTGCGTTAGTGTATATATTTTTACATAATTGGTGTCAAATACATAAATATCTTCTTTACCATCGCCATTATAATCGGCCACTAAGATCTTACTGTCGTCCGTTACGGCTAAAAAGCCGGCCTCATTTACAAAATTACTGGTCAGCCGCCTGTCCAGGTTTACAAAATAGGTTTTACCGCCGGAATAGGTCTGGTGATAATTTTGACAGTTATACGTCTCGGTATAAGAAATCGATTTATTAATAACTGCCACATCGGTTAAGCCATCCCCATTAAAATCGCCGCTAATATGTCGTTTAGGGATGTTTAACTCAAAATATACCTCATATCCCTCCCCATCTCTCGGCTCTCTCGGCAGAGGCCGTATCGGACCGGGTGTAGCGGTTCCGTCCTGATTGTTGGTTTGTCCTGCCAGAGGATCAGGTTCAGGGCAGAGGGAACAACATTGATTAGGATTATAATAACTGACAATATGTTTAGGAAAAACATATTCTTTAAGCCCCTGTGCATAGATAGGGCTGGCAGACCCGGTGGAATAGGTCTGGAAAGAAGTCACATTGCTGGTGGCATTTTGTTTGACTACACACCAGCCTTGTTCTGGTAATAATTTTCCGTTCCAGGTTAACCACGATACCGGGAAGATTTCTCCAAACGCGCCTACGTTATGTTCCCAGCCCAGGTTGATGTATTGATTGTTTAACCGGTCAAACAACCAATACTTACTTTTGGCATTGGGCCCTGTAGTAGGGTATAGTAAAAAGTCTATACTGCCATCGCCATTGAAATCACCGGAAACAGTTGCCGCGTTAGTTGATCTGATATTTCCTATCGATAAGTCCGCTACAACAGGGGGTAAATAGGTTACAGCCTCCATGGTATTTTCGTAAGTAAAAACGGTTGGGTTGTAGCTTTTGGTATTGTCGCTACCTTTTTCAGTAATGCCGGTCAATCTTTCGTAGCTAAGAGAGGTC
>DASVUQ010000037.1:0-12393 GCA_036386975.1 Flavobacterium sp. | reverse complement strand
ATGGCAGGCATCATATGACGGGCGGAAAAGTGAACCTATTAACCTTCCGGTAAAATTCCCGTTGTTGCTGGCACAAGGTGCTGAAGGTATTGCGGTAGGCCTTTCTACCAAAGTATTGCCACATAACTTTAATGAATTAATAGACGCTTCTATTAAAATATTAAAAGGCAAACCTTTTACTTTATACCCCGATTTTCCAACAGCAGGGATTGCAGATGTTTCCAATTATAATGATGGGATGCGCGGTGGGCGTGTACGGGTACGTGCTAAAATTGCCCAGCTGGACAAACAGACTTTAGTAGTGACCCAGATTCCGTTTTCTACCAATACTTCAACACTGATTGATAGTATACTGAAAGCAAATGAAAAAGGAAAAATCAAAGTCAAAAAAATTGAAGACAATACCGCAGCAGAGGTAGAGATTCTAATTCATTTATATCCAGGTGTTTCCCCGGATAAAATGATTGATGCTCTATATGCTTTTACAGCTTGCGAAACTTCAGTCGCGCCTTTAGGTTGTGTGATCGAAAACAATAAGCCTTTGTTTATTGGTGTTTCCGATATGCTGAAAATTTCGACCAACAGGACGGTTACTTTACTAAAACGCGAACTGGAAATCCAGCTGGGAGAGCTTCAGGAAAACTGGCATTTCCTCTCACTGGAACGTATTTTTATTGAAAATAAGATATACCGCTTAATTGAAGAAGAAACTACAAGGGATGGCGTAATTGCGGCAGTCGATGAGGGTTTAAAGCCTTTTGTACAAAACCTGAAACGTGCCGTTACGGAAGAGGATATTTTACGTTTGCTTGATATCCGTATCATGCGTATTTCTAAATATGACAGTAATAAAGCACAGGAAAAAATCGAAGCTTTAGAAGGAGAGATTGAAAAAGTAAAACACAACCTGGAACATATCATAAACTTTACGGTTGATTTCTTTCAGAAACTAAAAGACAAATACGGTAAAGGCCGGGAACGCCAGACAGAGTTACGTAACTTTGATACCATTGAAGCTACAAAAGTAGTATTGCGTAATACGAAACTGTATGTCAACAAAGAAGAAGGTTTTATAGGGACTGGGCTTAAAAAAGATGAATACGTTGCCGATTGTTCTGATATTGATGATGTTATTGTGTTTTTACGTGATGGAAAAATGATGGTAACAAGGGTAGATGAAAAAAAATTCATCGGAAAAGATATCATTCATATTGCTGTTTTTGACAAAAATGACAAACGCACGATTTATAACATGATTTATCGTGACGGAAAATCAGGGGCTTCTTTTATCAAACGTTTTAATGTTTCGGGTATTACGAGAGATAAGTTTTATGATATGTCGCAGGAAAAGCCGGGTTCGCAGGTGTTGTATTTTTCATCCAATCCCAATGGCGAAGCCGAAGTAATTACTATTTTGTTGCGTCAGGTAGGAAGTGTCAAAAAATTAAAATGGGACCTTGATTTTACAGATGTTGCGATTAAAGGCAGGGCTTCTAAAGGGAATGTAGTAACCAAATACCCAATCAAAAAAATTGAACTCAAAGAAAAAGGGATTTCTACACTTCGTCCGAGGAAAGTATGGTTTGATGATACCGTACAGCGGCTAAACGTAGACGCAAGAGGGGAGTTGCTGGGAGAATTCAGGCCTAATGACAGAATACTCATCATTAATCAATCAGGAAAATTAAAAACAATTATCCCGGAACTGACCACTCATTTTGACCAGGATATGATTGTACTGGAAAAATGGCATCCTAAAAAACCGATCTCTACCATATATTATGATGGTGAAAAAGAACGGTATTACATAAAGCGTTTTTTAGTAGAAAATGAAAATAAAGAAGAAATTTTTATTACTGAGCATGAAAAATCGCAGTTGGAAATTGTCTCTACCGACTGGCGCCCGGTGGCAGAAGTGGTGTTTGCGAAAGTAAAGGGCGTACAAAAAGAAAACCTTGTTATTGATATGGAGCAGTTTATTGCCGTAAAAGGCATTAAAGCATTAGGCAAGCAACTAACAGCTGATAAACTAAAACAGGTTAATTTACTGGAACCTTTACCGTTTGATGAACCGGAAGAAATACAGCCCGAAGATATTGAAGTGAATAAAGAAGAAATAATTTTAGGCGGAATAACTACGGAAACCAATGATGACGGACAGGTGACATTGAGTTTGGAGTAATGAAAAGGAGCTGTTAAGCTTATAAGGCTTCCTCTGAAAAAGTTTATAAAACATTTTAAATTATTATGCTACATTTATAAAATGCATTTGCTGAAAAGCGGTTAATACAATGAAATTATATTCATATAGGTAGCAAATTTATAATAAATTAAAAGTTTTTTGATCATCTATGATAGTTTAACTTACATTTGAAATACTTTAAAACAGGAATTATAGTGCTAAAAATCTATTATATTGCAAGAAACAAACTGCTAGCTGTAACTATAAACGATAATGTATAAATGAACAAAGTACTTACATTAATATTGATGCTTCTAAATTTAGCTGTTTTCGGACAGAAAAATTTATCTCAAAAAGTACAATCAATAGTTACGGAAGGAAAACTTTTATATAAATCTGAAATAGCTTCTTGGTATGGAACAGATTTGTTTTTAGAAAGCTATAAACAAAGAGAAAATGTTGGAGGTTACTTTTCTTACACTGATAATGAAGTACCAAAATGTATATTTTTTTCAAAAACCGAGAACCCAAGAGTAATTGGTACAATATCGTTTGATACTACATATAATGTAAAAACGGCAAAAATAGATTTAACAGAAAGGGATTTTACAAAAATAGAAAATGACCTTTATGAAATCAGGAAGCTCGCTTTATTTGAAATACAATCTGACACATTATTTAAGACATATAATAACACAAAATTGAATTTAATCCCCCTTATCAATGAAAATAGAAAGAGGGTTTATATTTTGACGGGACCAAAAAATAATGGGGTTGTGGTTTTTGGTAATGATTATTTATTGACATTCAACAAGGAAAATAAATTAACCTTAAAAAAGCAACTTCATAAAAATATTATTCCAATTGAGTATGGTGCAAAAGTAGAAGAAGGAAATGAAGTTGAGGCAACAATTCATTCACATTTACCAGAAACAGGAGATTTTATAACTGCTACTGATATTTGCACTTTGATGCTTTATGAAAAATTTGCAAAATGGAAAACACATCATGTTGTTTCAAAAAGATATTTAAATGTATGGAATTGTAAAACAGATGAGTTAAATATAATCCCAATAGACTTGATCAAAAAAATTAGTAAAGACGAGGAAAAGCGTAATAAGAAAAAAGCTAAAACTGACTAAAATAGCTAAAGCTAATATTTGTTTAACAATATTGTGGCTGATGTGCTTTTATAAAAATTTTTTCTGAAACAAACATTTTCAGTTTTAATAAACTTAGTACTAAAAATTTATCATATCGTCAACCCCTATAGCTCAATATGCTGTCGTAACGGTTAGTATAAGATTGAATTCTATGATTAAAACAACAGATATACAAAATAAAATCGTCAAACGACAACTTATTATTTTGTATAATTTTTATCTGTTAACGCCCTCATAAATGCGATTAATGCTTGCTGTTCCTTTTTCGTTAAATTCAGCTGATCTGACGGCAAAGTTTGATTATCTACAGTTAAACCCAATCCGGTACCACCGCCTTTATTATAAAAATCAACTACTTCTTCTAATGTTGTAAATACGCCGTTATGCATATACGGGCCTGTCATAGCTATGTTTCGAAGTGTAGGTGTTTTAAAAGCATGTAGCAACTGTGGCATTTTATATTGAGAATACCTGCCGGGATCGCTACTTATTGCAGTCCCTTTTTTATCTGTAGGAGTACCTATAACTTCCTGTTCTGTTTTACTAAAACCAGGAGGGACGGTGCCGTTAAACAACGGAATAAAATGGCACGTAGCACATTTTGCTTTACCGGCAAAAAGATTAAATCCTAACAATTCAACTTCTGATAATGTATTTTCATTTCTCATATAACCGTCAAATCTGGAATCAAATGCATTAAGGGAGCGGATATAACTGGCGATAGCATTCTGTATTTGCCATTCCTGAACTGCTTTTGTACCTGGAAAAGCCGAGTCAAATAATTTTTTATACTTTGTATTTTGGCGGATTACAGGAATAATAGTTTGTAAAGACCCGTGCATTTCATCTTTATTCTTTATTACATCCATGCTTTGTTTCTCAAGGTCGATCTGCCTCATATCCCAGAATTGTGCATTCTGAAGCGAAGCATAAGCAAGGGTAGGGGTATTGCGTGCAAGGTTGCTACCGGTTAAAGACATATTGGTTTTTAAACCATCAGTAAATGCTTTTTCAGGATTGTGGCAGGAGGCACAACTTCTATTATTGTTTTTGGAGAATGCATTTTCATAAAATAATTCTTTTCCTAAGGCCGCTTTTTCTTCTGTATAAACATATTCTTTCGACGGAATAAAAGCATTGACATTGAAAATATTCTTTTCAAAATACCCTTTAGCTTCAGGATATAATACATTGCTTTTATCTACGTTTGGAATTTTATTCTTTTTTTGAAAATCATGCAGCAGGCCACTTAACGGATTTAAGTAGTCTTTGATAAATACGGCACGGTTAAAAGTATTGAAATCGCTGTTCGATTTGCAGTACATTTTGCTTTTAGCAATCAGTTGTAAAATCTTATTTTTGATTGCTATTCCATCCTGATTTTCCATAGTTAGCCTCGGAATAACATCGGCTATAGCATCAAGGCCTGAAGCGGCTTCATTGACAGATAAAAAAGCAACAGGAGAATCAAACCCGGTAATACCTAGAGAAATAATCCGATAGACTTCCATACGCAGCGCATCCATTACATAATCTGGGCTAATAGTTATGACACTTAAGTGCTGTTGTACCTGTTGAACATTAGCCTTTAAAATGGCTATTTCCCTAACCAGCTCCGGTTTTGATGCTGTAGTGTATTTAGGAAAAAGCAATTCTTCCATAACCTGAAAACCATTTGGGGGCAAAAACTTGTTTTCTTCTACTTCGAGTTCATCCAGTGCAGGCCCGTTAATAAACCGGTCTGTTGCAGGAACAAAATAGGCTATGGCCCATTCTACTTTCTTGTAAGAGAGCCTGCATTTTGCAAATTGCTGCTGTAATACAGTCTCTGTAGTACCTTTTATAACAACAGTCTGAAATTCATTAATATGGAGTAGCAATTTCTCAAGATCAATTTGTAATCCCTGTTGTATGGAGGTGCCTGCCTGCTCTTTTTTGCAGCCTGTCATCATACAACTATATATTAATACATAAAAAATACAACTATAAATCCTGGTTTTCAGCATCTTTAATTATTGGATTATATTATTAAACAAAAAACAACCCATTTTTCAGGGTTGTTTGTATATTGTTATTTAAGATTTACTTTTGTACGTTTCTGATGATAATAGTCTGGCCACCTTCTCTGTTGGTATTTGTACCACTTCCGTCAGCATCAAAAAAAGCATTATTTTGCCAGGTATGGGGGTGAATATTTACTATAAAAGTATTCGGTACACCAATAATATCAGAGATATCTTCCATGGCACCATATTCCCAGCTTCCAAAACGCATTTCGTTGGTTTGGTTATACGTACTGTTCCAGGTAGGATCGTTACGTTTATGGTTCATCGTTAGCCATGGCCTGTTATTTTTTGTTGCTATGGCATATTGCCAGATATACGAATCATGTTGTGCTGCTGCATAGTAACTATCACCGTCTTCCTGGATATAAACATAATTTTCTGTTACACAAAGATTATCGGGATTAATAATACCGGTTCCGGGTGTAGTATCACCATCAACAACTACTTCTAACCTGCCCTGTAACGGATTATTATCATTCAACACTAATTTGTAGATCCTGCCCCACATAGTATATCCTTCAACCGGAGCATTATTAGAAGCCTGGCCTGTAGCAGTAAAATAAATTTCCCTGTTATTTCTATCGGATCCTTTTCTGTAATCTACATCTTCAACCCTGGAAAAGCGAATAGCACCTAAATCATTTACAGTTGTATTGATTTGTGCACCAGTTAAATTTTTAGCATTCGGAATTTCAACAAAAGATACATCAAACGAGCTGCCTATAGTCATTGAAGTCTCTACCTGATTGTTATCGTTTCTTTTTAAGGCATATAACTTTCCGTTAGATAAATCACCAATCGCATTGCTCATATACATTATTAACTGTCCTGCACTCGCGTGTGAAGTAGCGTAGGATTGATCTTCTCCTATTAAGATTACTGTTTTACCATTATATGCTCCCTTTGGTAAAGGTACTGCATTTTCCATACTGGCTTTTCCTAATGCAGGAAGTACTCTGTCGGTTCTGCTTTTTTCACTTACTAAATCAAAAGGACTAATACCATGTACCATGCTTTCCTGACCACTTTCTCCTGCAGTTAAAAATAGTGGTCCAAACCCATGTATAGCGGGAGTTGCTAATGTAGCGGAACATAGCCTTGTGATTCCACCAATACCGTCAACAATATATTCCCCTTTTACAGGCTTAAATGTTTTATCAAGATATACCCTGGATACGGACCTTAAAATCTCATGGTTGGTAATCATAATATAGCCATCGCTATTAGGATCTTTCATAAGCCCGCCACCATCAGGTTGTGCTCCAAATACAAAATTAGGAGATTGTGACAATACGTCCGGACTACTTATCAAAGTTGATATTTGTAGATCCTCAAAACCTTCTTTAGCTACTGCAAGAGGCGGAACTGCTGAATTTGATGTAAAATTAATAGCTGAATTAACCGGGGTTTCATTGTCAGAATTTTTATCATTCTGGCAGCTTACAATGGATAGCGCAAGAAAAGCTATCCCAGCAAAAGATGTAATGTAAGGAATTTTCATAATATAATAATATGTGTTTGTTGTTTGGAGACAAACTTATACTATCAAAACCTAATTATGGTTAACTGAATTTATCTAAAAAATGATAAAAATGTAAACATAATGTCAACTGAATGTAAAATGGTTAAGTTATTGTAAACAACAGGATAATAAAAAAGCCGTTTAATAATAAACGGCTGGTGCAATATCATTAATTATAAATTATTCACTTTTATTTTTACTCATTTTCATATTCAGCATTTCTACTGAAAGAGAGAAAAAAATAGCAAAATACAAATAGCCTTTTGGAATTGTTGCTACTTCATTGCCAAAGAAAGAAGCATTTGCCAAATGTGCTGCTTCGGTAATTAACATAAAACCTATCAGGACTAAAAAGGTAAGTGCTAAAATCTGGATCGAAGGATGTTTGTTTACGAATGTACCGATCTGGACCGCAAACTGCATCATAACCAGGACCGAAACAACAACAGCAGTAATCATAATATACAGTGCCCCGGGGACACCATTAGTCATACCAACTGCGGTTAATATACTATCGAATGAAAAAACCATATCAATAAGAATAATTTGAAAGAGGACATTACCAAACGATTTTGTGGCAACCCTTTTTAACTCTTGTTCTTCCATGCCTTTCTCGTCTACTTTTTCGCGTATTTCATTAGTACTTTTATATAAAAGGAATAGTCCTCCTGCAAACAGAATGATACTTTGTCCTGAAACCTGGGCCGAGAACCAATCATAATCAAATGAAAACCAAGGCTTTTTCATAGCTATTAATAAGCTTATCCCGAATAATAATACAATACGCATAAACATGGCTAAAAACATCCCTATTTTTGTGGCCCGTTTTCGTTGTGCTTCGGGTAATTTTCCTGTAGCTATAGATATAAAAATGATATTATCGATTCCTAATACAATTTCTAAAAAAGTCAGGGTTAATAATGCAATCCATGCACTGGGATTTAAAAAAATTTCCATTTAGTTGATTTTATTTACTGTTCCGGTTTGTTTTTTGTTGCTGCCTACCATTCCGAATTCAAAGGTATATGAATTTTTTGAAGTAGATAGGATTTTCATGCTAATTGCTTTTTTCTCCTGCATGTTTTTAGGATGTTTTTTCTGCAAAATATATTCACAATCATTGATCCAGCGAATGGTTGATGTATCTGTTTTTCCTTCAAAAGTTTCAATTTCCATATTTTCTTTTCTTTCAAAAACAGTTGTTTTCTTCTTTCCGCCTACAGCGTAATTAAACTCAAATTTTCCTGTCTTGAAATCTTTGCAGTTGCGTTCCTGCTGATAACAAGAAGATAAAAGGGAGATTAAAAATACAGATATTACTATTTTTTTCATTAGCGAAGATATTGATGATTGTTTTTTATTTGTTTATATCATCTGTAAAATGCTTTATACTTTTTTCTTTCGAAAATTTTTCTGCATTATAATTGTTAGAATTATTTTTTGGTATAGAGAGGCTTGTCCATTCACCTTCTTTTAACAGTTTGCCATAAAAAACAATCTGGCCTATATGATAAGGATAATGTGCCAGTTGCCTGTTGATCGCTTCCATTACCGTGTGGCCTTCATTCCGGATGTATATTATTTCTAAAAGTTGTTCCGGTTTTAAACTATCGATAGCATTAAAAAAAGCATCCCATCCTTTCTTCCATAATGATAAAAGTTCCTCTTTTGTTAATACAGATTCATTAAATTCTTCATCGCGGTTGCGCCATTCTTTTTCACCATCTGTCGTTAAAAAATCGGTCCATCTTGATATCATATTTCCTGCAAGATGTTTTACAACCACGGCAATACTATTCGTGTTTTCATTTGCTGAAACAAATAATTGATGTGGTTCCAGCTGGTCGAACGTTTTTTCTCCAAGAGATTTATAATACAAGAATTGTTTTTTGATACTTTCAAGGTATTTTACGTTGGCTTCCATAGTTATTCTATTTTAATATCATACTTATCTAATAGGCCGATAATGCCCTGACCGGAAAATTTTGCTTTTTTCATGGGATTAAATTCAGGGTCAATTTTAAAATTATAAGCACTTCTAAAATCTACTCCTGCCAATTGTGTTTCGTTAAAAACTGCCCGGTCCAGGTCACAGTTGTGAAAGACGGCATTGGTAAGATTGCTGTTGCTAAAATTAACTTCTTTTATTGAGCACGAGTCAAACTTGGTTTTAGTCATTTTTTTATTAGAAAATGATGCATAATCTAATATACAGTTTTGAAAATGAACTTCAAAAAGAAAATCATCGCATTCATGAAATAAAATACCGAGTAACTTACAGGTTTGAAACCGGACATTTTTTAAACTGGTACCGGATAATTTTACCATGCCCAGATTGCAATCTATAAATTCACAATCCAGAAAAGTACTTTTAGAAAAATCACTGTTCGAGAAGTCACAGTTTTTAAATATACAAGAGTCAAATTCACGATTGTTTATTGTAGCATTGCTAAAAACAGTTTTATTAAAGGTCTTGTTAATATGGATCAAATCTTCCATTACTTTTCAAAAAGGCTTTTAACCAATGTTAGTATTCCTTTAAAAGTTAAAATAATCCCGGTAATAGCAACAGTAATACCAATACCTAAAACTAACAGGTACAAGGATTGTTGTTTATTTATAAATGCAAAATGAATTATGGCAGGACCAATAAATACAGCAGGCAAAGCCCATACTAAATATTTCATTCCTCTGTTTAAAATAATTTTATTGGTAGCCATATTCTGTTTATTAATTATTGTTATAATTATCCACTGCTTTTCTAACACTTCCGTACGTTTTTAATAAATTAGAAGCTTCTTCATAACTCACATTAATTTCGCCCATAATCATTTTTACACCACGGTCTACGAGTTTATCATTGCTGAGCTGCATGTCTACCATTTTGTTGCCTTTTACTTTGCCTAGTTGTATCATGGCAGTGGTAGAAATCATATTCAGGACCAGTTTCTGTGCTGTTCCGGCCTTCATCCTGGAGCTTCCAGTAACAAACTCTGGCCCAACAACAACTTCTACAGGGAACCGTGCCGTTTTTGACAACGGGCTTCCTTCGTTACAGGTAATACAGCCTGTAAGGATATTATTCTCATTGCATTTTTCCAGGCCACCGATAACATAAGGTGTCGTACCGGAAGCTGCAATGCCTATAACTACATCATTAGTATTAATTTTGTATTCAGTAAGATCAATCCATGCCTGGGTGGCATTATCTTCGGCATTTTCTACGGCCTTGCGAATGGCCTGGTCGCCACCTGCGATAATTCCATTTACTAAATCAAATGGCACACCAAAAGTAGGGGGGCACTCTGAAGCATCTACAATACCCAATCGACCTGAAGTACCTGCGCCTATATAAAAAATACGTCCACCGCTTTTTAATTTATCAACTGTGGCTGTGACCAGGCGCTCAATTTGCGGCAACGCTTTTTCTACAGCAAAAGGAACTGTTTTATCTTCCTGATTAATGTTGAATAACAAATCGGCTACCGCCATTTTCTCTAAATGTTCGTATTTAGACGGCTGTTCAGTAGTTTTGGTAAAGCTCATTTGTTGAATACAATTTTGAAAGTATCAAAGTTACAAACATTTCTTCTACCCTTTATAAAAAGTAAGCCAATACTATCCCGAAAAGGATCATTGAAACTTTAGCAATGTTGAATTTATGCCCTTCACTGCTTTCGAAAATAATCGTTGAAGAAATATGGAACAACATTCCAATGACAACAGCAGTAATTTCAGTATAATAATGATTAAGCAGCGGAAAAAAATCAGATACTAATGTGCCTGATGGTGTCATTACAGCAAAACTGATCATAAACATGAAAATAACTTTTTTATCCAGACTGGTATTTAAAAAAAAAGTGGTCAGGATGATAGCAATAGGAAAATGGTGAATGGCAATACCTAGTGCCAAATCATTATGATGGCTCACAGGAAAACCCTCCAGAAATGCATGCAGCGATAAACTTATAAACAGCAACCATGGCATTTTTTGCATCTGATCATGATGGTGCACATGCCCGTGTTCTGCTCCTTTTGAAAAGAATTCGAGTATAATCTGAAATAAAATCCCGAGCATAATAAAAATGCCTGTATTGGGATTATTTATTTCATAAACTTCTGGAAGAAGATGGATAACGGTTAATGACAACAAAAACGAACCGCTAAATGCCAATAAAAGTTTTAAGTTTTTTTTCTTGGTGGGCTTGATAATCAAAGCAATAATATAACCCAATAAAACAGAAACTAGAGGTAATAATAAATTCATTATTTAAAAATCATGATTAATCTTTCGCTTTCTGTTTTATGGAATTTCTTTAGTTTATAATCACCAAAAATATCTAAAAGAAAGATTCCTGCTTTTTCCATCATTTCCTCAAAATCCGCTAGTGTAAAAGCCCTTACCTTTTCAGTAAAATGAAATTTTTTACCATTCTGTTCAAAATCAATTTCTTTATAAATATAATCCTCTATGTAAAAACGTTTAATATGAAAATCGATACCTTCGACGGTTTTGACTTCATTAGGAATAAGGTTTGGAATAACATAATCTACATTCATAAAATCAATTACAGCAAAACCGTATTCGGATAAACTGTCTTTTATGGCTATTAAAGTGGTAAGGTTATCTGCTTCATTTTCGAAATAACCAAAACTAGTAAACAAATTAAAGATCGCATCAAATTTTTCATCAAAAGGCTTACGCATGTCATGTTCGACGAAATGTAATGTTTGATTTTCTGATTTTTTAGCTTCTGTAATACTGTTTTCGGATAAATCAGCACCCGTAACATGAAATCCGAGCTTATTTAAGTAAATAGAATGCCGGCCTTTGCCACATGCCAGGTCCAGGATTTTTGCTCCTTCAGGAAGATTCAGATAATTGGTGATATTATCCATGAACAACTGTGCTTCAGTATGGTTACGATCTTTATAAAGAATGTGATAATAGGGGGTATCAAACCAGGAGGCAAACCAATTATTAACTTCTTTTTGCATATTCATTGATTAGGACTGCAAATTTAATGTATTTTTGCACTGAATACCTGATTTTGTTATGGAAAATAATTTTAGAATGATTGCTAAAACCTTTTTTGGTTTTGAAGAAATTTTGGCAAAAGAATTACAAATACTTGGTGCGCAGGATGTGGAACAAGGTATAAGAATGGTGAGTTTTAAAGGAGATACGGGTTTTATGTATAAAGCCAATCTGGCACTTCGGACAGCCTTAAAGATTTTGAAGCCTATTTATTCTTTTAAAGCCAGAGATGAACAATCATTGTATAAAGGAATTACAGGCGTGAACTGGTCGAAGTTGATCAATGCCAATCAAACTTTTGTAATTGATGCCACTGTGCATTCCGACTACTTTAACCATTCGGAATTTGTTTCACAAAAATGTAAAGATGCTATTGTAGACCAATTTAGGGAGCGGACAGGGCAGCGGCCCAGCATAGATAA